>JAAUOU010000166.1 GCA_012034765.1 Pleurocapsaceae cyanobacterium CSU_1_1 | reverse complement strand
CCAATAAACCTTATTTATTTGTTCGGGAAATTCTTGTCTTAATCGCCTGCTGGTAACCGACTTAATATTGCCTATGAATTTGGGTAGTTCCATTTGTGGGTAGTACTGAAATAACAAATGTATATGATTGTCTTCTCCATTGAACTCAATCACTTTGCAATCCCATTTTTCACATAAGTCCGTTATCACATCTCTTAACCTGGTGATCATCTCGCCAGTTAAAACCTTTTTTCTGTACTTGGTTGTGAGAACCAAATGAGCTTTCAAATCTGACACAGATCTAGCACTAGAGATAACCTGAGTTCGGGTTAAGTATATTGAGCCAAATCCTTTTCTAAATCCAGAGAAGGCTTCTTTGGTTGGTAGCAATATGCAATCAAACCACATAAAACGTTAACGCCAAAATTAACTGGCGATCGATGACGAGAATGCTCGATTTGAGAAATATTTTTCAATTGATCGATAACTGTCTCTATAATTGAACGTTTACGAGCTAAAAGTTTATCGCTGAGTAGCATTAGGCGATTTTTCATATTACGTCTTGGTTTGGCAAAAAACTGGATTCCAAAATCCTGAAATAGCTTTGTAGCTAGGGCTTGAGATACATATCCACGGTCTCCAAAAATCTTACCAAAAAGAGGTGAAACCAAATCAGGAACAGGCTTTCTATCATCAGTATTTCCTGGTGTAATTTGAAGATTCAGTAATTCACCCACTCAACAAAACGTTGATAACTCGGCAATCTGGGAAATTCCTCAGCCCAATAAACACAGACATGATCCAGATAGTAATGCTTGAAATTGCGAGTCAGCGCGTTGGGCGGGTTCCCCGACTTGAAGCGACTGACGAGGGTACGATAGTAACTTTGATGAAAGGCAATCAAGATGGTCATAATTTCGCTTAAGCTCATTATGACCGCGAGAGAGGGCGAGGTCTCCTCGCCATCTCTAATCGCGGTGTTGACGCTGACGTTTGCGAGTTTTTAACCCTTGAGATAACAATGGCGATCGCCATTGCGGTTCAAACTCTTGACAAAAATCATCTATGTCGCAAAACAATTCTTCTAGAATAAACATGGGGTGGGGGTGCTGAATTAGATACATTTTCAGCTTACTACTTCCTCCTTTTCTTATCCCGAACTCAGGTTACTTAGTAGTTTTCTTTTTATAGCTCTGACATAAAGAAAAATTGGAAATTGATAGTACTCGATAATTAGCCAGATTACGCAAAATAGATGAGCGCAGAAAGTTAAGATTGTCCACATCAAAGGAAGCCAAGATAAAAAGCTACCATTCATGGGTGGAAACAGGTATACTCCAAGAGCAATAATAGCGGTGGGAATCAGCACAAAAGCGATCGCCAGCAAAATATAAACCGCGCCGACTTCTGATCCCTCTCGATAAATCCCCTTCCAAACTTTACCATTCCAATACCAGGTCAAAGGTAGTTGGCTATCTGCCATCTTCAGTAATTGTTTGTCGAAGTTGGTGGTGAAAATATGCTGACAAAAGCTACAGGCAAAAGTTTCCATTAAGGGCATTTCTGTCACTTTGCCATGACGACAGACAGGACAAGGATATGTTCCTTGGCAATGAAAACGGTTGAATTGTGACCATTCTTGTTGTAAAAGATCGGTACTGGGGTGGAGTGAACGCTGAAAATTATGAACGTTAGACATATAACTTGATAATGCCATTAATACTTGTGACCGTGCTGCTAGCTATGAGAATCGTCCAGCTGCTAAGTGGCATGGAGATAGACAAGAGATTGCTTGGTCGTATCGACGAGGTAAAGAGATCAAAATGTTGCCCCATATCAACTGTGATCATTATGACTAATTCTAGATTGTAATTATAGCTAGCTAGCTATGACTGCTGAACAGTCGTAACCATTTTCGATATAAATGTCAATATTAATTTGCAAAATAAACTTTTGTTGCCGATATTTAAGCTAAATTAGGGGGAATTTTGACTAGCTGCTGAATCTGCTGTTGAACTAACTGAGATAAGCGATCGCGTTTTATTTCAACCCCGTGATTGAGATTTGGGGAATTCTCTAGAAAGATGATGCTGTCTACTTGCTCTAGAGAAAAGAGTCGAAACAAAAGCTGCACCACAGAAATTGGCATGGCGATCAAATTTGGATTGGCTGTACCCTGAAAAGTTGCTGCATCCTGTACGGAGACAAAGGCATAAATTACTGTTTTTGACTGCTGTAGTTGAGGATTAGTAATTGTGGTTAAAACCCAATCCTCGTCTAAGTTTTGCAGAACATAATATTCGAGATGCTGCAACTGTTGGGCAAATGATTTTAAGATCGGAGCGATCGCCTGTTCGACAACTGCACTGGGTACGCCATAATTAGTGGCATCGTCGATGATTATTTGTAACTGTTGCTCCAGTGTCATTGGTAGCTGCTGTGAGTTGTTCCTCATGAATAAGGATAAGGATAAATAGTTTTTAGTTTTTAGTCGAGTAATTCTATCTTGTGCAAATAACAGGGAATTACTCAACAAATAAAGTCGCTCTGAAATTAAGCTTTGGCTGGTTTTTGCTTATTTTGCTTTTTTTCGGCTTGTTTGGCTTGTTTCGCCTCTTTTTTCGCTGCCTTTAAATCTGCTTCAGCCTGTTGTCTGGCTTTCTCTTTTTCTTCGGCAATTTTATCAAGATAGTAGTGATAATCTCCACGATAAACAACCAATTCTCCATCACGAATTTCCACAATTTTATTAGCCGTCTGAGAAATAAAATAGCGATCGTGAGACACAATTAACACAGTGCCATCATAATGCTGTAAAGCTTCTTCCAGCATTTCTTTCGCAGGAATATCAAGGTGGTTAGTCGGCTCGTCTAAAATCAAGAAATTAGCAGGCTTAAGGAGCATTTTCGCTAAAGCTAAACGTGCTTTCTCTCCACCACTTAGAGCTTCCACCTTGTTAAAGGCGCTCTCCCCACTAAACAAAAACTGTCCTAATAGAGTCCGTACCTGCTCGTTTTTCCAGTCAGGAACTTCATCATGAATCGTATCCATGACGGTTTTATTTAAGTCTAAAGCTTCGGCTTGATTCTGCTCAAAATAACCAGGAATTACGTTGTGCTTACCCAGTTCAATCTTGCCCTCATCAAACTCTTCTATACCCATTGCCATCCGCAACAGAGTCGATTTTCCCGCACCATTAGGACCCAAAATAGCGATGCGATCGCCTCGTTCAATGGTTAACCCTGCTCCTAAAAATAAAATATTATTGTTGTAAGCATGGACTAAATCCTCAATAATCAGCACTTCTCGACCACTTCTAGGTGATGGCGGAAAGCGAAACTTAAGAGTTCTCAGGTTACCTACTGGTGCTTCAACCAACTCAACCTTATCTAGCTGCTTTTCTCTACTTTTTGCTTGAGTACTACGGGTGGCGCTGGCTCTGAATTTTTCGATAAATTCTTGTTGTTTAGCAATTTCTTTTTGCTGTCGTTCATAAGTTGAACCCTGAGCTAGGCGAGCTTCGGCTTTCTGCTGAAGGTAGGAGGAATAATTGCCTAAATAGGTAGTGGAGACACCTCGTTCAGTTTCGACAATTTTGGTGCAAAGGCGATCTAAAAACTCACGGTCATGGGAGACAATTACCATTGGCGTATTGATACCCCGCAAATAGTTTTCTAACCACTCAATTGTTTCTAAATCTAGGTGGTTAGTAGGCTCATCCAGTAGCAGCAAATCTGGCTCTTGCAGGAGAATTTTTCCTAAACTCATCCGCATTTGCCAACCACCACTATAAGAACTTACCAGGCGATCGCCATCTTCTGAACTAAACCCCATCTCAGGCAAAATCTTCTCGATTTGAGCGTCCAGGGTATAACCTTCTAAAGCTTCAAACTGACGCTGTAGCTGATCTAGCTTATGAATTAAACGATCAAGTTGTTCGCTATCAGCCGTTTCCATATCCTGCTGCACCTGATGCATCTGCTGCTGAATCTCATTGGCTTCAACAAAAACCGTCCAGAATTCTTCGTAAACGGTGCGGGTTGGCTCTACCTCAAATTCTTGGGTCAGATAAGCAATCTTGAGGCTGCTGGGGCGAATTACTTCTCCTGATGTGGCTTCAATTTCACCACTAATAATTTTAAGTTGAGTCGATTTTCCTGCGCCATTGACCCCCACTAAACCTACTCTTTCTCCAGGTTTAACTTCCCAAGTAACATCTTTGAGAACTTCCCCCGTCGTATAAGTTTTACTGATATGTTCAAGTCGCAACATGAATTGTCTCCTGTAATGATTGCAATGTAGCAGGGCAAAATACTTTGCTTTATATTTATTTTTGTTACATTTTCTGTCTGAATTTATATTATATGATTAATGAATTGAAATGTTTAACTATTTTTCCGCTTACTTGACTGCCGAACTGAAGACAAAAGTAATGGTGCAGCAATATTGTGTTTATATACGTTTTTTAAAAGCGATGATTGTTGGCTTCAACTGTAAAATTAGTTTAAAGATAGTAGAATATGCACAAATAATTTCTGTGCAATTTTTACAGCAATCAGATATTATTAATGCTTATAAAATAAATTGAATACAGAGGCAAAATAAATAGTTATCAAAATACGTTTAGCGCTTAATCTGCTTTAAAAAGTAGTTGTTTTTACTATTTTTTAGACTAATCTTTACGAGCTAATTTTACAATAAATCTATAAGCTATAAGTCTAATTTAGTTTCATTGATATATTTATTATTTTTGTTGCGATGACTACAGTTTTAATAGTTGATGACCTCAGCAGTATTAGAGAATTTTTAAAAATCAATTTATCTAGTGAACCAGATCTAAAGGTAGTTGGTTTAGCCGATAATGGTCAAGGAGCGATCGCCCAGACAGAAGAACATCAACCAGATATTATCCTAATGGATATTAATATGCCAGGGGAGATTGATGGGATAGAGGCAACAGAAAGAATAGTGACCCGTTTTCCCCAGAGCAAGATTTTGCTCCTGACCACCCAAGATGATAAAAAGCAGTTGGAACGCGCTCTTAAAGCAGGGTCCAGAGGTTATATTCTAAAAAATACCAGCATTAAAGATCTGGCTAATATCATCCGTCTAACAGAGAAAGGCTTTTTCAAATTGGGCCTGTATTGGGTGATTGGGATGGCACGCTGCATCAGGTTGCGCAGGTAGGTGTTGGAAATTTAGAAATAACTAAAATCGGCGGAGCCAATGCCATCATGTCTCATGATTTTGATTATTCTCTAGAAGCTCGTCAAACTAAGCAAATGAATCACTCTCTGTCTAACTTCAGTTCAGAGCTAGTGCAATTGCAGGCAACGATTAAATCTCAAGAAAATACGATTATGAATCTGACTCATCAATATTCTCAGGTTCAACAAGAAATCAACAGTAAATTCAGAAAAGAGCGATTAGGCTCGACCTACCCTTCGGGATCGCGAGGCAAAAATTTAAATTCGATTTACTATGGTTCTATCTTCACCAAAAGCCGATCTCAAAATCAACGTCATCTTTTGTTTATTGGCAGTTTTTTCTTGGGGGTTATCACAGTGCTTTTTTTAATGCTGCTCGTTATGCTAATCGGCTAAATATAATTAACCACAGACTGCTTTATATAGATTTCTTGCCAAAGTCTAATCGACTTCGGTTAAGTTTAGAGAAAAGGAAGAAGATTTATTTTTGCCAGAGGTTTAGTTGCTTAAGGCGGTGTCGCC
>JAAUOU010000047.1 GCA_012034765.1 Pleurocapsaceae cyanobacterium CSU_1_1 | reverse complement strand
CAGAATCTCATGTTCAAGGAGTAATGATGGTTATCAGAAGAAATCAAATTGATGAACTTCAAAAATCAATTGATGCTCTCAGAGACAGTTGGTCAGATTTATACTCCGATCTAGAAGAGAAGAAAAAATCTTAGTTCTCGATTAAGACCCGCGAACTCACTCTTCTTTTTGTCCCGCCTTAAGTTGGTTGTCCAATACCTAATGACCTAATCTTTAAGCTCAATAAACATAATATTATATCAACTCAATAGTAGATCGCCGATCTTGTAGTAGCGCGTCTAGGCTAAAATGCTAGGTTCGTATTTTTGAGATGTTCCTCCAAACTTGGGGGTTTGTCTATAAATTACATTACTAATGAGTCGGGAGAAGAAACCGCAGTTATTTTACCTATTGCTCAATTTGAAGAATTATTATAAGCTGTTGAAAATTTGGCAGAAAATCCTTATTCATCAGGTAGTAAAAAACTAATTGGTAGTGACTCTATATATCGTATTCGTGTAGGAAATTATTAGACTTATTACCTTGCGAACAGAAAACAATGCCACGCTCTGCAATGCGAGGTTTTCCCCCACAGACACCAGGAGTTAGTTCGATGTGTTCTGCAATTACGGGTAACTGAGGCATTAAATTGTGAGGTATTAAATATTTTTCATTTTAGTACAGGCAATGTTTTCTATACTTCGATTATTTTCAGAAGTTATATAAAAACGAAAGAAAAAGCGATCATATAATCATTATTCTGCAACAAATTTACCAGAGCAGATAAATGATTCTGAAAACTCAAATAAACTCTAAATGATTAGTTCATATTGACGGCTTTTGCTGCCACTGTCTTGCTCTAATTTTCGGTAATTTTTGGATACGCTTTAGCCAATCTTGAATAATTTCAGGGCTAGGTTGGGTTTCTTGCCAAGTTGGGCGTTGCCTTAATTGATTAGACCATAACTCTACTTTGGGATGATTTGATAAAGTGATATTTAAATCAGGCAACCAAATAATGACCGATCCTGCAACAATTTCGGCTAGGGTAATCTGATCTCCAGCAATATATAAACCATCGTCAAGCTGCGTCTCCAGAAAATTAAGCATTGCAGTTATTTGCTGATTAGCTTGCTCAATCGCATTTTTGTTGTTAGTTACACGAATCAGAGTGAGCATAGCTGGAATCAACTCATGTAGTGTCAGCATTTTTATCATTCGGACAATAGTTAATGTCTTAATATCTTTGGGTAAAAAGCAAGGAGTTGGATACTGAAGTTCGAGATAATCCAAAATGCTTGAAGATTCAAAAATAGAAAAGTTATTATCTACTAGTACAGGAACGCGCCCAAAAGGGTTTATTGCTAAAAACTCAGGCTGCCATTGATCTCCATCAAGTGCTAATTCAATTAATTCAAAGGGCAGTTTTTTTTCCAGTAGTGCAATCCATACAGAACGAGAATACAGTGAAAATTTTTGATAGTAAAACTTCAGCATAAGATGTACAGTCAGCTAATTTCGTTACTTGAGTGGAAATAGTTTGTTCTGTTGCTCCAATTAACAATCATTTCGGGCATTGATTTTGAGCCAGCTTGGTAGCAGCCTGATTGAGATAAAGTTGACGTTGACCGTTAATAATGTATGCTTGGCTTGCTCCTTGGGGGAGATTGAGAGAAAGAGGATCGCTGCTGTCATTGGGTTGGCGCAGAAAATCAGTCAGAAATACTACAGGGCGATCGCTATCCCAGTAAGTTTGTAGTTCAGTTTGAGTAATTAAATATTCAGGGGAAGAGCCAGGAAACTCTGGAGGGATACGATTTTTGCCACCGTCAGCCAGAATTAATACAGTACGGTAGGTGCTGTTAGCCACGGTAGTCCATCCTGATCTATCGGCTCTATTTTGGCGATCAGCTTTGGTTTTGCCCTGATTAAGATAATAGCCAATCGCACCTGCTGCACCAATTTCTCGCGATCCTTCATAGATCCAAAGAGTATCAATACTCAGGCAAGAATTTGCCTGTTGGACAAGATTTTTGGATGAGCGAATATCTTGATAGATTACAAATCCTCTAATTGTGGCTAGATAAGTGAGCATTAAGACGATGACCAATGGTAACCAAGCCCAAGAAGAACGTTTGAGCATGGCAACTCCCGAAGCTAACCAGCCTGTCCCCAAAGCGATCGCTACAATCATCATCAACCTAGAAATTTCTGCCGTTTGTAGCAATTTAGGTAACAGGTTGACTACATCAGGTGAAAATGCAATCAAACCATAGCAGGTAACTCCTAAGATTAAAGCGATCGCACCATATAGATCTACTGTTTTAGTTGAGAGAACCTGATTTGCCACCTGCGCCGATGATTTACAAACAGTACAGATTGCAGCAGGATAGACAGCATTAGATGTTGAGTAGTCAACAAACGTAGAAGATGTTCCTAGAGATTGCACTTTAATTTTAGTTGGGCGATAACGCTTTGACCACCAGCCAGCACACAAGATAATGTAGGGAGGAATGGCAGGAATACTATAGTAAATTAGGCGAGAAGAAAGAGGGAGAAACAAAATTATCGGTAAAATTGCAGCGGAAGCCAGCAAGAAGATCCCGTCACTATTTTTACGATCTAAAAGAGAAGCATTGGCTAAAAATCCTCGCTGCCATTCTTGAGTAGCCGATTTAATTACCGAGGACAAAAATAAGACCCAAGGAAAGCACCAACAGGCTGTAATTGCTAAATAACCAACGGCGCTAATTTTAGAAACTTCGTAGTCTGGAGGATAACGACGATCTAGTAGACGATCAAAATGTTCATTAACAATGAAATAGTGCCAAAAACCAGGATTAGCCCTTTCTACCGCAATAAACCAAGGGAGAATAATTGCCAGCATTAGCAGTAATCCCTGATAGATTTTAATGCGTCCTAGAATTTTGAAATCTCGTCGGACAATAATTAATCCTAAACATCCTAGTAGCGGAAAAACTACCCCAATTAATCCTTTAGTCAAAACACATAAAGCCAGAGAAATATATGTTCCCAACCAGTTGAGGCGATGGGGTTGATAAAGCGATCGCCAAAGAAAATAATTACTGCTAACCAGCAATGTCGCTAGTAGGACATCAATTAAGATTTGATGGGTAAAAATAAACCAGCCGAGAGTTACAGAAAGCATTAACGCAGCAACTCGACTAGAATCAATGCCCCAAAGTTCTCTAGTCCATTTCCAGGTAATAACTATGCCGATCCAGCCAGCCAGACCAATAGGTAGTCTAGCAGCGAACTCGGTTGAACCAAAAATCCCTGTGGTCAAGGCGATCAACCAATATAATAGGGGTGGTTTATTGAGATAGGGTGAGCCATTGAGGTGAGGAGTAACCCAATCATGTCGCCAAAGCATTTCTTGACCAACCATGGCAAAATGACCTTCATGGGGTTCATATAATCCATAGCTACCAATACCCAAGAGCGTTACTATTAATGCCAGTAAGAGAATCGAAATATCGACCCAGTATAGATTTTTAATAGTAAATCGCATTTTCGGCTATTTTATTTTATTTAATAGATATTTTAGTCGCATCATGGTCAATTCTCGAAAATACTCAATTACTCAATCTGGTTTCAGGGGCAAGAGTTGCTCTTTATTTAGACTGGCAATTTTTCTAGTAGAGTCGATCGCTCTTTATAGATAAACTTAAGTAATAGTTATTTCATATCAAGGATTGATTACAAGAGGATGCAAATCAAAGTAACTGAGCAAGCATTATTAGACTGGACTGGAGATTTGCTAGCAGTGGGTATTGCTGAGGGTGAAACAAAGCTCACAGGAGATTTGGCAACCCTCGATGAAAAATTAGCAGGGACAATTGCTGATTTAATTGCTGAAGATGAGTTTGAAGGTAAATCTGGCACTACCGCAGTTGGTCGTGTGGGTGGTAAAAATCCCCTGCGTAAAATTGCTTTAGTTGGTTTAGGCAAACCAGAGGATTTAAATATCAATAGCTGGCGCAATGCTGCTGCGGAAATCGCCCGTTTAGCTAAGAAAGAAAAAACGTTGGGTATTAGTCTACCCCTTGGTTCAGCATCAGCTCCAGATGTCGCTCAGGCAATGACTGAAGCAATTATTTTAGCACTTCATGAAGACAATCGCTTTAAGTCTGAACCAGAATCAAAAAACCAAAACTAGAGACTGTCGAACTAATTGGTTTAGCAGGACAAGACGAGGCGATTAGTCGAGGGTCAACTATCGCCGATGGCGTGATCTTAGCCAGAGAATTAGTTAATGCTCCAGCCAATGAAGTTACCCCTGTGACTATGGCAGAAACAGCACAACAGCTAGCCACAGACTATGGTTTAGAAATCAAAATTATGGAAGAAGCCGACTGCGCTCAGTTTGAACAGGGAATGGGGGCATATCTTGGGGTAGGACAGGCTTCAGAAATTCCCCCCAAGTTTATTCATCTGATTTATAAGCCTCAAGGAACAGCTAAACGCAAGGTAGCTATTGTGGGTAAGAGTCTCACTTTTGATTCTGGTGGTTTAAACCTCAAGCCTAGCGGTAGCGGAATCGAAACCATGAAGATGGATATGGGTGGCGGTGCTGCTACTCTGGGGGCAGCTAAAGCGATCGCTCAACTTAAGCCTGATACTGAAGTTCACTTTATCTGTGCGGCAACAGAAAATATGATTAGCGGCAAAGCCATGCACCCAGGAGATATCTTGAAAGCTGCTAACGGTAAGACAATCGAGGTTAACAATACTGATGCGGAGGGTAGATTAACTCTAGCTGATGCTTTAGTCTACGCTGAAACTTTAGAAGTAGATGCGATCGTCGATCTGGCTACTCTTACAGGTGCTTGCATCGTCGCTTTAGGTAACGATATTGCTGGGTTATGGAGTACTGATGATGCTTTGACAGCAGAAATGAAAGCTGCTGCGGAATCGGCAGGAGAAAAATTCTGGCAGTTGCCCATGGAAGAAAAATATTTTGAAGGTTTAAAGTCGCAAATTGCTGACATGAAAAATACTGGACCTCGGGCGGGTGGATCAATTACGGCTGCATTATTCTTGAAGCAGTTTATCAAGGATACACCTTGGATGCATTTAGACGTGGCAGGTCCAGTTTGGGCAGAGTCTCCAGGAGGGATTAACAACAAAGGAGCAACGGGCTTCCCTGTAAGAACTTTAGTTAATTGGGTAAGCAACTAAATTAACCCTGCTTAATAGGAAAAAGCAGATCTATTCGGCAAGTTGACAATTTCCACAACTACTGACACCATTGTGTCCATGTATCTAGAGATACAAAAATAATGCCATATCGTTGTTAACTTTAAGATTGTTTTGTGTGTTAACTAAGCAGTTAATCATCAAGCGATCGCCTTGATAACACGAGCTAATTTTCTTTTTTAGGTGTGAGGAAAATGTCTAAATTAATCCGTAACTTATTGCTGGCTTCTCCAGCAATGCTCTGTTTTGTGTTAGGTTCTCAACTGCAAGCTTCTGCTCAAGCAACTTCAGGTGCAGACAGCAATCCTAGCAATTCCCAGTTACTTAACCAAATTAATAATTATAGTCAGGAAGGCACAAGCAATTCGACTAATCAGGTGACAAATGTTAACCAATTACGAGACGTATCCCCTACTGACTGGGCTTATGAAGCACTCCGTAGCCTAGTAGATCGCTACGGCTGTATTGCTGGTTTCCCCAATCAAACTTACCGTGGCAGTCAACCCTTAACACGTTATGAGTTTGCTGCTGGTTTGAATTCTTGTTTGAATCAGATTGAGCGTCTAATCTCTTCTCAAGATTCTGTATCTACTGAAGACTTAGAAACCATAAATCGTTTAAATCAAGAGTTTCAGGCAGAATTAGCCACTCTTGGTGGTCGCGTAGACGAAATTGAAAGTCGTACTGCTGCTTTAGAAGATAGTCAGTTTTCCACTACTACCAAACTACAAGGAGAAGCTGTCTTTGGGATTAGCAATGAGTTCAACAACTCCGACCTGAATGAAGTAGTATTTCAAGACAGAGTACGTTTAAACTTTGTTTCTAGTTTCTTTGGCGAAGATTCTCTTTATACTCGCTTAGATGCAAGTAATGCAGCCGATTCTGGTTTTCAAACTACCAGCAATGAAGGAGAAGCGAATGAAGTAGCCGCGCCTTTAGAGACTGGTGACTTAACTTATCAAACTGGTCCAACTGGCGAGAATAATGTAGTTCTTGGCTGGTTAGCTTATTACTTCCCCATCGGCGAAAAAATCGATGTTTATCTCCCAGCCGCTGCCCCTCTGTGGCAGGATTTTGTGCCTACCCTAAGCCCTTATCTAGACTCCTTTACTGGTGCAACAGGTTCTCTTTCTAGCTTTGCTGAATCTAGTCCTATTTACAAAATTGGTCTTGCCAGCGGTGGTGGTGTTGGTTTCAACCTTAAACCTACTGATTTTGTTACTGTTAGTGCTGGTTATTTTGGTGGGGATTCTGCCAATCCGCTTGAGGATGCTGATAATGATGGGGGTTTATTTAACGAAGAATACTCTGCTCTAGGTCAAGTCACCCTAAGCTTTTTAGATGATAAGCTTCAGCTTGCTGGTACTTATGTATTAGGTAAATTTGGCGCATCAGATAACACTATCTACGACTTGGGTGTTGGTACTGGTACTGCCAGACAGCCTTTTGGTGAGAATGGAGGAGAGGTTTCCAGTAACTCTTATGGTTTAGAGGCAGCTTTTCAACTTGGCGATCGCGTTGCCTTAAATGCTTTTGGCATGTTAACCAAGGCTCAACAGTCTGGCGGTCCTGATGATGCTGATATTTATTCCTATGGTGGAGGTGTGTCATTCCCCGATTTAGGGAAAGAAGGTAACTTGGCTTCCTTGTTTGTGGGTGCAGAACCATATGTTGATTCTGCTTCAAATGGTGTCGGTGAAGACGCGCCAATTCATATTGAAGGTTTGTATAAGTATCAGTTCAACGACAATATTTCGGTAACTCCAGGTGTTGTTTATATCGTCAATCCCAATGGTTCATCTGATGATGAAGATGCGTTAATTGGTGTAATGAGAACTACCTTTACGTTCTAGGATTCAAGGCGATATTTAAGCTTTGCATAACGATCATTTACCAGGCTTTGTCAAGACTATAGCTCAAACTATGGTCTTTTTTTTGTGCTGGCGAATTCTACTGCCAATAATTAATCCTGTTCCTATACGTAGCAGTCGAACTAAGAGGGATTTACTGATATTCCCAATTATTGAAGCTCGGAATTAGGAGGAGCTAATTGATAGCCTTGTTGAGATTCAACATTTTTGATCCCCTCTATTTGATCGAGACTGTTAAGCCTAGCCGAGTCAATTGAACCGTTGATAATCCCAATACTCGATAAAGTTTGCTCTACATTCATGCCAGATGATTGTAGTTGCTGGGAAATTTGCTCGATTTGAGGTAGATAAGCATCGTCAACAGATACGGATATTTGAACTTGGGACATCTCAGTACCTTGAATAAAAGATGGATTTTGGGTAAATATACCCCTTGATAAGTAGATAGATACGGCTAAACACAATATCGCCAAGCCTTCTCTAATTATGAGTTTCCAGTAACTAAACCAGTAACCAAATTTCAACTGCGTATTAACTCCAACAGAATTTGAACGGGTTTCCGTGTTTTTGGCATCTGTCTACTTATATATCCTAGCAAGATTCAAAATAGCCTAACTTATGTTCTGTCAAATGGGTGCTTGAGCCAAACCAACTCCCACATCAACTGAAGGCAAAGATAATCTTTGAGCATTTTGCATCAACAAAGCCCATAGTTCCAGTCCTCTTTTACCAGTTGCTTCGGCATGGAGGGCTGCAATTCCTGCCACGTGAGGAGTAGCCATGCTAGTACCGCTAATTGTGCGATATCTTAATGGTGTCGGGACTGCTTTTGTTGACCAAGTAGAATAAACATCTACACCTGGTCCTGCAATATCGACTCCTCCACCATCAGGATTAATTGAGCCGTCGGAAAAGAAAGAAATTTGTAATTGGCTATTTAAAGCAGCTACAGCCATAATTGAGGGACAGTTAGCAGGACGACCTACAGGATTAATTAAACCAGGTCTACTGCTCGAATTACCAGCAGCAGCAATAATTAAAGTGCCTCGACTGAGGGCGCGTTTGGCAACCTCTTCATAAATCGGCGAAAAAGGAGTGCCAGGACGAGTACCTGCACCTAAAGACATAGAGATAATTTGACAACCATTACTAATTGCCCAATCAATGCCAGCTAAGATGCCGCCATCAGCCCCCGAACCCTGGTTACTTAAGACTTTACCAGCAAATATTTCTGCCTGGTGAGCAATGCCGTAGCGCATAGGAAAAGATGGGTCGGGTGGATTTAAAGCTCCACAAGCAGTTCCAACACAGTGAGTACCGTGACCCTGTAGATCTTGAACAGCTTCCCCTGAGATAAAAGATCGCTCTGTAATATTGCGCCCAGCAAAATCAGGGTGGGTCAAGTCTAAACCTGTATCCAGCACCGCAACTTTAACGCCCGCACCACTATAGCGACTACTGACAACTTTGGTTGCTTGGAGTCCCCAGGTGGTAGCACCATCAGTAAACGCAGAAGTAGTGAGTTGTTGTCCTAGGGTAACTCCACCATTGCTCAAATTATCTACTAGATGGCTTATAGCCTCTTTGTAGCCTTGAAGATAATTAGCTGTATCTCCGCTAATGGCCATATTTCCAATTGCATACATAATCTGTTCTGGTTCGGCAGCTAAAATAGGTTGTGAACCAGCTACAGCAGCATTAAGAGATTGTACTTGATTGGGGTCTAAATCAACTACAGCAACTCCTATGTTACTAAAAGCAGAATCGTCAATATCTCTCACCCCTGTTGAGTCGGTCAATGCACTTATTCCCGAACGAACATCTTCTTCAGGGAGAAGAACTAGATAACGACCTGTTGTTTGTATCGGTCTTATTGATGAATTATTAGTCATGATAAATCTGGAATTAATCTTATGTTTAAGTTGGGAAAACTGACATTAAATTGAAAAAAGAATGCGATACTTTCTGTAGGGGTGAACTGCTGTTTACCCCTATCCTTGGTTCAACTAGTTTAATGTTTGAAGTAGTCATTGAATTAGTCTCCATTTCTTTATTTAACTGTTTTTTTTAAGTTAAATAAAAATTGTGAGAAACTTGTGTGCAGTCATTAATATTACAAAAATTTATCTAAATAAATTAAGGAAAGTTAAGATACAAGAATTTAGAAAGAGAGGAGTTAACATGAGCAAAAAACTCTACTTTATCCCTGAATCCTGGCAAAAGTTAAATCATCTAGGAATGATTTTGGTAAAGTAAGATCGCTCTTATACTCTGTAATAATTTAATTAACCTGTAAACAGACATAAGTTAAATAAAAGGATTAATTTCTGTGACTGAGATTGCAACTAGCCAGCCAAGCCCATCGAACGATTTAGATTACGATATAGAATCGACAGTACTATCAAGATATCAAGAAGGTGCTAGACAACAACAGCCAAGTTTGTGTTGTCCGACGGAATATGCAGGCAATTATACAGAAAATTTGCCCGCCGAAATTATCGCCAAAGACTATGGATGTGGCGATCCTACTCGCTATGTTAACGAGGAAGAAACTGTCGTTGATTTAGGTTCAGGGGCGGGGAAAAATTGCTATATTTTGGCGCAAAAGGTAGGTGAGTCGGGCAAAATCATCGGTGTGGATTTTAATGATGAAATGCTGAATCTGGCACGGAAGTATCAGCCAGAAATGGCAGATAAGCTAGGTTACAGCAACACTGAGTTTGTTAAGGGCAAAATTCAGGATTTAAAATTACCCTTAGAGCAATTAGAAACTTGGTTACAGAATAATCCTGTAACATCAGTAGACAAGATTGGGGCTTATGAAATAGAATGCGATCGCCTCAGACAAGAACAGCCTTTAATTGCCGAAAATAGCGTTGATGTGGTGATTTCTAACTGTGTTCTCAACTTAGTTCGTCCTCAAGACAAACAGCAACTTTTTAAAGAGATTTTCCGCGTACTGAAACGAGGTGGTAGAGCAGTCATTTCTGATATCGTCTGTGACGAAGATCCAACTTCCAAAATCATGCAAGATCCCGATCTGTGGAGTGGCTGTATTGCAGGGGCATTTAGAGAAGATTTGTTCTTGAAAATGTTTGAAGAAGCAGGATTTTATGGGGTAGAAATCCTTAAGCGAGAAGAAACTCCTTGGCAGGTAATTGATGGTGTGGAATTTCGTTCTATGACCGTCAGAGCCTACAAAGGCAAGGAAGGTATCTGCTTAGAAAGAAAGCAGTCTATTGTCTATAAAGGGCCTTGGAAACAGGTAATAGATGATGATGGTCATGTCTTCTGTCGAGGAGAAAGAATGGCTGTATGTGACAAGACCTATAACATTATGACTAGCTGCTGTAGTCCTTATAGTAAAGACGTAATCGGCATTGAACCCCATGAGAATATCGCTCTAGAAGACGCAGCGGAATTTAACTGCAAAACTAAAGCCGTACGCCACGCCAGAGAAACTAAGGGTTCAGAATACAACCTGACTGACACCAGCAGCGATGACTGTTGTTCCCCTGGAGTTTGCTGTTGATCGATGTTTATAATCAGTAATCAGTAATCAGTAAATATGTGGACTTTAGCTATTTTCGGAGCAACGGTTTTTTTAGCTTATGCTAATGGTGCTAACGATAATTTTAAAGGGGTGGCAACCCTCTTTGGTAGTAAAACTACTAATTACCAAGTTGCTATTTGGTGGGCGACGGCTACTACTTTGGCGGGTTCACTCTGCTCAGTAATTCTTGCGGATGCTCTGTTGAAAAGCTTTTCAGGTAAAGGATTAGTGACAGATGCGATCGCCGATACTAGTTCTTTCCATTTAGCAGTAGCTTTCGGGGCAGCCGTTACCGTTATCTTGGCTACCATTACAGGGTTTCCCATTTCTACTACCCACGGCATTACAGGAGCTTTGACGGGGGCTGGTTTTGCTGCAATTGGTTCAGAATTAAACTTTACTGCTTTGGGCAAGTCCTATTTTATTCCTCTGCTAGTTAGTCCTCTAATGGCGATCGCTTTAGGAATAGGTATTTATAGTATCCTGCATTATGGTCGCATTGTGTTGAAAATCGAAAAAGCTTGGTGTGTCTGTGTTGGTAGTAAACCACAATTAGTGCCTGTTGGTAGTAAAAGACAATTCACTCAAAATTCAGAAATTACCCTAGATACAGTTGAAAACTGTAACCAGCATTATGTTGGTAACTTCTGGGGCATTAACAGTCAAAAGCTAGTGGATGGCTGTCACTTTTTGAGTGCAGGGGCAGTTAGTTTTGCCAGAGGTTTAATGATACTCCCAAAATTGTCGCTCTACTATTAACGGTAACGGCTTTTTCGATTAGAGGAGGAATGTTAGCAGTAGGCTTAGGGATGGCAACAGGAGGCTTATTGAATGCCCGTAAAGTAGCAATGACTATGAGCAATAAGATCACTACTCTTAACCCAGGTAAAGGTTTAGCAGCCAACTTGGTTACAGGCTTTTTAGTTATTTTTGCCAGTCGCTTAGGTGTTCCCGTTTCTACAACTCATGTTTCTGTCGGTTCTATTTTTGGCGTTGGTGTTGTCTCGAAAACCGCTAATTTGGGGGTGTTTTCCAAGGTTTTAAGTTCATGGGTTTTAACCTTGCCGATCGCAGCTATGATCAGTGCGATTATGTACTTGGTATTGCCACAATGAGTAATGAGCAATTAATAACAACAAAAAATAAATATTAAATATTTATGAGCAATACGAAAACTTCAACTTCTATTACTCCTTTTGCGAGGAAGATCAATCTACCTTTAACCAAAAATCAGATTACGGTATTACAAATAAATCTAGGTCGTAAATGCAACCTTGCCTGTACCCATTGTCATGTGGAGGCTAGTCCCAAGCGCACCGAAGAATTATCTCCCCAAGTGTGTCAACAGATTATCGAGCTAATTAATCGCTTTCCTCAGATCCAAACCGTAGATTTGACGGGTGGTGCGCCAGAAATGAACTATGGTTTTCGTCCTTTAGTTGAAGCAGCCAAAGCTCAAGGGAAAGAGGTAATTGTTCGTTCTAACTTAACGATCTTTTTTGAACCTGGATTTGAAGACTTGCCCGAATATTTTGCCAAGCACCAACTGCGAGTAACGGCTTCTCTTCCCTGCTATCTTGAGGATAATGTAGATCGACAAAGAGGTTTAGATGTATACAATCGCTCAATTAAAGCTATTAAGCAGTTAAATCAGCTTGGTTATGGTTGCGATCCTAATTTAGTGCTTGATTTGGTCTATAATCCTCCCGTACCTATTGATAGTGATTTTTCTTTAACTCCTAATCAGCAAAAACTAGAGCAAGACTACAAGGAGTACTTAGCAAAACATTTCCAAATTCAATTCAATAATCTATTTACCATTACCAACATTCCGATCGGTAGAACAAAACAGTTTTTGCTACGTCGAAAAATCCATGATGATTACCTCCAGTTTTTAGCAGAAAACTATAATCCTGCTACCTTAACGAGCCTTATGTGTCGCCAGGAACTATCTATTGACTATTTGGGCAATGTCTACGACTGTGACTTTAACCAGATGGAACAAATGGCCGCTACTATAGGCGATCGCGATTCCCTGACCGTGGCAAAATTATTATTATTGAATAATCTAGATGTAATTAAAGAAATTAAAACCGCTAAACATTGCTATGGCTGCACTGCTGGGAGTGGCTCTAGCTGCGGTGGCTCTTTGTTATGATTGGTGGTGTTAGCAAAATGATCATAATTAGACTTCTTGCACGAATCATAATGAACTAGCTTGCCAAGAGGTTAAAGGGGAAAGGTTAAAGGGAAAAAACATTGATCTTACTATTCATGCAAGAGGTCTATTAGTTTTCACGTCAATCTTCTTGGCGATCGCCAGAGAGAAAAGAACTAGAAATTGAATTGCAAGACATCAGATTTATGCTAACTGCTTCAAACTGTAGGTTATTAAAGCGCGATCGGTTCAACTATTTTTCCCTGAGGATTGGTTTGATTTGCCTATTGCTATGGTTTTTACTCTTGCTTAACGGTTGCAGCTACCACAAACCAATTAGTACAGAAGTAACTAAGATCACTTTTTGGCACGGAATTAATCCCCCAGAGAATCGAGATATTTTTCAAGAATTGGTAGACAAATTTAACCAAAATAATCCCGATCTTGAAGTTGAAGCATTATACATTGGTCAACCTGATGCTCAATTACCCAAAATACTAGCGGCGACGGTAAGCGAACAGCCTCCTGATATTCTCTGGTTTGTAGCGCAAATTGCTGGCAAGCTAAATCAGTTAGGCGCATTATTACCATTAGAAGATTGGCTCAATAATTCGGCAATTAAAGCAGAAATTGACCCTGCCACGTTTGACTCGATGCAGTTAGATAATCAGATCCTATCTGTTCCCTTTGCCACTAATAATGCTGCGGTGTTTTATCGCCCCAGTTTATTTAAACAAGCAGGTATAACTGAGCAGCCTAAAACCTGGTCACAATTACACCAGGTAGCCAAAAAGCTGACCCAAGATCGCAATCATGATAATCGTCTGGATCAACACGGTATTTTCTTATCTTTGGGTAAGGATGAATGGACTGTCTTTACCTGGCTACCCTTTATTTATAGTGCGGGGGGAGATTTACTAACTCACGGAAAACCGAATTTGGTTAATGATGGCGCGATCGCGGCTCTACAATTTGGTGCAGATCTAGTACAAGATGAGGTTGCCCTTTTATCTCCACCCGAAAGAGGTTATGAAATTGATGACTTCGTTGCAGGAAAGGTGGCAATGCAAATTACAGGCCCTTGGACGTTAGCTCAATTAAAATCAACTAAGATTGACTACGGTGTCTTTCCTATACCCATTGCCCAACAGCCTGCTGCGGTAATTGGCGGAGAAAACTTATTTGTCTTTAAAACTACTCCTGCAAGGGAGCAAGCTAGTCTCAGGTTTCTGGAATATATCCTGAGTGAGGAGTTTCAAACTACCTGGGCATTAGAAACAGGATATCTGCCCGTCAATATTAAATCTCAACAAAGTGAAGCATATCAAAACTTTGTGGCGGAAAATCCTGTAATCAAAGTATTCTTAGAACAGATGCAGTGGGCGAAATCTCGTCCCATAATTCCTCAATATAATCGGCTTTCAGAAAATTTAGGTAGGGCAATTGAGGCTAGTTTATTAGGTAAGCAAACTCCCACAGCAGCCTTAAAGCGATCGCAACAGCGTTTAGAATTAATTTTTGGTAATTATGGTAATTAATTTAATTGTTTATTTAACAACAAACTAAAAAATCTAAACTAAATTAATAGCCAGGGATTGCATTTATTTTTTGTGAATAGAATCTTCCCAAAGATTACTGTTTCTCGCTTTAACTTTTTGGGTATTAACTATTTCTGAATCTTGCTCTTTTAATTCAGCTAAAATAGGTTTTACTAATCTAACTACATTTTTCCAGGTCAAATCTTTTTCTGGTAAGTAATCTGCTAATTCTTGTAGAGCAGCTTTAGCTTCTTTGATACTCTTGTCAATTTCAGATTCATTTTCTGACAGCAAAGGAGTAGAGCTACGAAGTAAATCTTGTTGCACTGCTGCCAATCCTTTACGTACTTCTTGGGTAATTTTTACGCTATGTTCTGAGCGTCCTTTGAGCTTTTGTTTATTAAATCCTTGTTGTGAAGAAGCATATAAAGCAGGTAATCTATTGAGGGCATAAGTTGCCACTTCAATAGGATTAATAAACTTTTTAATATTGCTTGGAAGACGAACTATTTGCCGTTCAATTTCATCTGCAACCAATAATTCCATCACATTACGATGAATATAATCATTTTCTGACTGGCTATTTTTCATTTGATCAACTTTGCTTGTAAATGATTAGATCACTGAGCAGATAGGATTTAAAATCTTTAATCTTGCCTTTTCCATCTATACACAGATAATCATAATTGCCTAGATAGTACCACCGTAAAATAGCTGAAATTTATTATAGGTTTATATTATCTAGTCTCAAATCTTGTGTCTCTTCACAGAAACATCAAAGCTGACTGGTAAAAAAAACTAATTGAGCTGCTGCGTAAAACTAAGTAAATTTATTGAGATTATCAACAAGTAATTTACGTCTAGACAATTATAGCAATACGTATTTCAGTTAGGACACTTATTATCTACTACCTACTACCTACTACCTACGAACAGTTAACTAGACTTGTCCTAATTTAACTTTGTACGGCTATAATTGCCCATGCTTAAAATCATTTAATTCACAATTTAATTCAAAAGCTCTTTTTGCCTGCGCTGCTTAACCAAATCGATCGCCAGAGTAACTTTTTCTGGAAAAATAACCACCAGACTGTCTTTTTGAGCTTGATTTAAGGCTGTGTTGATTGCCTCAGTTTCATCGAGAATAATTTCATGATACTTGTCTGTAGTGATTTGATAAATTCCTTTTTTGATCAAATCGGCAACTTCTCCTGGTTGTCTACCCCTGGGATCTTTATCTTCTTTGATCAGTATCTGGTCGAAAATTTGAGCAGCAATATTACCTAGTAAAACTAGATCTTCATCACGGCGATCGCCTGGACCTCCCACTACGCCAATTTTACTTCCTTGCCAGTTACGAACAAAATCTCCTACCGCCTTAAATCCGTGAGGATTATGGGCATAATCAATCAGCACCTGATAATCTTTAACCTCAAACAAATTCATTCTGCCTGGACTTTGCTCTGAAGACATCTGAAAAGTACGGACTCCCTGACGAATCTGCTCGATATCAACTCCCTGAGCAAAGGTAGCCAAGCAGCCAGCTAAAGCATTGGCAATCATAAAGGGAGCTTTACCACCCATCGTCATCGGAATATTAGTAGCTTTTTCAACTCTAAGAGTCCACTGACCTTCTAAGATCGAAAGGTAGCCGTGTTCGTAAACTGCTGCTAATCCATTACGACGAGCATGTTCGATAATAATCGGATTATCTGGGTTCATCGAGAAATACGCCACGTTACAGTTAAGCTTTTCTGCCATTGCTGCTACTAGTGGGTCGTCTGCATTAAGAATTGCGTGACCATCAGCCTTAACTGTCTCCGCAACTACTGCCTTGACTTTTGCCATTTGCTCAATAGTGTCGATCCCACCCAAACCCAGATGGTCAGCAGCAACATTTAAGACTACGCCAATATCACAGCTTTCAAAAGCCAAGCCCGAACGTAAAATTCCGCCTCTAGCCGTCTCTAAAACGGCAACTTCTACCGTCGGATCTTTCAGAATTGCGCTGGCACTATAGGGTCCTGTATTGTCTCCCTGCTCGACTAAATATTCTTGGATATAAATACCATCTGTAGCAGTAAAGCCGACGATCTTGTCAGTTTGACGATAGATGTGAGCAGTTAACCTGGTGGTAGTAGTTTTACCGTTAGTTCCCGTAATCGCCACGATGGGGATACGGCTGGGAGTTTGATCGGGAAACAGCATTTCTAATACTGATGCACCAATATTACGAGGTAGCCCATAACTAGGGGCAGCGTGCATTCTAAAACCAGGAGCAGCATTAACTTCAACAACTACTCCTTTGGTTTCATTAAGGGGCTTACTAATATCTGAAGTGACGATATCAATTCCAGCTATGTCTAAACCGATTATTTTTGCTACTCTTTGAGCTAACCAGATATTTCGCGGGTGAATCTCGTCGGTGCGATCAATCGCAACACCCCCAGTACTTAAGTTAGCCGTAGCGCGTAGATAGGCTACTGCTTGAGTGGGTAAAACCGAATCAAGGTCATAGCCCTGCTTTTTCAAAACCGCTAAAGACGTTTGATCGACAATAATTTTGGTAAGAACATTATCATGTCCGTTTCCTCTTCTAGAGTCTTGGTTAGTCAGATCAATTAGCTCCTTAATCGTATTCTTGCCATTGCCAATCACGTGAGCAGGAACTCTTTCGGCTACGGCCACTACCTTATTATCAATAACCAATACTCGATGATCGTTACCCTGATAATATTGCTCAACAATCACAGAGCGGGTTTTAGAAGCATCACTGGCTAAATCATAAGCTACTTCTGCCTCCTCTACACTGTTTATATTAATGGTAATTCCGCGACCATGGTTACCATCTAAAGGCTTAATTACAATCGGAAAACCACCTACATCAGCGATCGCCTGTTCTAATTCATTTAAATATTCAATGACTGTACCTTTAGGTACGGGTACGCCTGCATTACCCAAAATATTTTTAGTACCTTCCTTATCACAGGCTAGCTCTACCGCGAGGATGCTGGTATTGTTGCTTAAGGTAGCCTGAATCCGCTTTTGCCTTGCTCCATAACCAAGCTGCAACATGGCCCGCGCACTGAGCCACATCCAGGGAATTTTTCGTGCCTCAGCTTCCTTAATAATTGTCTCAGTAGATGGACCCAAAGCACTACTGGCGTGCAACTCTTTGAGATCTTTTAGATCCTGCTCCAACTCAACCGCTGAATATGTGCCTGTTTCCACAATTGACTGGCATAATCTAACTGCCGCTCGACCTGCATAACGCCCCGCCTGTTCTTCAACATATTCAAAGGCGACGTTAAACACTCCTGGAGTTGAGGTTTCTCTAGTACGACCAAAACCTACAGGCATTCCTGCCAATTCTTGAAGCTCTAGAGCAATATGCTCGACAATATGACCCATTAAAGTGCCTTCTTTAATTCTTTCTAGAAAACCACCACGATGTCCACGGGAGCAGTGATGTTCAATCAAGCTAGGTAAAACTTTAATTACACCTTCATAAAATCCAGGAATCTCATCAGACGGTTTTTCGGTCAATTCTTCCAAAGCTAGCTGCATCACAATCAATTTATTGCGTCGAATGCTCCAGTAGTTAGGACCTCGTAAAGTCTGAGTTTGTAAAATTCTCATGATGTTTGCTGTTCTTTGCTTTGGGGCAGCTTAGAGAGGAAATTTATTAGTTAGCTTATCATCTCGTTTCAACCAATAATCAAACTGTTCTCAGTGAACAATTTACTTACTTGCAATTACATACTGACTATTGACTATTATGTGCGCTTATGTATCCTAATTAATGCAAAGGAAGATGACGCTGTAGATCATAGCGATCGCCGTAGCCCAAGACGTGCAGCTTTAGATTGTGTAGACTTAGAGGCTGATTACCAATAGCTTGTTCTTGGTTGGAGTAAGACATTGTTGTGGCATCAACAATAGTTACCGCACCCTTGCCAATTACCTGAATCATACCGTCACTCTCAAACATGGCACAGGTGTCTTCATCAATTCCAATACCTAGTAGTTGAGGATGAGCGCCAACAGCACTCAATAACCGAGCTAAACGATTACGATTGTAAAAGTGCTGGTCGATCAGTACTCCAGGAATAATATCCAAACCTTTAGCCATATCTACCAAAGCGCGATTAGGACATTCAGCACTACTACCGCCAGAAATCATATGATGACCCATAATGGCTGCGCCTGCGCTAGTTCCTGCCAGGCTAATCTCCTGCTTTTGCGCCCTGGCGACAATTCGGTTCATTAAGGGAGTGTCGGCGAGTAAACCACAAAGACGAAGCTGATCGCCACCAGTCAGAAAGATTCCCGTACAGTTTTCCACAAAATTAAGATAATCTAGATCTTCTGCGCCTGGGCGATCGCGTATATCTAAAACTTTAATTTCTTTTGCACCCATCTCTTCAAAGAGCCGATAATATCTCTCTCCAATTAAACTAGGTTCGCGGGAAGCGCAAGGGACAATTCCAATTAGGGCATCTGTTCCTCCTGAACGCTGGAAAAAAGTTTGCAGTATTTCTTTGCCATGTACTTTATCTTCCGCCCCACCAATAACTAAAATAGCGTTCTTAGTAGATTGAGAAGATGAGCTGGTGTGTTGTTTTACTTCGGTGTTGATCATAATTGGATTAACGGGCAAGAGACATATCTCTGATACTTATAGATGATCGTAGCGATGTTCGTTACGCAACTACTGTGTCAAAGACTACTTAAATTTTTGAGTCAGCCAGACTTATACTTATTATTCTGAATAACTTGGTAAACTTTTAATCGTGCGTTTTGATATTATCACTCTTTTTCCCGACTTTTTTGACTCTCCCCTCAATTGCAGTTTGCTAGGTAAAGCGATCGCTAGGAAAATTGCGACCGTAAATTTAGTTAATCCTCGCGACTTTACTACAGATAAGCACCGCAAAGTAGATGACATTACCTATGGTGGTGGCGCGGGGATGTTGCTTAAGCCTGAACCGATGTTTGCTGCGGTAGAATCTTTGCCTGTTTTGCCCCAGCGGGAAATTATCTTAATGACTCCTCAAGGACAACCCCTCAATCAGCCCTTACTTAAAGATCTGGCTACTAACTATCAGCAGCTTGTTTTAATCTGTGGTCACTATGAAGGAGTAGATGAGCGAATAAGAGAGCATTTGGTCACCAAAGAAATATCTATAGGGGATTTTGTCTTAACCTGTGGCGAAATCCCTGCTTTAACCTTGATTAACGGCGTTACCAGACTTTTGCCTGGAACAGTCGGCAAAGAAGCATCTCTCAAAACTGAAAGCTTTGAAACCGAATTATTAGACTATCCTCAATATACTAGACCCGCAGAATATCGTGGTTGGCAAGTCCCTGAAGTACTGCGATCGGGGAATCACAAGTTAATTGACGAGTGGCGTAGAGAAGAACAGATCAAGCGTACACGCGATCGCCGTCCTGATTTGTGGGAGCAATGGCAAGATAAATTATAAATTAATTTTTCCAGCACTTTTTGGACTTCAAAGTCGGCGCAGGACGACATCATTATACATTCGTCCCTGAAGTGCGAAATATATAAGTTCAAAATTATGCTCCCAACAAAATTCATTGACAGCTTCAATCACGCCGTATTTCACTAAATCTAAAGAACCTAAAAAAGTGTAGTCGTTCATTGCGATTAAGCCATCAGGCTTTAACTTCAGTCGCGTAGCGTTCAAGTCTTGCTTTACTCTTCTTTGCTCTACTGTCGAGTTGACCAAAAAATTTATTCTTGCCATTTTTTTTGTCAATCTGCGAAATCCATCTTTCATCTGAAAATTTACCTTTAAAATGTTGAGCAAGTGCTATTTTTTATAGTCTACTTCTGGTTATTCCTCTTAATTTAGCTAATTTAGCAATTGACATGATAAATATTCCTTAATAAGAGACTTTATCCCCTAAAATTAGGATATTAGTAGATTGAAAGCAAAAATACTCATGAGTTTGATGATTAGTTATTAAATAGCGATCGCCGCTAGTATTTTTCAACTCATTTCTGGTGATCAATAAAAAAGAGGGCTTAAACCTCTCTCCTGTTTATATAGTGGGCCGAGTTGGATTTGAACCAACGTAGGCGTAGCCAGCGGATTTACAGTCCGCGTTTGTTTATTCAAAAGCCTTGTTAAAACGTCTTTGTGTGCATCTTTTTCAAACTACGATCTATACCGATCTAAGTACTTGGATGTATTCAAGATCGATCTAAGGTACTTCCTGGCTTCAAATCTATGCGGGTGGGAAACTTGCGGGGGATTTCTAGCTGCCAAAAATATTTGGGAAAAATGGTGGTGGTGGTGGGAAAAGTAATAAAGTCAAGAGTCAAAAGTCAAAAGTCAAAAGTTTTCAAATATACTCTTGACTCTTAACTCTTGACTCTTGACTTTTAAATGTGTGGAAGATATTTATTTGTCAGCTAGAGAGCTTGGAAAGTATATAGATAAACCCGTTCGGACGATTGAGAACTGGGCAGCAGCGAGACATATTAAGCAGAATACTCTGGGGAAATATGGGCTGATTTCGGCATTTAAATATCAATTAACGGCGGTTGAGGAAAAATTAGAGAAAACTAAAATACGCTTGGAGGAGGCTGAGGCTAGCGCAAGCGAGAAAAGTTTGATGGCTACAACAAGAAAAACAGTAGCAGAAGCAGATAAGGAAGAAGCGTTAGCAGCGATTAAACAGTTGGAGTTAGAAAAGATGCGCGGTAACTTGGTTGATGCACAAGAAGCCCTCGACGCTTGGAAAAGTGCGATCGTTAAAACTAAGGCAAAGTTTGTATCTATTCCTGCCAAGTTGGCTTTGGAATTGTCGGGGATGAATAAGCCAGAGGATATGCAGTGTAGACTTATGCAGGTTATTGATGAAGCATTGATTGAGCTAAGTGAGGGGTGAAAAGCGATCGCGATCACATTAATTTGCTTAACATTTTAATTATAGTTGAGAGATGGATGCAGCGTCTCTCGTCAAACAAGCATTTAAAGAATTTAGTCCCCCCAAAAGACAACTCATATCGGATTGGGCGCAGGATAATTTTCAGTTGCCTGAGACTTCGGCTGAACCTGGGAAATGGAGCAAAGGTAGGGCTGCTTACCAGGTGGGGATACTCGATTGTCTGAGTGAGCCTGGGATTCAAAAGGTTAGTTTGATGTGCAGCGCGCAGATTGGCAAGACAATTATTTTGTTAATTATTATCTGCTATCTAATCGATCTCGATCCTTGTTCGATGATGATGACTCAGCCCACTACGGATATGGCGGAGATGTTCAGTAAAGAAAAATTAAGTAGTGCGATTACTAACGTCAAGCCTGTGGCGAAAAAGATTGTTGAGAAGTCCAGGAATGCTAGTTCAACCATTCTGATGAAGATGTTTGCAGGGGGATTTTTACGGCTGGCTGGGGCTAATTCTCCTAGTTCCCTGGCATCGATGAGTATTAGGGCTTATTTCGGGGATGAGATCGATAAATACCCAGCTAGCGCGGGTAAAGAAGGCGACCCTGTAAAGCTTGCTATACAAAGAACTGAGACGTTTTGGGATTGGCTGGTGTTTTTGGTATCTACCCCGTCGATTAAGGAAAATTCGCGGATTGAGTCTGAATTTAACCAAAGCGATCGCCGTCATTATTTTGTGCCTTGTCCTCACTGTGGGCATAAGCAGCATTTTGTTTGGGAACGGATACAGTACGCGGGTAAAGATACCCACGCAGCCGATCCGTTAGCTGGGGTTTATTACATCTGTGAGTCTTGTGGTACTCCAATTGAGGAAAAGCATAAAGCCAGCATGATCAAAAATGGTCAATGGCAGGCTACGGCAGTCGCCAATGACCCCAAGCATATCGGTTTCCATATTAACCGTTTTTACTCCCCCTGGAAGGGATGGCAAGATTTATGCCTGGATTACGAAGCTTCTAAAGATGACCATCAAAAGCTACAGGTTTTTTGGAACGCTACTCTGGGGCTGCCTTTTGAGCGGGTGGCAGGAGAAAAATTAGATTGGCAGAAATTACGCGATCGCGGAAAACAATCTAATTATGCTCAAGGGATTGTGCCTATGGGCGGGTTAATTCTAACGGCGGGGGTAGATGTTCAAGCGGATCGCCTGGAAGTTGCGATCGTGGCTTGGGGAAGGGGAGAAGAGACTTTTGTGATTGCTTATCACAAAATCTTGGGAGATCCATTACAGTCTGATGTCTGGACTCAGTTAGTCGATGTGACTGGTTTAGTTTATCAGCGTCAAGATGGGGTTCAGTTAAGGGTTAGAGCAACTTGTATTGATTCGGGATATTTAACTCAAGAAGTTTACACTCAAGTTCGCAAATTCAGATATCTCCATTGGTTTGCCGTCAAAGGTCAGTCAGGAGATAAACCGTTAATTTCCCCACCATCTAAGCAAGAAATTAACTATAAAGGCGAGAAAATCAAACGAGGCATTGATTTGTATAAGGTCGGGGTGAATTTGGCAAAGGAAACTCTCTATTCAAGAAGTAATATCCAAACCCCAGGGGCGAAATATCTTAATTTTCCTAATGACCTAGAGAAGGATTGGTATGAGGGGTTTTGTGGCGAGGTGCAAATCACTAAGCATAAAAACGGCGTGCCTTTTGTCCAAAAAAACGATGATTAACTTTGATATTCCGACTACTATTACCCAAGGCGATCGCGTTACCTGGAAACAAATATTGCCTGACTACAATCCCGTAATTGATACTTTGAGCTGTTTTATTCGCGGGGCAACCGCTTTGGATTTGACTGGAACACCTCTTGGCGAAGGGTGGGAATTTGAGATCGAGTCAACACAAAGTCAAGCTTTAGCCGTCGGCACTTACTGTGTGCAGTTTGTAATTTATCAGGCGTCTGTAAATCGTCAAGCCTTGGGGACAACGAAATTAGTTGTCTGCGCTGATTTTGAGGGTTTGACTACCTTTGAAACTAGAAGCTTTGATGAGATTGAATTGGAAGCTGTAACAAAAGCGATCGCTGCTGTTGTTAGCGGGGGAACGGCGGAATATCGGATCGGCGATCGTATGGTGCGCTATCAGGATTTGGCAGTGCTTACCGAACGGCAGCTATATCTGCGAAACAGAATAAATAAAAGCAAGAATCCTCAAAGCATTGGCGGAAGAAATGTGGGGGTTAGGTTTAGGAATTAATTGAGCTAGATATTTTGCTCAAAGATTGAGTTAACTTTTTGTTTAAAGTTCGTGGGCATATTCCACAAGCTTTTGCAGTGATTTTTTGGGGCTTGTCCTCAAAAAAAATATGTTCAATAATTTTTTTTCTAGTTTACTTAATTTGGCGATCGCTTTTTGTATTTCAATCGATTCGTATACTGAATCTTGATCGCTTTTGGGATCGATAATGAAATCAAGTAAGTTTGAGGCTTCGGCATTTCCCAAGTTAACTTTTTTTTCCAAAGAAATTGTTTCAATCTTGATCAGCGGGTTTGTTTTGTCTTCGTATATATTTCTGGGGATTTTAATGATGCTGGATTTATCCCGCAAATAGTGCAGGATGCTCCCTTCAATAAATTTAATCGCTAGCGAACTGAATTGATAGCCTTGAGCTGGGTCAAATTTTTCTATTGCTTTAATTAGTCCTAAAGTTCCAACCTGGTACAAGTCTTCAAAAGCTTCTCGATTTTTCAAGCTAAATCTTAAGGCAACTTTGCCTACTAACCTCAAATTCAACTCGGCAATTTTATTCCTGATTTTCAACAACTCGATTGGGTATGGGTCTAAAACCTCCGCACCCCTCTTGTTCAAACTCTCGGCTTTGTTGGCTAAATACTTGACAAACAAATCGGCAGTTTGTTTTTTGATCGCTTCGTTTTTTAACAAATGGGAAAATTAAGCGTGGACAACTATTACTTTCTATCATGGGTTTTCTCTCTTTGTTGAACGAGTCGCTTATGCGGCAAAGCCCCAAGACCGCGCTCGTCCGCTTCGTCCGCAACATCTGGAATACTCCCCCACGTCATTCAATTAATCATAAGACCCGTCGCTATGACGGGGCGAGAAGAGGTCGCAATTATGGTGGGTGGATGTCTACCCAAAATTCGGCTAACGCGGATATTTGGACGGATTTAACTACCCTGCGAGGGCGATCGCGTGACTTGTGCCGAAATAATGACTACGCCAGGGGGGTGATTGGTAAGCTAGTTGATAACGTGGTTTACCAAGGTATTGGCTTTCAGGCTCAAGTTAAGCAGATCAAAGATCCTGGCAAGAATGACGATCGCGTTAATAGTTTGATTGAGACTGCTTGGAAAAGTTGGGCAGAAGAAAAGATGTGGTGTCATACCGCAGGGAAACTAGATTTTTATTCTTTGCAGCAGCTAGCTTTTCGGTCGGTTTTGGAAAGTGGCGAGGTGTTTATCCGCAAGGTTAAGCAAAGTTTTTCCCTCTCTCCTATTCCTTTTGCTCTGGAAGTAATCGAAGCGGATCAATGTAGTGAGGATCATAACCAAACCTATGGCGGGAATCAGATCGTCATGGGCATCGAAGTTGATAAGTGGCAGCGTCCCGTGGCTTATTGGTTCTATAAGCAGCATCCTGGGGATTTATGGCAGGGCAGAGGTGGTGTGGTAAGTCGCGAACTGGAACGAGTGCCAGCATCAGAGATTATTCACCTGCATTTTAGCGATCGCCCTAACCAATTACGAGGCTTACCAATTCTCTACAGCACCTTGTGCAGGATGAAAAATGTCGGCGACTACGAAGAGTCGGAACAGCTAGCCGCTAAACTGGCTGCCTGTGTGATGGGTATTGTGACTACTCCCGATGCGGATTTGTTGGGTGAACCAGGACAAGATGATGGGGCATTGCCCGCCGATGAGAAATTTGAGCCTGGAGTCATCCGCTATCAAGCTAGTGGAGAAAAGTTTGATCTGCTCGACCCCACTCGACCAAATCCCAACCTGGTGGCATTCATTGAAGCGCAGCTACGGGCATCGGGGGCGGGTATAGGCGCAAGCTACGAAACCATCTCTAACGATTACTCAAAATCCAACTACTCAAGCAGCAGATTGAGTTTAATCACCGCACGCGATCGCTATAAGGTTTTACAAACTTGGTTTGTCTGTAACTTTAACCGTGAGGTGTTACTGGGCAATCCTGAATCCGATGGCTGGCTGGATCTGGCGGTACTATCTGGGGTGTTAAATTTCCCCGACTACGAGTTACGCCCCAAACGCTATGCGGCTATTAAATGGCAGTGTCGCGGTTGGTCTTGGGTCGATCCACATAAAGAGGTTCAGGCTACTCTTGCTAGTCTGGCAGGGGGAATGACCAGTTTGACCAAGTTCTACGCCGAACAGGGCGAAGACTTTGAAGAGTCGGTTAAAACCATCGCTCGCGAACGCGCATTCCTGGAAGAAAACGGGATATTGGTTAATTTCGGGTCGCTACAGGTACAGGAAGAAGAAGATCAATCCTCGACTTGATTATTTGGCATTTTTTGCCACGAACAACAACAAGTCCATTATGCGATCGGGATTTTCTTTTTCGTCTAGTTCGCGCACTAACTCCTTAACCCAATCAACAGTTTTTTCAGGGACTCTGGTTAACTTGGTTTTGCCCAACTTTTGATAGTGCTTGCCACTCATCCATTACCTCCCAACAACCGCAGGGATAATAATCGCCAGGACGGCGGTAATAATTAAGCCAAAAGCTAGGTTAACTATCTGAACAGAGGCTTTTTGATAAGCGTCTAGTTTAACGTCATAAGCTTCGCCTCTAATCTTAAATTCAGTTAATTCGCCACTTAGTTTTAGTAGGGTTTGCTCAATTTTATCAAGCCTGTCGTCAGTGCTTTTTCGCTCATTTAAGTACTTTGTTAATGTTGTAATGTTTTTATTTTAGCACTGTAGACAAAACGAAGTACTTAGATCGATGATCTTTGGCTAACTCCTCTCAAATGACAGATGTTGATTGGGAATTCTGAGAGGAATAATATCAAAAAGGCGATCGCTTTATGTCCATTTTTTTAATGAAGGATTTGGGACAAACATTTGTCCCAGCCAACCCTGAGCCGAATAAGAGTTATCGGCAGATCCCAAAGCACAATAAAAGGTTTTTGGAATTAGAACCCAGTATCATTGAAGAGCGAACAATTGAACTATCAGTCAGCTCCGATACTCCTTATTACCGTTGGTTTGGCTACGAAGAATTAGATCATTCTCCCGAAGCGGTCGATCTAACCAGATTTAACGATGGTGCAAACGTACTGTTCAACCACAATAGAGATGACTATATTGGAGTTATCCAAAAGGCTTGGCTAGACGGCGGTAGGCTTTACAACAAGATTAAGTTTGATACTCATGAACTAGCGGAAAAAATTTACCAGAGTATCAAGTCTGGCATTATTCGCAACGTTTCGATTGGCTATGAAATAAACGAGATGGCGCTGATCACTCAGCGGGACGATATTGATGTTTATCGGGCGGTTCGCTGGACTCCTTTTGAGAGTTCAATTGTTACTGTTCCTGCCGATCATACAGTGGGTATAAATCGTAGTTACTTTGTGATCGGCGAAGGGGAAGACTTAGGGGGTAACGTATCTGAAGTAAAAGATATGCCCAAATCAAGTATAGAAGAATTAACTATAGGGATAAACGAAAAAGACATAGTCACCTCTGAGCGTGAGCGAGTACAGGGAATTTATGCCCTAGTTAAAAAATACGGTCATGCCGAACTTGCTCAACGGGCGATTGAGGAAAGTTTGTCAATTGAAAGCGCGCGATCGCTTTATCTGGATAAGGTAAATTTTGAGGAGAAACAAAACCCCGTTGCTGCGGGGGTTTCTCCTGTGGGGATGAGCCGAAAGCAACGTCAGCAATATAGCGTGATCAAGGCAATTGGTTATGCTGCGGGCTTGATAGCAAAAGATAAAGTGGGCTTGGAACTAGAAGTTAGTCAGGCTTTAACCGAGCGCACGGGTAAAGCCCCCAAGAAAATCTATATTGACCAATCGGAACTAGTAGCTTATCGCGCCCCCTATGAAACTGGCGTGCCTGCTGCTGCTGGGGATTTGATCGAAACTGAACTATTAAGCGATCGCTTTGTGGAGCAGCTTTTTAATCAGTCGGCTTTTCTGGAAATGGGCGTAACTTACCTGCGAGACTTAACTGGGAACATCGAAATCCCCAGAGAAAGCACATATAGCAATGGTTACTGGATCGGCGAAAAAGCGATTATCCCCGAAAGCGAAGGCACTTTTGACAAGATTAGCCTAGCTCCTAAAAAGCTAGCGGTTTTGAGCAAAATGACTTTTGAAATGCTGGAACAATCCAGTATTGACTTAGAAAGACTAGTAAGGGCGCGTTTAATTCGCGGCTTGGCTTTAGAACTCGACCGTACCATTGGATTCGGATCTGGGATTGGCAGCGAACCATTAGGAATTGCTTCTCATCCTGAAGTTAAATCGATTGTCCTAGGGGTCAATGGTGCGCCTTTGACTTGGGAAGGGCTGATTGATATGCAGACAGAATTATCCGCAGCTAATGCCCTAACCGATGACACATCAGGTTATGTAATTAACGCGCGTACTCGTGGCAAGCTGATGAAAACCTTAGACCAGCCAACGGGCGGCGGTAACTGGATCTATCAGTCCCAGGGCGGAAACATGGGCAGCATCGCAGGATACAAAGCTCTCTGCTCTAACCAAATCCCCAACAACCTAGTCAAAGGGACAGCAAGTAACTTAACCGCTGCTTTCTTTGGTGACTTTAGCAATGTCTTACTGGGTATCTGGTCAGGTATGGATGTAATGGCTAACCCGTATAGCGAGTTTAACCAGGCAATTATCCAAATTCGCGCTATGCAGTTGGCGGATTTGAATTTGACCAGAGGCGATTATTTTGTGGTCGCGACCGATGTGCTTAACACCTAGTATTGTAAATATCTTTAACATGATTGACTCAAAAGTATACTACGTCCGCACCCTGCCTTTGCACAAAGAGATTATTGACCAAGATGGCACTAAGTCTTTGCAGGCTTATAAGCCTGGTAGCAAAATCGAACTAAGCGAAGAGGAAGCTCTTAAATATCAGCACTTGATCGAAACTGAACAGCAGTTTAATTGTCGCCAATCTAACACCACTATCAAAAAAGGAGCTAAATAGATGCAGGCTTGGTATCAAACAAAGGAAGGATGCTCATTACAGCACGCTGGACAAATTATCGAACCATCGCAAAAAATTCTTTTAACTGAAGAACTTGCTGCTTTGCACAACTCAATCAACGAGCAAGTTGCTGCCTGTGATGCTCCCGCAGATTTTCAAGACGCAGCGGTTAAAGCTGATTTTGACGAGTACGAATCTGCCCAAGCTGCTAAGACTACTACTGTTTCGCGTAAGTCTACTACTACAACTACTAGTAATTAACTTGAGATTTAACGAAGAAGAAGATCTTAGCCTGTTCACCGACGGAGAGTTTAAGTAGAGTCGAGGGAGAGTATAACCTCTCGCCCCTCTCTTTGAAATCCGAGCGTGCGATTTTCACCGCACTCGGCTTCCGAAAATCTTAGCTTTCGCTTTTGCCCATGTGGAGGTATTGATGGCAGCTACGATGTATTGCTAGGAGGTTTTTGTTGTCCCAGTTGTCGTGATTGCCGTCAATGTGATGTAACTCTACTTTTTCATCGTTGATGAAGTTGAGCCTACAGTAACCACATGAATGATTTTGTTTCTTAAGTGTTTTGGCTGTTGCTCCGTCGTACAATACGCTGTTTCTCTTTGACCAGTAGTTTATGTCTCCGTCAAATGGTGATTTGTCACCTTTAACGTTGACGAATCTGTTTTCAGAGTAACCGACGTTGGGGAATGCCGTTTTTATCATTTTTTCTGCTTGGTATCGATTAATCGATTCTTGTTTCAGGAAGACTTTGAATGCTTTGTGAGCTATCCCCCATAGACTGAATCGAGAACCGTCCATTTTGCAGTACTTGTGATAGTTTCGCCATCCTCTTATGACAGGGGCGAGTTTGGACACTTTTGTTTCTGCACCATAGTTAGAGCTATTGATAATGTTTTTAACTTTATCGTAAAAATTCTTAAAGTTTTCCATTGAAGGAATGCTCTTGAATTTCCCGTTATTTCTTTGAACGTAAAAGTGCCATCCTAAGAAGTCAAATCCATCTGTCGTGGCTGTCACTTTAGTTTTCTTCTGACTAACGTTCATTCCTCTTTTTGCCAGGAATTCTTCAATTTTGGTAAGTAGTTTATCTGCACTTTCTCCTGGTTTTAGGATAAAGATCATATCATCTGCGTATCTTACACTTTGTCCTATATTTTCAATGCCATTTAGAGCAATGTTTGCTAATAATGGTGAAACCACACCACCTTGGGGTGTACCTTGTTCGGGAAATTGAGGATTAATTCCTGCTTTCAAACATCGGTGTAGACCGCGTTGAATGTATTCAGGTGATATTACTCTGTCTAAGATAGACTTGTGATTGATACGGTCGAAGCATTTTTCTATATCAAGTTCAAGAACTCGTTTTTTGATTCCGTTTACTCCGCTGTTAAGATTATTGAACAGTTGTCTTTGGGCATCATGAGTGCCTCTTCCTGTTCTGAATCCATAGCTTCGTGCGTGGAATTTTGCTTCATGCGCTGGTTCTAGGGCATATTTCACAAGGCATTGCCATGATCTGTCAGCAATAGTGGGGACTTTAAGAAGTCGTTTTGAGCCATCTTTTTTAGGGATGGGTATTTCTCTTAAACCTTGATGTATCCAGTCTTTAGTGTGTTGTTTTAGAGTCTCCTCTAATTGGAATCGTTCCTTGAACGTTAAAGACTTTTTGCCATCAATCCCTGCTGTTTTCTTGCCCTTATTTAACTGGGTTACTTGCCTTATTGCTAGCATTCTGGCTGCATAAGAAGAAAGAAGTAGTTTCTGAAGCCTTTTTGCTTTAGCCGTATCTTCTTCTCTAATTGCTTTAAATATTCTTCTTTGTAGGCGAAATAAATTCTTCTGGAGTTTTCCCCAGTTGATAAATTTCCAATCATCGCTATAACAAGTGTTATGCGTCATAATCCCTTCCATACTCAGTTGAACATTGTCTGATTTCCTTTTGGCAATTACGCCTCATCTTACCCTCTGCTTGGTTTTCCGCTGCTCGTCCAGCCTATCTAGGTTTTCGACCCCTAGAACCAAGTATCAGAGTTTTTATTCGTTCCGAAAGTTAGATTGTCTGATGTTTTAGGGTGATTCACTTTGCCTATTACCTCCTCGGAGAAACGGCTATTGGATGTACTATGCCGTGAGGATTAGATAATGAAGTCCAAATTGGTTGTTCAGATTTTGGCTTCGGAGTAAGACACTTTTCTAGAATCTGTTTACCCATGACATCTCCCCATTAACGCCAGTGCTGCCTATCTGTTTTGGCTCTGATTGCGTCCTGTTACCAGCTTCACCCTCCAGAATTCCGAGTCTGGTCAGTGTGGTCAGGTCGGGAGTCATCTTTCTCTTAGATGGCGGGATTTTAACCCGCATCTATCTTTCAGTTCAGGTTACATACGGTTTTCTCTCCGTCATCACCTGGATATTTATACCCTCATAGTTTCTATAAGCTCCTAATATCAACGAATCGCACGCATCCTCTCCACGGTTTCTTCGGGGCCCTCAAGTCTGAGTACGCTTTCGGGCATATTTGACGAGAACTATCAGTCTGCTTTTGGGGAATTCTCGCACATAGTTGAAGGCAGGAAATATTGTTTTCAGGTTCAATCTGAGCTAGCTCAAGATCTTGGGCATGGCGATCGCCTTCAAATCTTGGGCAAAACTTATCAAATAGTGGGGAAGCAACCCAAGTTTGATGGAAAGTTAAGCGAATTGATTCTTAAGCAATTATGACTTTGTACACGATCAGAACTGGGTTTAGCGTTTATAAAAATGGGGGTAGATATTCAGGAGGGCAGTCTGTAGATCTAACCCCTGCTGAATTTGTTCGTCACAAGCACAAGCTGGAAAACACCCAGTCTACCGTCGTACAAGGCATTTATAGTTTGTTAAATGCTACGAGGGCGATTGACATATCTTTTGACGATCTCAATGCCGATCTTTTGCCTGGGGCGGACACGGGCTACGTGCAGCAAGCGATTGAAGAGATAGATCGGAGATTGGATACTTTTTCTATTCAATCTAACAATCTGCCGATTATTAACGTTGAAACCATCTCAACCGATAGACAGTTAACCAATGGCGACGCAACTATTCAAGACTTAACCAATCCTCTAGCTGCCTCCTTAAATATCTTTTTACCCAGTTCTCCCGTACTGGGTAAAAAGTTTTTGCTAATTAACGAATCAGCTTCTGTTGGGAATTTTTACATAAACAGCAGCAATGTCTATCCAAGCGATCGCTATGAGATTGTTTGGAATGGCGTGCGGTGGCTCGAAATATAAGTAGCTTTCTACTTTTTACTCTCTACTTGAAAAAACTATGTCTTCAACCAAATTAATCCGCGTTTTAACCGATCCTTTAAAAACTAGACTAACTACAGCCGAAGTTACTTTGGCAAATTTAGATTTAGATGCAGTTAAATCAAACGACAATATATCTGAACTTGTTAACGATGTGCAGTATCAAACACTGACTCAAGTTGATACCAAAATTAATGCTTTAATTGATTCTGCACCAGGTACTCTAGACACTCTTGGAGAAATTGCTACTGCGTTAGCTGCTGAAGACAGTGCGATCGCAGCTTTAACAGCAGTCAACACAACGCAAAACACAGCGATCGCTGCCCTGCAAAGCGAAAATGCTGCTCAAGCCACGGCAATTACTGCTGTGGAAGATATCAATGACACTCAAGATACAGCGATCGCCACTCTGCAAACAGATAGTCATGATGCTGCAATTTCAGGTAATGCTGCAATTTCAATTAACCCTAATCAAGAAGTTAGTTTAAAAATTAGCAATGAGATAGATAACCTAGCCATTCTCAAAAACGATGGCTTGTTTGTAAAAGGCGTTGCAACTATTACAGCTCCATCACCTCAAGTAACTAATGGTTATCCTGCTGAATACAGGGATATCAACCATTTAATTTTCACCTAAGGCATTGTGTAAAAATAACTTGAACAATTAGAGCGTAATTTGGGGTTTAATATGATAGTTCCACTCACCATGAAAAGTATCTCGCTCAATAGCAATGTTATTAAGTTCTTTGTCTGTGACTTTAATTCCAGTTGGATAGAGCTTTCGATCTAATCTAGCTTGGACTTCTAATCCCGCTTTGGTTCTGGTATTACGAATGAGATTAATCACAACTTGTAAACTGGTCAATGGTCTACCTCGCCAGTTCTGGGTAATGTGAGAAAAAAGACGATGCTCAATTTTGTTCCATTTACTTGTGCCAGGAGGAAAATGGCACACATGAATAGTTTGACCGAGTTCGGTGGCTAATTCTTGTAATTTCAGTCTCCACAATCGAGTGCGATCACCATTGCTCCCCCCGCAATCTGCCGTAATGAGAAGATGCTGACTATTCGGGTATAGAGGTTGTCCCATTGAGTACCACCAATGACGAATAGACTCGACCGCAAACTCTGCTGTGTCATGGTCAATGCCAACATTGACCCACCCCTTATTGAAGGTTAAGTCATAAATCCCATAGGGAATTGCTTTACCTAATTGGGGGTCAACAAAATCATGCATCCTTACCTCAACTGGCTCTTGGGAGTGACACCAAAAACTTCCAGGGTTTTTAAAATTGCCAATTAACTCTTTTTTCTTCGTATCGACTGAAATTACAGGTTCGTTCTGGGATTGGAAATCCTTAACTAGCTTGGAAATATGCAGAAATTGCTCGTCGCGATCAACGTGAGATGAGCCGTCACGGGTCTTCCGATTCGATTGTAAACTGTAGCCGAGAGCTAAGTACAGGACAAAAACTGGAGAGATTGAAGAAAATCAGCTTTAGATTCATCTAAGTTTAAGAAAATAGAACGTAAATGATCGAAACCATAACGAAAAGTGCTTTTAGCCTTTCGTCCATGTTTT
>JAAUOU010000046.1 GCA_012034765.1 Pleurocapsaceae cyanobacterium CSU_1_1 | reverse complement strand
CCTGGCCAATGGTTTCCTGGCCTACCTATACTGGTGGTTTAGGCTTTAACATGAAGTGGAATATGGGCTGGATGCACGACATGTTAGATTATTTCAACATGGATCCTTGGTTTCGCCAATTTCATCAGAACAATCTAACTTTTAGTATGTGGTATCACCATAGCGAAAACTACATGCTTGCCCTATCTCATGATGAGATTGTTCACGGAAAAAGCAATATCATTGGTAAAATGCCTGGAGACGAATGGCAGAAATTTGCTAATGTGCGCTGTCTGTTTGGTTATATGTTTACCCATCCTGGCAAAAAGACTATGTTTATGAGCATGGAATTTGCCCAGTGGAGTGAGTGGAATGTTTGGATAGATTTAGAATGGGATTTACTAAACTATCATCGTCACAAAGCTTTGAAGCAGTTTTTTGTTGACCTGAATAGAATCTATAAGAGCGAGCCTGCACTGTATAGTCAAGATTTCGAAGAAGAAGGTTTCCAATGGATCGATTGTAGTGATAATCGTCATAGCGTCGTGGCATTTATTCGCCGTAGCAAAGATTCCAATGAATTTATAGTTGCCGTATGCAATTTCACTCCTCAACCCCATAGTCACTACCGCATTGGTGTTCCTGAAAAAGGTTTTTATACCGAAATATTTAACAGCGATGCTGGTAAGTATGGCGGTAGCAATATGGGTAACTATGGTGGTAAATGGACAGATGACTGGTCTTGCCACAATAGACCTTTTTCGTTAGATCTTTGTCTGCCTCCTCTTGGGGTCTTGATGCTGAAGATAGACCGTAAGAAAACTCAGGCAGCTTTGGCAGGGAATTAAGTAAATTGTGAATAACGTGAATAAATAGTTATCTAGATTGGTGGGCATTTTAATTATTTAATGTCCACCCTTATTAAACTAAAAGTTCCTGACATCAACGAATCGCACCTACTCAAACCCCTTTACCTGTGAAATGTTCGTTAATAACTGATTAGCAGCATAATTTTTACAGGATGAAGTTGAATTTTCCAAGGGAAAGCACGAGCTTTTAATTTCAGCCATTGATCTTTAACTACTTCCGCTTGTAGATGATAATCTTCAGGATAATTGGCAGGTTGGTTTAATTTAAGATATAAAGTCATGCGGTGTTGGGTTTCGCTAATGGTAGCTAACCAACAGGGAAAAGTATTTACTTCCTTATCTGTATCAGGGAAAATTAACTGATGAGCGCGAATACCGACATAGAATTCTGAAGCTGAATGGGTGTCGGGGAAGTTTGCAGGTTCAATCGTTTCGAGAGTACAATTCCAATCGATCGCCTGAATTTGATTTTCATTAATAATTACAGCGCGGGAAAAGTTTTTACAACCAGTTACTTGAGCAGTTCGATAATTACCAGGATGCTCAAATATATCTTGTTTTGTACCCTGAGCGATCGCTTTTCCTTTATCTATTACCATCAAGTTAGGACATACTCGATAGGCTTCTTCGAGGTTGTGGGTAATAAATAAAGTTACTCCTTGATAGTGAATCAGGTTATTTCTGAGGATTTTTTCTTGTTTATCTCGTAAATATGTATCTAAAGCGGAAAATGGCTCATCTAAAAGCATTATCCCTGGTTCACTTGCTCTGGCTCTAGCTAAAGCTACTCTTTGTTGCTGTCCACCTGAAAGTTCTTCTGGATAGCGATCGCCCATTCCTGCTAAGTCTACTGAAATCAGTTGCTTTTCTACTTCTTGTTTAATCTCCCGCCAAGATTTTCCTGGATCCATTCCAAAGGTTATATTTTCGGCAACAGTTAAATGAGGAAACAAGGCGTAATTTTGAAACAAAAAACCACAATTGCGATCGCGTGGTGGTAAATTAATATTTTTCTCAGAATCAAATAATACTCTACCGTTTAAGATAATATGCCCTCGATCTGGAGTATCTAAACCAGCAATACACCGCAAAATGAGACTTTTTCCTGCCCCAGAAGCCCCTAGTAAACCCAATGGCGTTTGATCTGTTTGAAATGAGACATCTAATCTAAACCCAGGTAACTGTTTTTGAATATCGACAATTAATTCGATTTTGGCGTGAGGTAAAGGATAATCTTGTCTTTTTTTACTGCTAATAGTCTTGGGATCGATGACAAATCTCAAAACTCTTGGAATCAAGCACAAAATATCTCCTTTATTCCCCTTTGCCCCTCTCCCTTTAACCCTTTCCCCTTCTTTTGCTTCTGTTCCATAATTCACCCCCGTAATCACCCCCAAGGAAATCGCCAGCATAATAATTACCAGCCATAATGCTTGTTGCATATCTCCAGCTTCAGCAGCAAAGAAAATCGCGATGGGAATGGTTTCGGTTTTCCCAGGAATTGAGCCAGCTAACATTAAAGTTGCACCAAATTCTCCTAAAGCACGCGCAAAAGCGAGTAAAGTACCAGCAATCAACCCAGGTTGAGCTAAAGGCAACATAATTTGCCAGAAAATTCTGTTTTCTGAAGCTCCTAATGTTCTGGCACAGCCAAAAAGATTAGTATCAATTTGTTTGAATGCCCCTAATGCAGTCTTGTACATTAAGGGGAAAGCTACCACTGTTGAAGCGATGACAGTGGCATACCAGGAAAAGATGACTGTTAGCCCAAAATGAGCCAATATTTGCCCAATAAAGCCATTTTTACCCAATAAAAGCAGTAGCACAAAGCCAACTACTGTGGGAGGAAGCACCAAAGGGGCAGTTAACAAACTTTCGATTACTTCTCTTGATTTACCGCGATAACCCAACATCCACCGCGCTGCCATGATGCCCAGGAAAAAAGTAATTACCGTGGCAGTACTAGCAGTTTTGAGGGAGATCCAGATGGGGGAGAGAGCGGTCATTTGTTTTTTGTTGTTCGTAAGCAATAACTAATGACTATTAACTATTAACTATTAATAGCCATAAAACCATATTCTTCAAAAATCGTTTTAGCTTCTGGCGTAAAGAGAAAGTCTTCTAATTCTCTAGCCGCTTTAGGATTAGCACTATCTTTTAAAACTGCAACTGGATAAACTACAGGAGAATGACTATCTTCAGAGGCAGTAGCAACTATTTTTACGTCCTCCGAAACTTTAGCATCGCTAAGATACACAATTCCTGCATCGACATTGCCTGTGGCGACATAATTTAGTACCTGTCGGACATCCTTACCATAAACGGCTTTAGGTGTAACAGCATCGAGAATCCCCAAGGAGGTTAAAATTTCCTCGGCATATTTACCAGCAGGAACACTTTCTGGTTCGCCTAAAGCAATTTGAGTTAAAGCATCTGTGCCTAAATCTTCAAAACTTTTAATTGTAGTGTTATCTTTTGGCACAATTAGAACTACTTTATTTTTGACTAAATCGCGTCGAGTTCCAGGTAACAGCATATTTTTGGCTTCTAAAGCATCCATTTGTTTGGCAGCAGCAGAAATAAATATATCTACAGGCGCACCTTGTTCGATCTGTTGTTGTAGAGAACCAGAAGAACCAAAGTTATAGGTAATACTTAATTCCGTCTTTTTAGTTGCATAAGTCGGTTTGATTGTTTTGAGGGCATCTTGCAAACTAGTTGCTGCTGAAATTGTTAAATCTATAAGCTGGTTAGATTGGGCAAAAGTAGTTAGATAGAATTGATTAATTTGACCTAAGCTAACTACTAATAAACAAGAAATAATCAACGAGATTACAAAAGTCAAAAAACTCTTTTTTTTCATATCTTGTGTGAGTAACTCTCTTCTGTCACTCTAGGCAGAAGAGAGTTAAACAGCATATTGTTGAGGATGAGGAACTCTATGCAATTGTCTACTGCTTTTAGGTGGCATAGGAAAATCATGGCTGTTGTGGAAATCCTGTTGTACTTTATAAGTAAGACGAGGCGAAATCTGGCGAACAATTTGCGTTAATAGGCGATCGCCTGTAGCCTGAATTAAGTTAGGTGAAAGTTTGCTAATAAATTGGGGAAACTCAACTTTGACTTTAAGATCCAAATCCCAGTTTACTTTGGTAACGCGCTGAGGCATGGTTATCTGTTTGCTAAATAAACCTTGACTTTGTGTTTGAACATTACCAGCTACTTCCTCTAGCCTCATGTTGGCACGATAGTTTACTTCATATCCTTCATCGCAGTCAGGAAGAGGTATAGTCTGCATTAGATAGACTCGATCTATTGGAGGATTTAACACCACAGCAATTTTTGGCTCAACTTCGTAGCCAAATGAACCGAATCTACCAACGGTAAGAATGTAGCCGTTATCAGCCACAGGTTCAACCTTCATTGGTTGAGCGCAGCGACAAAACCAGCCTTCATGAGCATCTAAATATTTAGCTACAGTATCTAGATCACTATACATATCCATGCGCCCATTAAAGCTAACTGTAAAAGCAAACGTTCTTTGCTGTTCAATAGAATCAGTATAGGTAAGCTGCATAGAGTCAGAAGAAGAAATTTTTAAGAAGGTATTTTGTGAATGATTGATAAATTTAGACTGCATGTCACTTTTTAAACTAACGTTTGATAGCCAATCCTTACTGTTAATATAATTACAATAAAGGTGTTAATTATCAGCTAAACACTTTTTTAATTGTATGGGTGTGATTTAGATCTTATGCGGGTATTTGTTGCAGGAGCTACAGGAAAAACTGGTAAACATATTGTTAGACAGTTAATCAATAATGATATTGCTGTCACAGCATTAGTTAGAAATCTGGAACGAGGCAGAACAATATTGCCTGACACAGTTAAACTGGTTGAAGGAGATGTTTTAAGTCCCGCAAGCTATGAATCTGCTTTAAATGACTGTAACGCCTTGATTTGTGCCACTGGTGCTAGCCCCAGCCTAGATCCGACAGGGCCATATAAGGTAGATTATGAAGGAACTAAAAATTTAGTCGATGCTGCCAAAGAGCGTGACTTAGAGCATTTTATTTTAGTATCTTCTCTGTGTACTTCTAAATTTTTTCACCCGTTAAATTTATTTTGGCTCATCTTGTATTGGAAAAAACAGGCGGAGAATTATATTCAATCTAGTGGTATTCCCTACACAATTGTTAGACCTGGAGGACTCAAAGAAGAAGATAATGCCGACAAAATTATTATGTCTTCGGCTGATACTCTGTTTGAAGGTAGTATTCCTAGACAAAAAGTAGCCCAGGTATGTGTTGAGGCGCTATCCCAGCCAAGGGCTAAATCAGCAATAGTTGAGATTATAGCTAGCCCAGATGCTCAGAGTAAATCTTGGGCAGAGTTGTTTGCTGGCACTACTTTAGCGTCGTAAATACTAGAAAACTCATCTAAATTCGATTGACAAAGGTAACGATTAATTTTTTGACTACATGCGGGTATCGAAAACTCGCCGTAAATTGAAACACCTATGACGAGTTGATGAAGTTATTACATTAGATTTCAGAGATAGCTAGTTGAACCAGCCATAACTTCTACTGATTCTTTTAAATTAGAGATAGCAGCCTCTAAAAATTCGTCTCTGGTCTTTTCATAAGATTCTAGTAGAATTTCAGCCCGATTCCAATCTTCCTCAGTTTTACAGCTGCTAGTGTTAATAGCCCATAAAATATTGATTAATTCTCTAGCACGTACCACTTGTTCTAAATCATCAATAGCATTAATAATTAAGCGTAATAATTCTTTGTCATGACAGTTGGTCACCGTACTTTACCTCCATACTGGCGAATTTAGTAGAAAAAAACTTAAAGGGAGCTATTTAATCGATTATCCAAATAATTATTTTCCAAGATTTGCTCTAGTTCAATTGACATATTTCTAGGTATGTAGAACTCGTATTGACATAGGTTGACAGCATCTTGATAAAGTTTTGGATATATTTGTTCCATATATCTTCTAAGGCTAGGACTGCATGTAATTAATTTTTGGATATCACTGCGAGAATTAGACACCATAGTTTGCCAATACTTATAGTTGCGTCCTTTTTCTAATTCCCAGTACTGTAGCTTGAATATATTTTCAACCAAGCGTTTTAAATAATTTTCGAGCGATTGTTTTGCTTCTTGATTGACATTGTCAATATCGATTTCGTTCAGCAGAATTAATAAATGGTCTAAGTTCATAAGATTGTCTGGTTTAACTTGGCAAATTTTACTTATCGAACCTAATAAATTGAAATTGCCCATAAAACTTCTATATTTCTATATTGAGGTCAACTTGATCCTTGCAGCAGCAAAGTGAAAGTCTCAAGGGGTACTAGAGAAGACCCACAACCTTTTCCTCACAAACCTCCTCCCTATACTGTGCTGGCTGCCACACAGTCAGACAAAAAAACTCGATCTATCTCTTGGCTGTGAATTGGTGTGCATTCAATCCCAATTCTCTTGGCTATCCCGCTCAAATATCCCTTGCGATAGTCTGAGTTAAACCACTGGTAAGCAATCGGTTCAAAGTTGTTTTCTCCATCTGATTCACCATCAGCAAAATTACTGGTAAAGTCATAGTCAACTTGTTGTCCAAGTTCTTTAGCATCAGCAATTGAGATATTGAGCATGTCTATCAATGAATCCATAGTAAATAGCCTCTATATAAAGATTGAGTGTAATTAGGTGAAGGTGCTGAATTGTTCTGTAGGCAACATATTCAGTGTTCGGCGATCGCGCTTGGACAAGATTGACTAGTTATAAATACTTGGCCGTAGTCTGCTTCTGTTCGAGTTTTTTTTGCTTGCTTTATAAATCCTTTATCTAAACTTTATAAGAACTTTATAACCGCAAAAACTCAAAATGCCTAGTGAAAATACTTAAATTTTTGTTTTTAATTTGAAAACTGTTGAGGAAAAACGTCTGTATATTTACGTATATAAGGTTTTTGGGGTTTTACAGAAATTAAAAATAAAAAATTAAAAAGTTTGAACTTTGACCAATTGCCACCAGCAATACCAACCAGATAGAAAAAACAAACACCCCGCCACACTCAAACTAATAAACAAATCATACTCAGAGGCGATCGCTCCAACTAGAGGGGCAATTACTGCAAAAGCAACCCGAAACACGAGGCTATTGAGAGAAAGAATTGTTGCCCTAACAGAAGAAGAGATCTGCTGATTAATGGCATTGAGAATCAACGGAGAACAAAAACCCCGCACTAGATAGATGCTGATGACAAAGACTATCCCCCAGGTTTGGGTAATACTGCCCAGACAGATATAGGAAGCAGCTAAAATCATTGTGAGCAGCAAGAGCGCTTGTTTGATACCCAAAATGCGCTGTAGATGATGGGAATTAAGCGATGCCCAACTCATTCCCAGATGAAATATTGCCCACGTCCAACCAAAAGCTTGAATAGGAATATTTAATTGCTGGAGATAATCTTGCGATAGCCAAACAATCAAGAAGCTAGCGCTAGAAAAAATGCTGCTGAGTAAGATTAACCATCGCAGTTGGGGACGTTGGTAGACATCAACAATAATGTTTTTTAGCTGAGTTAATTTCTGTGTTTGGGCGATTTCCTTCTGGGAAGGCTTCGCGATCGCTTGATGATCTTGTGGGTCGACTAAAGTTATGCTCAAACCAAAGTAAATAATTAAGCAAAGCGTCTGGAGATAAAAAGGATAGACTAAATTAATTGAGGCGATCTCTGCGCCGATAATGCCACAAACTGCTTCACTGATACCAGCAATGGCAACTAGTTTTCCTTCCCATACTTGATATTGTTGTTCTTTCCCCAACTGTAAGAGGGTGTCGTAACCCAAGGCAGTGTTTGCCCCAGAAATTAGACTTCCAGCTACTCCCGCTAAGATTTCGGCGATCGCAAAGGCATCAAATGAAGTTCCAGTACAGTAAATTAACCAGCTAGCAATCCATACCCCGCTACCAACGACCAAACATGCTTTTCTGCCCCACAGATCGGCTATATATCCAGAAGGAACTTCTAGCACTAAGATTGACAAGGACAAGATCGTTTTGAGCAACACGATCTGCTCAATGTTCAACCCATAATGTTGATAAAATAAAACAATCGTGGGAATGGGAAACCAAGCGAAGGATAATCCCTGTAGAATATAAAGCTTGGTTAAGTTGGCTAAAAGAGATTGGTTCAAGTAAAAATTTAGGGGAGAGAAAACGCAATTTAATTTGATCTTAAAATGATTGAACCAATTAATTTATTAGTTCCCTTGTGCTTACTAGGGTTGATTATCATCTCAGCAGTATATTTTAGTAACCAGTCTTGATGTCAGAAATACGCGGAGTTTGGATTGCCAATCGTCCTCACAGCAAAGTGCTGGAGTCACGGCAAAATATAATTGAGGCGTTAGATTTTTTAAGCTTTTATGGATTTAATCTGATCTTTCCTGTGGTTTGGAATCGGGGATATACTCTCTATCCTAGCCAAATAATGAATCACTATCATTTACCAGCAATCGACCCTTTTTATCAAAAGCAGGAGCGCGATCCTTTAGCAGAGATCATTACAGAAGCAAGACAGCGTAATCTTCAAATAATCCCCTGGTTGGAATATGGTTTTGCTGCCTCTCACCGCTCAGATGGAGGGCATATTCTCCAGCAATATCCCCATTGGCAAGCAATTGATCGTGATGGCGCAACGGTAAGACAGGGTGGGCTAACCTGGATGAATGCTTTTCACCCCGAAGCTCAACAATTTATGCAGTCGATTATCAAAGAAATCATCAGTAACTATGATGTAGACGGAATTCAAGGATGCGATCGCTGCCTGCCTTGCCCGTTACCGCAGGATACGATAGTGTTACGATCGGGAAATATCAAGCAAGTTTTGTTAAGCAGCCGCCTTATAATCACCAAAACCAACAGTGGATACAGTGGCGCGCCAATCTTTTAACTGAGTTTTTAGCCGAAATGTATCAAGCAGTAAAAACAATTAAGCCTCAAGCAATTGTTTCCCTGTCCCCTGCGGTATATCCTTTTTGTCTGAATAACCTGCTGCAAGATAGCAAAGCTTGGGTAGATCAGGGTTTATGCGACATGATTCACCCCCAGATTTATCGCTCTAATTTCTTCGGCTACAACCAAGAAGTGAAGAAGATTGTTCAAACTTTTGACCCTAACTCACTATCTAAATTTGCCCCAGGTATTGCCTTGACTGCTAATGGCAAAGATGTTCGTCATCAAGACTTGATTAAATATATTAAAACTAATCGCGATCGCCACTTCAGTGGTCAAGTGTTTTTCCATTACGAAGGACTACGCAAAAATAATGATGCAGTCGCGATCGCTCTTGCTAAATCTGCTAATTAATAAGTAAATTTAGATCAGCAGCATGTAGCTTTTAACCAAATTTTTTGAGTATGTCATCACAACCTATTCGTTGGGGAATTATCGGCACGGGATTCATTGCAGGAAAATTCGCTCAAGGATTAAAATCAGTCCCACAAGCTCAACTAATAGGAGTGGCTTCCAGAAAAGCTGCCAATGCCAAAGTATTTAGCCAAATATTTCAGATTCCCCGTTTTTATAATAGCTGTGAAGAATTAGTTCAAGATCCAGATATCGACGTTGTTTACATTGGAACTCCTAACTATACTCACAAAGATTTGAGTATTTTATGTTTATCAGCAAAAAACCAGTTCTTTGCGAAAAACCTTTTACAGTTAATGCTGCTCAAGCCCAGGAAGTCATTCAAGTCGCCCGTCGCCAAAAGCTATTTTGCATGGAGGCGATGTGGATGCGCTTTATGCCTTTGGTTCAACAGGTAAAAACCATGATTGAGCAGGGAGAAATTGGCAAGGTGAGAATGCTTACAGCAGATTTTGGTTATATCGTTAACGGTAACAGCAGCCATTTTGACACTTTAGAGCAAGGCGGAGGGGTGCTACTTGATCGCGGTATTTATGGTCTTTCTCTAGCTTATTATCTCCTGGGTGAACCATCCAGAATGCAAACACAGGCAAATCTTTCAGCTACAGGAGTAGATGAACAATCTGCGGTGCTGTTAAATTATGCTGATGGGGCATTAGCTGTTTTGGCTCAATCTCTCTGTACAGAAAGCTCTAATCAAGCAATGATCATGGGCGACAAGGGCAGAATTACTCTAGAAAAACTGTTTATTATGCCCGAAAAGCTTTCCCTCACTAAATTTCCTGAAGCTACGAATAATTCTTTTCCCTCTCCTTTAATACCTCTTAACAGTAAACAAAAGCTGTTGGCGAAAGTTAAGCAAAACTCGCTAATTAAACGAGCCTATATTTCCCTGACAGGTTTATTAAATTCAGACGCAAAGACGGTCAAACCCTTAGTCGGAAATGGCTACAATTACGAAGCAGCAGAAGTAGTTAGATGTCTGCAAAACGGTGAGTTGGAAAGCAAAGTGATGCCTTTAGATGAAACACTAAAGATTATGGAGACAATAGATTGGCTTCGCAGTCAGTGGACTAAATAATAGTCTTTTGGGTGGGAACGATGACTTGATTTGAGCTATCGAACTATATTCCCAAACTACCAATGTCCAAACGCAGAATTTAAATTTCAAATTTTATTGCAATTATTTTGCAATAATGTGTATGATACTAAAGAGAATTTTCTCACGCCTGATTAGGAATTGGGTAGTGATCAAGATTTGACTGCTACTTCATAGTCAAGATTGTGGCTTTAGTCTAATTGAAATTGTCTGATTCCTACTTTTTCCCAAGGCTAATATTATTTTGAATAATTAGTAATTAATTTCAATAACTTGAGAGATAACTAAAACAGACATACCGCCCACGAAAAATCACAAAATCAATTAACAGAAAAAACCATCATGGCTAAAGTTGGATTATTTTACGGATCGACTACAGGGAAAACTGAAGAAGCTGCCGAAGCCATACAAAAGGCTTTAGGAGGCTCAAGCGTTGTGGCACTTCACGAAATTTCTGATGTCTCAGATAGTGACTTTGCAGACTACGATCGCATTATTATTGCCTGTCCCACTTGGGATATTGGCGGATTACAATCAGACTGGGAAGGCTTCTATGAAGACGATCTAGACAACATCGACTTTAGTGGGAAGAAAGTGGCCTATTTCGGCACTGGGGATCAAGTAGGCTATGCCGATAATTTTCAAGACGCGATGGGAATCTTGGAAGAAAAGATTTCTAGTCTAGGAGGTGAAACAGTAGGTCATTGGTCTACAGAAGGCTATGAACATGAAGCATCTAAAGCGGATAAAGGTGGTAAATTTGTCGGCTTGGCTTTAGATGAAGATAATCAATCAGAATTAACAGAAGAGCGAATTCAACAATGGACGATACAACTGAAATCTGAATTTGCTCTGTAATAAATAGCTAAAAGCTATCTAAAAAGTTTGGGGATTCTCCTCTCCAAAACCAGGGAAAAGCACCTGATAATAATGAGCCAATATTTTATCTCTTGCTTTTCCCTTTTCTTCTAACAGCCACTAGAATCATCTACTCATGGTACATCTAGCTTTCTGTTGTAGTATTTGGACATTAATTTTTTCTTGCTTGTTTTGGCGATCGCTTTCTATGATCGAGCAGGCAGTTAATCATCTCAAGCGCCTGCACCAAATACCCTGCGACAAATGTGTCTACTTTACGGGGGACTATCGACTGAAATGTACAGTTAATCCTCTAGCAGCGATGTCAGAAACAGCGATTGGTTGCCGAGACTTTCTTGCAGATCAAAGCAAAACTGGCTGTAGTAGCTGTCTTGCTGTAAATCATTGTAGTAATGCCAATCAAAAATCACAGCATTCAGTATTCAAACCTAAAATTACTTACTTAAAATGAAGAGATCTCCTGAAACAGCGCCAATTTGGCTTAATGCCAATCCTAGTTTCAAATACTTTGATGGTCGCATCATTCGCTATCTATCTCAACAAATACCCATCGCCTATTGGGAATATCATCAGGAAATAGACGAAGCAAGCTCTATAGAAATAGGCATAACATTACTTCATGACTATCTTAAATCTAAATCTCAACCGATAGATCTAATTGGTCATGGCACAGGTGGTTTACTCGGATTACTCTATGCTCGTAAATATCCCCAGCGAGTCAAATCTTTAACTCTACTGGGAGTAGGTTGCTCTCCCTCTATTGATTGGCAAGCGCACTATTATCAAATGCGAAAGCTATTACCTTGCAGTCAAGATATTATTCTGGCTCGGATGGTACAGATGATGTTTGGTCATCAAAGCCAGACAAATACCCAAAAACTAGTTGAGACTCTCAAGCAAGATTTATATACAGCACCTACCGCTCATTCACTTTATCAGTTAGATCGAGTGCAACCTGGAGGGGTATTAATGCCGATGATGGTGTGTGGCAGTGAGAATGATGGCATTAGCGATCGCTCTGCTTTACAAGGATGGTCAGATTATTTGAAAGATGAAGATCTACTCTGGCTTAACCCATTAGGACATCATTTCTTTCATTACTTTTTTCCTGAAAATACGGGAAGAAAAATAATTAAATTTTGGCAAAAACTTGAACAACCTTTAGATACATCACCTCTTAAACTAATCAATGCTTAAACTGAATACCAGAGTTCACATAGGCTTGTATACTACTACAATGCTGAAAAACTTAGTTTAAAGCTGGATAATCAAGTAGAACAAATGAATCTAATAAGCTGGCAAGAAATCGCCGGAAGGCTACTATTTGCTTTTATTGTCGGAAGTACTGTAGCAATCGAAAAAAAATGGTATCAAACTAAGCAATTTATTCTATCTAATATTCAGATGGCTTTGGGAGCAGCGATGTTTTCAATACTTGCCAGCTTGACTTCAGAAACTAAATTTTCTTCACAGCTGATCTTGGGTATCAGCATTCTTTGTGCTGGACTTTTTTTTCAAAAACAAGAAAGGCTAGTTCCTTTCCAAAATGTAAATGTAAATGTCATAACTAAACTTTGGTGTGCAGGAGCAGCGGGATCTCTGGTAGGATCTGGTCTTTTCTTTCCTGCTTATATTGCTATATTGATAATTCTCCTCACTAATTTACTCTTTCCCGCTCCCGAAAAAGATTTTATGCCCAACATAGAAAAAGAGTTAAAGAGTGATTTAAAGCCCCAAACTAAAGTAGAATCAACCACAAAATCAGTTACTCAAGAAATTCGTTACCAATATCGAGTCAATTGCCTAGCAGTAGATGAATCTGACGTTTTAGCTTTATTAGTTCAATTAGGGAAAGAACAAGAACTAATACCGACTAAAGTTAGCAGTAGAAATTTAGTTGGCGACCATATTTTGCCAGAAATAGAAGTACAGATTGACTTCATCTGCGATCGTTATCATAATCCATTAGAACTACAGCAAGTATTAATTAGTCTTAAGTCCAAAATAGAGGTTAGTTCTGCTAGTTGGTTAAATCTATCTCCAGAATTAAGCAGTAATAGTGACGCATTTCTGCTAGAAACTTAAAAAAGTTTAAGTTACTTGAAGCTAAATTTCCTCGTCCAATTACGCTGCTATTTTCGCCGAATATGAGATAATCTTGAAGCGAATCAGAAATTAAGTTAATAAATAATTTGGCAGCTGCTAATGAACTTCTCACCTGAGCTTGATGTTCGGCTATCTCAAAGACAAAGTTCAATTAAAAATGTGCTTTACATAACATTAGGATTGAATTTACTTGTTTTAGAAACGAAATTTAGCTTAGGTTTAGCTACTGGTTCTTTGAGTTTATTAGCAGATGCCTTGCACTCTTTTTCAGACAGTGCCAGCAATATTTTGGGTTTAATTGCGATGCGTCTTGCCAACCCTCAACCAGACTGGGATCATCCTTATGGACATTCAAAGTTTGAATCTTTAGGCGCGTTAGGAATTGCGGGTTTTTTGATAGTAGCGGGGGTAGAAATTTTAGGTTCTGCGGTGAAGCGCCTTTTTTTCTGGGGATAGCGAGTCCATTCAGGTGAGCAATCTTAGTTTAATTATGATGATTGCTGTTTTGATGATCAATATTGGTATTTCTGTGTACGAAGCTCAAAGAGGAAAAGCACTCAATAGCAAGCTATTACAAGCCGATGCTCGACATACTCTTGGTGATGTTTGGGTAACAATAGTTCTTTTAGCTGGGATGTGGGGAATACGTTTGGGATGGACATGGTTAGATGTTGTATTAGCTTTTCTGGTGGCAGGTTTAGTATTTTGGAGTGCCTGGGAAGTAATCAGAGATAATATTCCTTTTCTTAGCGATCGCGTCGCTATCTCAGCTAGAGAAATCATGGAAATTGTCATGGATGTTTATGGCGTACTAAACTGTCATTCAATCACTTCTAGAGGAGTAATCGGTCAAGAAATTTTTATTGAGATGCATCTAGTTGTTGCGCCACGAGAAATTGATGCGGCTTACGCAATTGTAACGGCAGTAGAACAGAAACTGAAGGAAAGATATGGTTCAGTTCGTGCCACTATTCAGCTAGAACCCCATAAAAATATAGAATTGTTAGAGAGTTATCTTAAACAGCCACAAAATTGATTTTTGCTCTTGGATTTAAACGCAATTAGGGGTTATTAACAATTTAATTTTCTCCCTATCTCCCTATCTCCCTAACGAGAAGTATAGGAGCTAATTCTGTTGGTCAATCCGAGAAAATCAGGTTATCTTCAGTAAAAAAAACACTTTTAGTTTAACTTAACCGATGAGTATTAGTAGCCTAGAATTTGAGTTCGATCTAATGTGGTCAGAGCTTTTTCCTGACTTAGATCTAGAAACAGAGGTACGGCTAATTCCTCAGCGTCGTTTTAAATTCGACTATGTAAATTTTGCTGCCAAAGTCGCCATTGAGATTAATGGACAAATTTGGCATCAAGGCGGACACAGTACAGGCAAGAGTTTGATGCGAGACTATGAAAAGCTCAATTTAGCCCAACAACAGGGCTATTGTGTCTTTCAGCTATCGAAAGAAATGATCAACGAAACTTGGTTAAAAGCGATCGCCGATACAATCCGCAGCCGACATCTAGAGTTAGTTAACATTTAGGCTTCGATTTTGCTTCTTGCTCCTGTTTGAACCCGCCATAAGCCAGCATAAGCACCATCCTGGGCTAATAATTCTTCATGAGTTCCCCGTTCGATTAGTTGACCATAACTCATCACATAAATACAGTCTGAATGTCTAATGGTAGAAAGACGGTGAGCGATCGCAATAGTGGTTCGATTTTGCGTAATTTTTTCTAAAGAACGAGCGATCGCAGCTTCGGTTTCGTTATCGACGGCGGAGGTGGCTTCGTCTAAGACGAGGATTGGAGGATCTTTTAAGACGGCTCTGGCGATCGCAATTCGCTGTTTTTGTCCTCCAGATAGTTTCTGTCCCCTTTCCCCCACAATGGTGTCATAGCCTTGGGGTAGTTCGCTAATAAACTGGGCAGCTTCGGCAATTCTGGCAGCTTCTTCGATTTGGCGGGTAGTAGCATCAGGAGAACCATAGCTGATATTTTCTCTCACCGTGCCGTGGAACAAAAAGACATCTTGGCTAACTAAACCGACAGCACGACGTAAATCCCACAGCACAATATCTTTAATGTTTTGACCATCTAAAGTGATTTCCCCTGACTGTACCTCGTATAGTCGCAGCAGTAGCTTAACTAAAGTACTTTTACCCGAACCTGTTGCTCCCACGATCGCAATAGTTTTACCTGCGGGTATATTAAGAGAAAGATTTTTAATTACTGGTTCTCTCTGGCTGTAGGCAAAAGTGATGTTATTGAGACTTACTGCACCCTTAATTTTTGCTAGAGGTAAAGACTTCTCTCCAGAATGAATAGCAATGGGAGTGTCTAATAAGTCCATCACGCGGGCGATCGAAGCCATTGCCCGTTGATAAAGATCAAAGGTTTGTCCTAAATGAGTTAATGGCCAAAGTAATCTTTGAGTCAGAAACACCAACACACTATAAGTTCCCACTGCTAAAGCACCAGATGCAGCCTGCACCCCTCCATAAAGCAAGATAGCGGTAAAGCCAGCCAGAATTACCATGCGAATCAAGGGAATAAAAGCAGCGGAAAGAGCGATCGCTTTTTGATTACTCTGTCTATAGGCGTTACTATCTTTAGCCAGACGTTCTATTTCATAAGCTTCAGTAGTAAAGCTTTTAATAGTAGTAATCCCACTCAGGTTATTGGCTAAACGAGAATTAAGGGTACTGACTCGTTCTCGCACTTCCGCATATCTAGGCGCAAGCCATCCTTGAAAAGCGATTGAACCCCAAACGATAATGGGAATAGGGATAATTGACATCCAGGCTAGATTGGGAGTCAAGACAAAAAATGCCCCCCCGATGACGACTACCGTAGTGAGAACATGAATGATTTCATTTGCTCCAACGTCTAAAAATCTCTCCAGTTGGTTAATATCGTCATTGAGAACTGATAGTAATGCTCCTGTACTGCGTTCCTCAAAGTAGGCTGATTCTAAATTTTGGACATGACTATAAGCATCCAAGCGAATATCGTGCTGTACATCTTGAGCCAAATTGCGCCACAGTCGAGTAAAAGCGTATTCAAAGATTGACTCGAAAACCCAAATAATTGCCGATAAAACTGACAGTATCACTAGCTGTTGGAAAATATCAGTAATCCCCAAGCGTGCCACGATTGAATCTTGTTTTTGAACCACCACATCCACCGCAGCACCAATAATAGCGGGAGGTGCGAGATCGAAAAGTTTATTTAAAATTGAGCAAATTGTTGCTTGCCAGACTATGGTTTGATATTTATCTCCATATCGCAACAGTCGATTTAAAGGATGTTCTGATGATTTCCGTTTACGTGCAGTCATGAGGTGATCTAGTTGACATATTCTTTATGCAACTTAACAGAATTTGCCTAAAGAAAGTATAGGAGTTCGGAGTTTGGAGTCAATTAAGTGGCGATCGCTGGCAAGAAAGATAATCAGTCCACTCGTTGAGATCTAGATAATTACTTAACATCTGTCCTCAGCCAAACTATTACAATAAATATATAAAATAACAATGTAGACAAAACAATTTTTAGAGATTATGTCCGCTGCCGTTTTAATTGAAAACCTCCAAAAAAGCTATGGTGATGTCCAGGCAGTAAAAGATATTTCCTTCACTGTACAGCCTGGCGAGATCTTCGGTCTATTAGGCCCTAACGGTGCGGGCAAAACTACAACTATTCGCTGTTTGTGTACTTTAGCTAAACCTGACGCTGGCAAGATTGAAGTAGGGGGAATTAGTGCCGTCGCATCTCCTAAAGCAGTCAGGCAACGGCTGGGTTATGTTGCTCAAGAAGTAGCAATTGATAAGGTATTGACGGGTAGAGAGCTATTAAAGTTACAGGCAGCACTATACCATTTACCCCAAAAAATAATTGGCGATCGCATTCAACAATTAATTGAAGTATTAGGTTTAGAAGAATATGCTAACAAAAAAACAGGCACTTATTCGGGTGGGATTCGCAAACGCCTAGATTTAGCAGCAGGTTTACTACATCAGCCTGAAGTTTTAATCTTAGATGAGCCTACCGTCGGCTTAGATATCGAAAGTCGAATGGTGGTGTGGGAGTTTTTGCAAGAGTTGCGCTCAGCAGGAACAACTGTACTAATTACTAGTCATTACCTAGAGGAAATCGATGCTTTAGCCGATCGCTTGGCGATTATTGATCGAGGAGTAGTGATCGCTGAGGGTAAACCGTCAGAATTAAAAGACAAGTTAGGAGGCGATCGCGTTACCTTAAGAATTAGAGAGTTTACCAGTGATGAAGAGGCAGATAAAGCTAAACACATTCTGGAATCTTTGTCTTTTGTCGAAGAAGTAATTATCAATGCCGTTCAGGGAAATTCTCTTAACCTGATTGTTAAATCTGGTCAAAGTTCCTTGAGTAAAATTGAGCAGTCCCTAGCAGAAGTCGAGTTACCTACCTTTAGTTTGGCGCAGTCTCGTCCTAGTCTGGATGATGTTTACCTAGCAGCCACAGGACAAACCATCATGGATGCTCAAATAGCTTCATCTAGCGCCAGGGATCTGAAAAAAGAGAAAAAACAGCAAATGAAATGACTACTGCAATTCCATCATCAGCTAAACCCAAACTTCCCCCTGGTTCAAAAGCTCCTGCGATCGTCGGTATAGTTCAAGCTTTACTCGATCAGTTTGGCACATTAGAAAGATATAACCAAAAATATGGAGAGATATTTTATGGTTCAAAATCTTCTTTAATGCCTCCTTATGTAATTTTTAGTAATCCTCAAGCAATTGAAAAAGTTTTTACCGCCGATCCTAGTTTATTTGAAGTTGGTCAACAGTCCACCGCACCAGTAAAGGTTTTGCTAGGAGATAAATCTTTAGTATTGCTAGACGGCATTGAACATAAACAACACCGTAAGTTACTGATGCCGCCTTTTCACGGGGAAAGGATGAAAAGCTACGGTCAAACCATGGTTAGTGTCACTCAAGAAGTGATCTCTCAATGGCAGGTTGGTCAAACTATTTGTATTCGAGACTATACTCAAGAGATTTCCCTGCGGATTATTTTAAGGACTATTTTTGGTTTAGAGTCAGGACAAAGATACGATCGCCTTAAAGCAATTTTGCTAGATTGGTTAGATACGTTTAACTCGCCATTGCGTTCTTTTTTCTTATTTTTTCCCGCCTTACAAAAAGACTTGGGTGTATTAACTCCCTGGAGTAAGTTTTGCCAACAACAAGATCAGATTAAAAAGATTTTACAAGAGGAATGCGATCGCCGTCGTCAAAATCCCGATACTATGGGCGAAGATATCCTCAGCTTATTGTTAACAGCTAGATACGAAGATGGTCAACCAATGAGCGATCAATCGATCACAGATGAATTGATGACTATGTTATTTGCAGGACATGAAACTACTGCAAGTTCTTTGGCTTGGTCGTTCTATTGGCTACATCGTTTGCCTGAAGTCGGTCAAAAGTGTCGACAAGAATTAAATTCTCTGGCTGAAAATGCCGAATTTACCGATATTGCCAGACTTCCCTATCTTAGTGCAATAGTATCAGAAACCCTCAGATTAAATCCCGTGGTGGTATTTGTTGGTCGTCAATTAAAGCAACCCTTTGAATTAATGGGATATCGACTTGAGGCGGGAACATCTCTGTTTCCTTCTATTTATTTAACTCATCAACGAGAAGATCTTTATCCCGAACCAAAAAAATTTAAACCAGAAAGGTTTATTGAAAGACAGTGTCTTGGTGAGCGTTCCCTTGCGTCTTACGCCGACGCGGGGTCTCACCGCTTCTCTCCTTACGAATATTTGCCTTTCGGCGGGGGAAATCGTCGTTGCTTGGGGTATGCTTTTGCCTTATTTGAAATGAAGCTAGTTTTAGCGACTATTATGTCCCAGATAAAATTGGAATTGCTCGATAATCGCCCATTAAAATCTGGTCGTCGGGGTTTTACTTTTACTCCTGAAGGGGGAGTCAAAATGAAGGTAATAAGTATAAATAATAGGCAATCGTGACAAGTTAAGCTGATTAATTTTAAATCAACAAACATAAAACATACTGTTTACCATCACCAATAAATTATGAGTCAGTCAATATCTAGTCAAAACATCAAGTCTGTCCTAGCACCAAATCCAGGTATTAGTGGACAAAGCAATCAGCAAAGTAGCTCCCTGGGGGATTTTATTCAGGAAACATTAGCCCTAACTCAACGTCTATTTATTCAACTGCAACGCCGTCCTTCGACCTTGGTTGCGGGAATCATTCAACCTTTTATGTGGTTGGTCTTGTTTGGCGCATTGTTTAGCAAAGCACCATCAGGATTATTTGGTACTGACCTGAGTTACGCTAAATTTCTCGCGCCAGGTGTAATTGTCTTTACTGCTTTTTCGGGAGCATTAAACGCAGGATTACCAGTAATGTTTGACCGTGAATTTGGGTTTTTGAACCGTTTGCTAGTAGCACCATTATCTTCCCGCTACTCAATTGTGGCAGCTTCGACAGTTTATATCATTGCCCTGAGCTTTATTCAAACCGCAGTGATTGTCTTGGCTAGTGCTATTTTAGGTGCGGGATTGCCAGGATTGGCTGGGTTAAGTGCGATCGCTTTAATTGTCTTTTTGATTGTTTTAGGAGTTACTGCCTTAAGCCTTGGTTTAGCTTTTGCCCTACCTGGTCATATTGAACTAATTGCCGTGATTTTTGTGACTAACTTACCTTTATTGTTCGCCAGTACGGCTCTTGCGCCTTTAAGCTTTATGGCTGATTGGCTTCAGGTCATTGCTAGTCTTAATCCTTTAACCTATGCGATCGAACCAATTCGCTATATTTATGGTCATGGAGATTGGGCAATTAACAGTATCGTTATGGATACTCCCTGGTTTGGGTTTAGTTTTGGTGCAGTTATCCTAGTCTTGTTAGCATTTGACGCTTTGATTTTACTGGCAATTCAACCTCTATTACGTCGTCGTTTTGCCTAAAAAATAATCTTAACAACTTTAACTTTTATTACGAGGTTTAATTATGATTAAAAATAACCGATTACATCGAACTGGTTGGGCAGTAGGAATAGCTTTAGTGGCGATCGCTGGGTTGAATTTCTCTGCTTTAGCTCAATCTGGCGCTGATGATGGCTATCAGCCTAACGAAAAAGATGGTATTTATGGAGATGCGCCTGCGGGATTAAATCCTCTTGATATTATACATCGCGCCCAACAAACAAATAGCCGTAGTGCAGCCGAGTTTGATCAAGAATCTCAGACACAAATCGACAATTCTGCATCAGACTTTAAACGTCTGCAACAGCAAAGAATTTTAGAACAACAACAGTTGGGACAACCAAAAGGAGAAACGACAGAAACTGCCAAATAGATGATTGATCGGCAGAACCAAAGAAGATGAAGAATTTATCTCAGGAATTAGTAAATGGTGTGGCGCAGTTATTTCCTGATGCAATTTTTCATCATCAAACTACAGAAAAAATCGTGGCATTAACGATTGATGATGCACCTTGTCTTCTAGATCGAGGAGATTGCGGCACAAAATTAATCTTAGAGGCGATCGCTCAACACAATCAACAATACAGTTATTTAGAGCCAGCTAGAGCAACTTTTTTTATTATTAGCAGCCATCTCAATCCTGATTCTCAAATTATTGCCGAAATAATGGCTCAAGGTCATGAAATTGCCAATCATGGGGTAATTGATGAAACCCACGCTTGGTTAACTCCGCAACAGTTTGAGCAGCAGCTAAAAGAAGCCCACGACCAACTACTAGAACTGACGGGAAGAGAGGTTCGTTGGTATCGTCCAGGAAGAGGTTTTTATAATCAGACTATGGTGCAGGCGATCGCCAATTTAACCGCCAAAGAGAATTATGATCTTAAATTAGTCCTTGCCTCAATGATTCCCTTTGATACTTTTGAGCTAACTAATCAGCCTTGGTTAACCGCCATGTATACCAAACAAATGGTCTTTCCTGGAGCAATTTTAGTTTTTCATGCTAACTCTCTCAAGGTGGCAAAAAATACAGCGATCGCTTTAAAACTTATCTTAAAAGACTTGAGACAAAGAGGTTATCGGATAGTTACCGTCAGCGAACTATTAAACCAAAATTTATAAGTTAGTGGTTGCTTAGGTGCGATCGCTTTTTTAAACAAGTAATTAATTTAAGGGTGATCGTCAAGGAGAGAATGGATGAAAAAAGTAGCAGTGTTTGGCAATGCAGGAGGTGGTAAATCTACTCTCAGCAGCAGATTATCAGAGGTCACTGGTTTACCGCTTCACGTCTTGGACAAAATTCAATATTTATCTGGAGGCATTGAGATTCCGCAGAAAAACTACAGGCGCGCCCATCAGCAAATTTTAGACACTGACCAATGGATTATTGACGGGTTTGGTTGTATGGAAACTCTCTGGCTACGATTGAGCGAAGCGGACAGTCTGATTTTTGTCGATCTACCGCTACCTGTACATTTCTGGTGGGTGACTAAACGACTAATCACAGGTTACTTTAAGCCACCAGCAGGTTGGCCTCAAAATAGTCCTATCTTAAAGAGTTCAATAAATAGCTACCGTACGCTTCGGCTTTGCCACAAATTTTTAACTCCAAAATATCGTGAGTATGTTGAGAAGGTTCAAAGTACCAAAAGTGTTTATCATCTCCGCTCAACTAAGCAGATTGCACAGTTTCTTGGCTCGATTGAAAATGCGATCGCTTCTAATTCTAGGTTTTAATTAATTTATTTGGTTTTACCAGCCTTATTGCCAATCGATTAAATCTTTGACCTGCATCCAAATGATTGCGTCTTTATGACATACCATGTCCGATTGACAGTAATCTACATTGCTGCGAGTTAGCCAATGAGTCGCACAGTTATGGCAACCCTCCATCGTACACTTTCCTCTTTTGGGGTTAGCATGGGTAAGTCTTTTATCCAATTCTCGGATTTGAATAATCTTTTTTAAGCCATAAGATAAATTTTTTTGTTGATTTAGAGCTTTGTTGTTTTCTCTTTTGGATGGTGCGATCGTGGGTTGTAATTTTGTATACATATTTTTTTCTTATATATCGACCCATTCTAATGCAAATATAAAGAAATTATTAAAAATACTTAATTTATTGATGTTAGAAGTGTGTTCCTCAAGTGATTTGGGGAATTTTGGCAACCTTAACTAAATACGTTCGAGAATTAAATAATTGCGATCGCTAACTGTAGCTTGCCAATTGGGTTCAATGACAATAGTGCTAATGGGTTCGACGATAATCGCAGCGCCTTTAATACAGTCTTGTGGCTGTAAATCTTCACGGCGATAGATCTGGGTATTATGCCAACTGTCAAAAGCAAACATTTGAACTGATTCTATTGCTATTGCGGATTGATTGATGGGGCGAGTACGGGAGATAATTGCTTCTTCAAGAGCATCCATTGTTTGAACTAATTCTACAGAAATCGACTCAATCACTAATTCTTTGTCTGATTGAATAAAACCATAGCGAGTTTGATGTTCGGTGGCAAAATCTTGTTCCATGATTGCCAGCTCGCGATTAAAATTGACAGTTAAAGTTGAATTAGTCCCCGTATATTTTAAGTTTACTTGTTTAATTACCTGTATATCTCCAGCTAGGTCTATGTCGCTCAAAGATGCCAACAAAAACTCCAATTCAGGCATAATCTCAAGAGTCAGGGGCCTTTCTACAGACTCCACTTTGGTAGTGCTGATATCTGCCAAACCGATACCGTAAGCCGAAAGCACTCCTGCATAGGGATGAATAAATATTTTGCTGATGCTCAAGTTGTCTGCCACTAAACAGGCTACCTGCGCCCCTGCACCACCGAAGCAGCAAAGAACATAACGAGTGACATCATAACCTTTCTGTAGACTAATTTTTTTAATCGCATTTGCCATGTTGGCTACGGCGATCGCCATAAAGCCAGAAGCCACCTGTTCGGGTGTAAGATTATCATCTGTAGCGGTATTGATTATTTTGGTTAGTTCGGCAAATTTGGTCAGCACAATCTCTCGCTCTAAAGGCTGATTAGCATCTTGACCAAACACCGCAGGAAAGTATTGAGGCTGAATCTTGCCCAGCATGACATTAGCATCGGTGACAGTTAATGCTCCACCACGGCGATAGCAGGCAGGGCCAGGGTTTGAACCGCCTGATTCAGGGCCAACACGGTAACTAGCACCATCAAAAGTCAGAATCGATCCGCCTCCTGCGGCAATGGTATGAATAGCTAAAACAGGAACTCGCATCCGCGCTCCAGCAATCTCTGAATCTAATTCTCGTTCGTATGCTCCTGCATAGTGGGCTACATCAGTACTAGTTCCGCCCATGTCGAAGGTAATAATGCGCTGAAAACCTGCCCGCTGACTAGTTTTTACTGCCCCGACAATACCTCCTGCTGGCCCACTGAGAATGCTATCTTTACCCTGAAAATCAACAGCAGAAACTAATCCTCCGTCAGATTTCATAAACATCAGTTGAGTATCGGGTAGCTGTTGGATCAAGCGGTCAATATAGCGACGGAGGATCGGTGTAAGATAGGCATCAACTACAGTAGTATCTCCTCGACTTACCAGCTTGATTAATGGGCTTATTTCATGAGAGATAGAGATCTGAGTAAACCCAACTTCTCTAGCAATCTCGGCTACTTGTAGTTCATGCTTTCTATAACGATAACCATGCATCAAAACGATCGCACAGCACTTAATTCCCGTCTCATGTACAACCTGTAAATCTTGTTTAACCTGTTGCCTATCTATAGGTTTTAATTCATTTCCTTGAGCATCGTAGCGAGCATCGATCTCCACCACAGATTCATACAGCATACTGGGGAGAACAATTTCACGGGCAAAGATATCAGGGCGATTTTGATAGCCAATGCGGAGGGCATCTTTAAAACCCTTGGTGATTAATAATACTAAGCGATCGCCTTTTCGTTCCAGTAAGGCATTAGTCGCTACCGTCGTCCCCATTTTAACTACCTCGATTTGTTCTATGGGAATAGGTTCATCGGCGGCAATGCCCATGAGCTTTCTAATCCCTTGAATCGGTGCATCTTGATACTGTTCTGGGTTATCTGAGAGCAATTTATGGACAATTATCTGACCCTGTGGAGTTTGCGCCACGATATCGGTGAATGTTCCCCCACGATCAATATAAAATTGCCAGCGTTGCCCAGGAGTCATATTCGCATAAAAAAATTACGAACAGAAATAAATCATTTATTTTTCTTATAGTATTTAGCATACGGTAGAATTACTGACTTCTGTACGGGCAAGGCAATGCCTTGCCCCTTGACTTCTGACTTTTGCCCCCTGACATTTTACTACCAAGCCGATTCAATTTATAGAGGCTAAAATGGCGTAATCTTTGCTCTATTTTAAATTTTATGAAACCGCAACTATTAGCTGTAATTGTTCTTCTAACTACTATTGCTGCTCCTGCTCAGGCGGAAAACTTGAGTGATTTAAGTCAACTTTTAAGCACCAAGAAATGTTCTCAATGTGATTTGAGCAATGCTGGATTAGTCCAGGCAGACTTAATGGGTTCATATTTGGCAGGAGCTAATTTGACAGGAGCTAATTTGAGCCAGGCTAATCTTCAGGGTGCAGATCTGCGCGGAGCAAATCTTTCAGGAACATCATTATATGGTGCTAACTTAACAGGTGCTAATTTAACAGGTGCTAACTTAACAGGTACAGATCTCAGAAATGCTTATGTGGAGCGTGCTAACTTAGCAGAGGTAGAGCTGGAGTCGGCTCATGTTGATGGGATCAAAGGTTTGGCTGCCACGGCTGCCTCTGCCGAGCAGTTTCATCGTTGGGGTGTACGAGAAGCTGAAAGTGGCAACTATCAAGGTGCGATCGCTAATTATCAAAAAGCGATTCAGCTCGATCCTGAATTAGCCCCAGCTTATTTGGGTTTAGCGATAATTCAATATAATTTTGATTATCGAACCGCAGCCCAAAAGAACACTCAGATGGCTATCAATCTGTTTAAGCAACAAAAGCATGAATTAGGTTTGCAAACTGCTACTAATTTTCAACAAAAGATGACTCTAATTCAAGAAGCCGAGAATAATGTGGCTAAAAAGGAAGGAGGACATGGACAAATCGGTAAGTTTATTGGTAGTGTCGGCTCTTTACTACTACAGTTTTTACTATAGATTTGGCTATAAATCTCTACTTATTTGGGTTTTGGCAAATTAGGATCGCTGTAGGCGGGATTAGTAATCAACTCTCGATCAGTTAAACTTTGTAAAAAGGCGATTAAATCATCAATTTCCGATGAGGTAATTTCAAAACCTTTAACAAAGCCACTTTTATAGGGACTGGCGCTACCTATTCCTGCCCATTCTCCCTCGCTAATTGTCCTACCACCTGCTTGATAATGAGCGATCGCTTCTCTCAGGGTAGCTATGCTACCATCGTGCATATAGGGTGCTGTCAGAGCAATATTTCGCAGGCTAGGAGTTTTAAAACGACCCATATCTTTGGCTGCTTGAGTCATCTCTTTGATACCGATATTTTCTGGCGGATAACTACCCTTACCGTCAATATTGTATAAACCTGTATTGTGAAATGCTGTTTGAGTAAATGCCAAATTTTCGTGCTGGGTTGAGTCACTAAAATTAATGCCAGTATGACAGTGAAAGCATTCTGTCCGTTCGCTGTTAAATAGCTTTTCTCCCCGTTTAGCAGCAGCAGAGATAGCGTTTTTCTCTCCTTGATAACGATAACGATCATAAGGAGAATTAAAGGATACCAGACTTCTTTGAAAACTAGCGATCGCTTTAGTTAAGTTATCCAGGTTGACGGGTTGGGGATCATCAAAAGCCTGGGCAAACATTTGCCGATAGTTAAGATCATCTTGCAGCCATTGAATCATTTGCTCTTCTTTGCCTACCATCCCCATCTCAATTGGATGTTCTCCAAAAATAGGAATTAATGCTTGATTTTCCAAGCTAGTGATCAGGGGATTTGCCCAAGTTAATACGTTACTGTAAGCGACATTTCCTAATCCCATAGAGTTGCGAGTATGAGATTCATTGGTCGAACCAAGGGCCACCCGCTTCCCATCCGTAAAAGCTAGAGACTGCTGATGACATGAGGCACAAGAATACTTTCCTGTAATCGATAAACGGGGTTCGTAAAATAGATGTCTACCTAATGCAACTTTCTCCGCCGTCATAGGATTACTGTCTGGGACTACTGGTTTTGGTGTCCACTCTGGTAAATTCCAGTTATATTCTGTTTTAGCAGCCAAATGCCCATCCAGCGCCATGGCTTTACTCAAGCTGATTGAGAGGCAAACAGATAAGAAAAAAGCCAGCAACAAATTAAAAATGCGATCGCCCATGCAATAGTACTTAATAACTACGAACAGTAAAATCTAGAATCCCTGGCTGTAAATTCCCTACGATCTAAAAATCTACTCCACAAAAAAGAAATATTGTGCAGATTCACCTTTACTATTCGAAGATAAATTCAGATTTTGCATAATTGGCATACAGTCACCGTCTTCAGGAGAGGACATACAACCATTAGGAGTATTAGCCTGATTGCTAGTTAAATCGCTTTGAGCCAATAGTTCCCCCAAGTCAGCAATTACCAAATTATCTTCTGGGTCAAAGTCTTCCAGAACAACCTTGGCACGGTTAGGATTAGCACAATCAAATAAATCGCTTTGAGAAGAATCGGAGCATCCAGTACTACCCAGGTGAATTAAATAAGCGTTGCTGTTCATAGTTTCACTATGAGCAGAGGTGTGTTCGCCGTTATGACCCTGATGAGTGTTAGTATTGCTGGTTTGACTATGAGTAACTTGGCTGTGGGTACTATCTCCAACATTAGTAATTGCATCTTTTGTTTCTAGATCGGCTCGCAGGAATTTGTAGCCTCCCTGCCAATTCCACCACATCGAAGTTAGATTCAAAGGAGATGGTGCGATCGCTGCATCCTGATGATTTAAGTTTTGTGGCACTCCCAATGTAAACTGGAGACTCTGATAATTGCCTTCAGGTATTGTCCCCACGACAGTAGTATTTATTTCGGCTGTACCATTATCACAAGCACTCTTTCCGTCTTCAAAGTCTAATAAAGCCGTATTTTGATATTGCCATTTACCGTCTTGTTCTAATTTTAAGGGGACAGCATTCCCCTCTTGATCGATTAAAGCGACATTAGATACATAAAAACGAAAATCTGTGGGGGTAATAGTCGATTCTTTTGTTCCTACTCCTTGGTAGCTTTTTCCACAAACAAATTTTTGATTTCCTACATAAGCTGCGAAGTTAATTGCAACCTCTTTAGTCTCTGATTGAGCTTGAGTAACATTATAAGAACTAAAAGCGATCGCACTGGCGAGTAAAAAAGTTTTTTGGTTAAATGCAAACAACATTAATTAATATTATTGAATATATTGTGATGTATTAGTTTTCTTGAAGCCATTGCACTATAGATAACTTCGCATCCTATCAAAACAACATTACAGCTGTCCAAAGACAGGCTGTAGAACTTGATTTTTTTTGCAGTGATTGCGATCGCCTAAACACCCAAACATAAAGCCTTTTCAACTAGGAAATTATTTTGCACGACTATAGTTAATCGCCAAATAGCTTACAAAACTCTATTCCCTGTTCCCTGTTCCCTGTTTCCTTTACTAAAGAAAAATTATAATTTTAAGAGCGAATAATACTTACCACTTAATCTGCCAATAACCTTTCTGGGATTGCTCTAACTCTGATTCGGTGAGCCAGTCTACTGCTTGATAAGTGCCGAAAACCAGATCCCACCAATCCACCGCCAAGCCGAAGTTATGTTCCCACTGATTGTATTTATGATGAACATAATGAACTGGCATCTTCATCCAAACACATTTAGTTGGATTTTCATGCTGTAGCTGATGAGCATAGGCTGAAAAAGCAGCATAGACAATACTCCCGCCCACAAAGCTGATGCCAACGCTCAGAGAAATCAAAAAAGCTAAACAGCTTAGAGGGACTACCATTAGATAATCTTTAAACTCTCGTAACACTCCATTAGCCGTATTTTCGCGATGGTGTTCGTAGTGAGGCACAATATCTCGTCCAAAGTGAGGAAAGATGTGCATCATGCGGTGTAGCCAATATTCGACAAAACTGGCAAAAATAAACGCAAAAATAAACGTAATAGCCAATACCATAAACTCAACTTTGAAGAACAATTACTAGATCTAAGCAATTAAAATTATATTCGACTTGATAATGAACAATATACCCAAACCCGATCCTGTTCGTTTAGAAATATTTAAAAACCTGTATCAGTTCATCGCCGAACAAATGGGAATTGTCCTACAGAATACGGCAGCTTCAGTCAATATCAAAGAAAGACTAGATTTTTCCTGCGCCATCTTTGATGCATCGGGTGCATTAGTTGCTAACGCGCCTCATATTCCCGTTCATTTAGGCTCGATGAGTGCCAGCGTCACCAGCTTAATTAATCATGTGCAGGGTGAATTTAAACCAGGAGATGTTTATCTGTCTAATAATCCTTATAACGGCGGTACACATCTCCCTGACGTAACGACAATTACCCCTGTATTTCTCAGTAGGGGCTCGCGCAGCGCCCCTACAAAACCCCCATTTTACCTATTGTCGCCGCTCACGGGGGACATCAGGCAGATATTGGCGGCATTACTCCAGGTTCAATGCCTCCCCATAGTACAAACATCGCCGAAGAAGGAATCTTATTTGATAATTTCTTATTGGTAGCCGAAGGTAACTTTAGAGAGGATGCTGTTAGAGAAATACTAACTAACCATGCCTATCCTGCCCGTAATATTCCTCAAAACCTAGCTGATTTTAAAGCACAGATTGCTGCCAATCATCGCGGGGTTACAGAACTTTTAAACATGGTGGCAAATTATGGTTTAGAAACCGTACAGGCATATATGCAATATGTTCAGGATAATGCCGAGTTAGCAGTAAAAGGCGCGATCGCCTCTTTACAAGATGGTCAGTTTAGCTATGCTATGGATAATGGTGCAGAAATTAACCTTAAAGTAACTATTGAGCGAGATAAGCTGCGGGCGGTAATTGACTTTACAGGCACATCACCCCAGCAAACAAGCAATTTTAATGCTCCTGCGGCCGTAACTCAAGCTGCGGTATTATATGTTTTTCGAACTTTGGTAGATAATGCTATTCCCCTCAATGCAGGATGTTTAAAACCCATCGACATTATTATTCCCGAAGGCTGTATGCTGAATCCTACTTATCCTGCTGCGGTGGTTGCGGGTAATGTGGAAACTTCCCAAACTATCGTCGATGCATTGTATGGCGCATTAGGCATCATGGCAGCTTCCCAGGGGACGATGAATAATTTTACCTTTGGCAACGATCGCTATCAATATTATGAAACTATCTGTGGTGGTTCGGGTGCAGGGAATGGGTTCAATGGTACTGATGCAGTACAGACTCACATGACTAATTCTTTGCTCACCGATCCTGAAGTGCTGGAATCTCGTTATCCTGTCATATTGGAAAGTTTTACGATTCGCGAAGGTAGCCAAGGTAAAGGAAAATACTTTGGGGGAAACGGAGTAGTGCGAAAAGTTAGATTTTTAAGTTCAATGACGGCGGGAATACTCTCTACCCACCGTGTTGTTCCTCCCTTTGGTTTGAATGGTGGGGAAGCAGGAGAATTAGGCAATAATTATGTAATCAGACAAGATCAAACTATTGAAGTATTAGGCAGTACTGCTACAGTTGCCATGCAGCCAGGAGATACGTTTGTGATTGAAACTCCAGGTGGTGGTGGTTGGGGTGTTGATGCAAGTCAGAAGTCAGGAGTAGGGACGTTCCATGGAACGTCCGTACAGAAGTCATTTGAGTGCTAGTCTTTCGGGTATCCTTTAGGGCATATAGTTCCGCGTCGTACTTGGCGATCGCATTTTTACTAGAGGTTAAGAACTTTGGTAGCAGTTGATAACCTGAGAGATCCTATCGACCTGTAAGATTGGTTGTATATTGCTTTTTAAAGATATTTTATGAACATACGTACTGTTTCCACAACTCCTTTTTCGGATCAAAAACCAGGAACATCAGGGTTACGCAAATCCGTCACAGTTTTTCAAACGCCTCATTATTTAGAGAATTTTGTGCAGTCAATTTTTGATTCTCTTGATGGGTGCGAAGGTCAAACCATTGTTTTGGGTGGTGATGGGCGTTACTACAATCGTCAAGCAATTCAGATTATTCTTAAAATGGCTGCTGCCAACGGAATCGGGCGCATTTTGGTAGGAAAAAGCGGAATTATGTCTACCCCCGCAGCTTCGGCAATTATTCGTCAGTATAAGGCTTATGGCGGGATTATTCTGTCCGCTAGCCATAACCCAGGCGGGCCAAAAGGAGACTTTGGCATTAAGTACAACATTACTAGTGGCGGACCAGCACCAGAGAAAGTTACCGAGGCTATTTTTGATCGTTCTAAGGTGATTGATAGTTACAAAATTCTCGAAGCCGATGATCTTAACTTAGATAAACTCACGGTGACGCGCTTGGGAGAAATGAGCGTAGAAGTGATTGATCCTGTTGAACCCTATGCTCGTTTAATGGAATCGCTGTTTGACTTTGAGAGTATCCGTCAGTTAATTAAACATGACTTTAAGCTTTGTGTTGACTCCATGCACGCTGTGACAGGCCCTTATGCCAAGGATATCTTTGAGAAACGTTTGGGTGCAGTGGGTTCAGTCCTCAATGGTGAGCCTCTCGAAGACTTTGGTGGTGGACATCCCGACCCTAATTTAGTTTATGCTCATGATTTAGTCGAAATCATGTTTGCTAATGATGCTCCAGATTTTGGTGCAGCTTCCGATGGCGATGGCGATCGCAATATGGTCTTAGGCAATAATTTCTTTGTCACCCCCAGCGACAGTCTTGCTGTTTTAACCGCAAATGCCACTCTTGTACCAGGATATAAAGCTGGTTTATCAGGAGTTGCTCGCAGTATGCCTACTAGCGAAGCGGTAGATCGCGTAGCCGATAAATTGGATATTGCTTGTTATGAAACGCCTACAGGCTGGAAGTTTTTTGGTAACTTGCTGGATGCTAATAAAGCGACTCTTTGTGGGGAGGAAAGTTTTGGAACTGGCTCAAATCATGTCCGCGAAAAAGATGGACTTTGGGCAGTATTATTCTGGTTGAATATTTTAGCGGTCAAAGGAGAATCGGTAGAAGCGATCGTCAAAGATCACTGGAAAACCTATGGACGCAACTATTATTCTCGCCATGACTACGAGGAAGTAGATAAAGAACGCGCCACAGAATTAATGGAACGTCTGGGAGGAATGCTAGACAGTATGCCAGGCAAAAAGTTTGGTAACTACGAAGTCAAATATGCCGATGACTTTAGCTACACTGATCCTGTCGATCATAGCGTTAGCAAAAACCAAGGTATTCGCATCGGTTTTACTGATGGTTCTCGCATTGTTTTCCGTCTCTCTGGGACTGGGACTAAAGGAGCAACTTTAAGGCTATATGTCGAAAGTTATGAACCTGATGCAATTAAGCACAACTTGGAAACTCAAGCAGCTTTAAAACCTTTAATCGATCTGGCTCAAGAGATTGCTCAAATTAAACAATATACCCAGCGCGATGAGCCTACAGTAATTACTTAAAAATAGCTAAATTGTTGTTACTTTAATTTAGCTCTATTATTTATTAGATCGCCTCAAAGCGGTCTTTTTTCATGTTCAAATTTTGTCATCTTATGAGCAATAGCAATTAGATAGTAGCAGAATAGGCTTCATCTACTTTAATAGTTGTACCTGTAATAAACTTGGCATCCTCAGAAAGCAGAAAAGCAACTATTTTAGCCAACTCAGCATAAGTAACAGGACGACCAAACATCAAATCTTGTGGGACATTCCATCCTGCTAACTCCTCCATTGAATCTGCTACAAAAAAGGTGCAAGAGAAACCATTCTAATGCGATCGCGACGATAACGTTTGGCATAGAGTTTAGTAAATCCTTCCATCGCAGCGCGGACTGTACCACTAAAAGGTGTACCCAAATCTGGTTCTTGAGAGTCACTAGCGGAAATATTGACGATCGCGCCTCCTCCTTGTTGAATCATCGGTTCTGTTACTAATCTGGCGATACGAACTACACTCACAATACTTCTCGTTTAGGGATTTAGGGATTTAGGGATTTAGGGAAATGATTAAGCCCCAATCCCCTAATGCCCCAATTCCCTACTGTTCTAGTTTTTCTATTAGTTGTTAAACGAGAAGTATTGACTACACTCATCAATAACATTTCAAAGTTTTCTTGCCACATAGCATCGTCAATTTCTAGTAAATCTGGTCGAGGTGGATCGCCAAAACTATTGACTACAGCGTCTATACGACCAAACTGAGTTAGCGTTGTGCCAACTAATCGCTCTAAATCTTCAGGACTGGAAATAGAACCCTGAGTTGCAATACCATCTAACTCCTTGGCTAAGTCAAAAATGCTTTCACTTCTTGCCATTAAAGAAACTGTATAGCCTTGCGCTGCTAATTCTCTGGCACATCCTGCACCAATACCACGACTAGCAGCAGTAACGATCGCTACTTTATGTGTATTCATTCAAAATTTCCTTTACAATTAAGCTTTTCTCGAAAACTAACTTTTTGGAATAGCAGATATAATAGCCCGCAGAGCCTTATTTACATCTTCAGAAGTTTTGAATATTTTGGCTACATCTGGTTCTAACTTAACAGTAGTATTTTTATCTTTAAAAGCAGCAAAACGGTTAGAACGAGCCTTACTATAATCAAAATTATATTCAGGAAGCATATCTTCTTCTAATTCTTGGTCGTTGTTAAAATCCTGTGTGTTGTTCATAGTATTGACGCTCTTTTTTTGTTGCTAGACGTGCGCTAATAATACGTATCTGATTATTTCTTTCGGTAAAACAAACTAATAAAAGACGATGGTTGTGATCGTGTCCAATAATAATTTCTCTAGATTCATCAACTGAATTCCAAGTATCATCAAAAATTAAAGCTAAAGGATCGTTAAAAACTGCTGTCGCTGTCTCAAAATCTACACCATGTTTTTTAATATTTAGTATAGCTTTGTCTTCATTCCATTCAAACTCTAAGCTCATAGATTTGATAATAGCTTATTAAGCTTTTTCTCGAAACATAAACCAAACGCTCTAATGCTTCATCTGCAAGCGATCGCCCAAATCTTTCGTCTAAGTCAGAAATAGCATCATCTTTGTTTTTGTTTGTTTCTGGTGGAGTAGCTAAGATAATTCCTTGCAATTCGTCCTGAACTAAAAAACCCAGAAGTATTGAATCATCAATCGTCGCGCGATCGCAAAGATACTGTCCGATTATCTCTATCGATCGCTGATAAGCATTACCAAAAAAGAAATCCATTAATGGATAGCCATTGAAAGCAGCAGAAGTTATCTGAATATAATCTTCGGTATGCTTGGTTTCCAGAGGAATAATTTCGATTAAACTCATTTATCTTTCTGAAATTTTTACTTATGAGTAAAGTTGACTAACTTGAACCTCCCATCGGTAAAACCGAAGGATTCCCATATAGACTCTTGACTAGGCAAAACCGAAGTTATGCCCCCGCTAGAACGCCGTTACTGGGCTGTTTAATCACGGGCGCACCGACCGCGATCTATCACTTGGCGAGCCTTTTAATCTTCTTCCAAGTA
>JAAUOU010000165.1 GCA_012034765.1 Pleurocapsaceae cyanobacterium CSU_1_1 | reverse complement strand
TGAGCTTTTTATCGCTTGTTCCTGCAATAAAACTACCGACGATCAAAATACCCAAAAGGGTTTTAGTAAGTTAATTTTTTAAGGTTAATAAATTTAAGCATTATTGTTGTCTTCTTCCTATCGATTTTATATAGAGTGTTTATGTAGTAACTTGATTTCGTTTTCTGAATTTATTAAGGCTATTTCGGTCAACTAGATTTCCTAGTGAATCAACAATAACTTTGGTAAATAGGGAACGTAAACTATTGAAAATACTGAACTTCTATTGCAAAGTAATCGTGTTTGCAGCCTATATTTGACGAATTTAGTGTAAAGAAGATTAGAGCTTATTAATGCAATGAGCAAAAAAAAAGACCACACTAAGTGCAGTCTCTTCTGATTAAAAACTTGTAATTACTGTGGTTAATTAGTTTTTACCCAGCAAAAAGTAACGTTGGTTTTCTAGATATATATACGTAAAATATAATGGAATTCAACTTTTAGTAGTTTATTTGTACTGAAAAATAAACTATTAACTTGCGATCGCGTGTTTTCTCTCCAAACTTAAAGCTTTAGGAATTTAACGAAAAGACTGACCGCCCTACTGCTACAAGAAAGCCACCAATAGCAGTGATCAAAACTCCAATCAATGCCCAGATCTGAGCATTCTGTGAACCTTTCATTTCCTTGATGTCTTCTACTGCGCCATCAAGTTTAGTCTCTACCTTAGTTAATCTCAGATTCATGTCAGTAACGTCTTTCTGAAGATGATCTAACTTCTGTCCAAACTTATTATCGATCTGATCTAACTTCTGCTCAAACTTGTTATCAATCTGATCTAGCTTCTGCTCAAACTTATTATCGATCTGATCTAGCTTTTGATCCAACTTATTCAGAATTTCTTTGAGGTCAGATTCTATTTGTATGTTGCTCATTTTTATACTTTAGAGCCTTTGCGTTTATTATTTAAAGTTACTTACTTCCATTATAAATAAATTATGCAACTTTAGCGATCGCTGAGTAAGCCAAGAATTTTCAGTCTTTTCGCTCTGCTGGGTTAAAAAAATAGTTTATTTGTACTGAAAAAATAAAATCTTGACTGGCGATCGCCAATTATGGTTTAATTAAAATTAAGATCTTCATAATGGGGGCATTTGGAGCTACGTATTAAAGTCACCACTCCCATTATAAAAAAAATTATATCATGCTAGCGATCGCTAAGTAAACCCCCAAATTTAACATAAAATCATCAAAAAAGCGCTGTTAATTTAATCGGTTAACAGCGCTTGTATATCAATTAGAGATATTAGAGATAATTAAAAAATCTGCTCAATTACTTTAACTTTTTAATTTATAGTTGCTATCTAGCCAGCACAGAGGAAGAGCTTCCCCTGAAGGAAAAACTAAATCAGATTTCTTGACGGGTTCGGGAGGCTGTTCATTCTGTCCTTCTTGAACCTGCACCATCACTTCTTCTTTAAAAGGATCGATCAGATCGATTACTTCATTAATCTCCACCAATCCATCATCTTCTTTACTTTTTAATAGCATTAGCAACTCCCTATTTATATTGATTGATTAAATCCTTTATCTATTCAAAAGTATTACTAATTAGGGGTTGTTTTCATCTAACTCCAGGCTTATTTATTGATCCATTGCCATAGGGGATGTTTTTTCCCTTTAGCTTGAATTCTCTTGACTTGCTTTGCTAGCTGACGTTGTTCACTAGCAGGTAGTCCCCAAATAATGTTGCGACTTTGCCAGATTAAAACAGAAACCGTAGTAGCGACACAAAAAGCCAAACAGAGAGTTGGGACTAAATTAAAATGAAATCCATAATAAACCGCTGCCCAAGTGAAATAGTCAAACCAGAGAGCAATCTCTGACTTAAGCTGCCAAAGTGCGTAGATTCCGAGCGTTAGCCAACTAACCAAGACAAACAACCAGCGACCATACACTGTTAGCCGATGGAGTTTAGCTACCTGCTGTTTAAAATCAGATTGATTGTTAGTCACTGTGTCTTGTTAGATAAGATATGTGGCAATGTTGTTCGGTTAAGATTATTGCTTGAGGACTTGGGGACTTGGGGATTTGGGGCAATAATCATAATTATCTCCCTACTTTCCTATTTCCTACCTCCTATTTCCTACTTCCTATTTCCTATTTCTTAAATTGTCATCATTCCGATGCTGGGGTATCAGTAATTACAACAGGCTTGTTATTTTTATCTTTGCGCCACCAAGCCAACAGGGTGCTGGCAACGAAGATGCTAGAATATGCGCCCAGTACAAAGCCCACAATTAATGCTAGAGCAAAGTATTTGAGGGTTTGCCCGCCAAAGAAAAATATACCCAGCAATGGTAGTAAAGTAGTCAGGGTGGTGTTAATCGATCGCCCGAGGGTTTGACTAACGGCATCATCAACTACTCGATTAATCGAATATTCAGGATTAGCTGCTAGGTTTTCGCGGATGCGATCGTAGATTACTACGGTGTCGTTAACAGAGAAACCCACAATAGTTAGCAGTGAAACGAGGAATAAACTATCTACTTCCACACCAATGGTTACGCCCAAGAGAGCAAATACCCCTGCCGTAATCAGTACATCATGAAACAATGCCAAGATTGCAAAGAGGGCATAATCAAACTGAAAGCGAATACTTAAGTAGACAATAATGCCAAAGAAAGCAACTAGTAAAGATAATATTCCTGAAACAAACAGTTCCTCGCCAATAGTTGGCCCTACAGAATCGATCTGAATAGTTTTATTATCAAATGCACCGATGAGATCGGTTAAAGAATTTAATAATTCCTCACGGCGATCGGTATCAAGATTTTCCGTTCTTACAGAAAGAATCTGTTGATCATCTCCTATTAGCTGAATTGTACCGTTACCTAATCCTTGCTCATTTAATACTTCTCGTACCAGAGCTGCATCTATAGGCTGGTCACAATTACTGGCGATGGAACAATCACGGGCAACCTGGATGCGAGTACCACCGACAAAATCGAGACTAGGGCGAAGCGGAGCGCCCAAGGTAGTAAAAGAAAAAATCATGGCGGCAATACTAATCAGCATTGCTATGCCTGAAATTGCCCACCATAAGTTTCTTTTCTGGGTAACTCTAAATTTCATGAATTAATTACTGATTACTGATTATTTTCCCTAAAGGATTCCCTACTCAAATCGAAGCTTATCCTTTAGGACTGATTACTAACTACTAACTACTAACTACTAACTACTAATTACTGATTACTAGGGACGGAATTTACATTTGGGCAGAATAATTCTGGTTTTTGGCGGATTTTCTTGTTGCTTAACACTACTAATAACATTAGAGTACGGCTACAGGTAATGGCGGTAAACATACTAACTACGACTCCAATCAAGAGAGTGATCGCAAAACCTTTAACCAGACCCGAACCTAGCCATAAGAGAGCGAGACAGGCGATCGCTGTGGTGACGTTACTGTCTAAAATACTGGAAAATGCCCGAAAGAACCCTGATTCAACCGACTTATAGAGGGTTTTCCCTGCCTTTAATTCTTCTCTAGTGCGTTCAAAAATTAGCACATTAGCATCTACCGCCATCCCAATACTGAGAATAAAGCCAGCAATTCCAGGTAGAGTCAGAGTAACCCCGATGAGGGCATAACAAGCCATAGTTAGCAAAGCATAAACAATCAGAGAAACATCGGCAATTGCTCCTGGCAGACGATAGTAAGCCACCATAAAGATTAAGACTAAGAACAAGCCAACACTACCCGCAATAATGCTGCGACGGATACTATCTTGTCCTAGAGTTGCGCCAACGGTACGATTTTCCACTACAGCCACGGGGAAGGGTAAAGAACCGCCTTTAATCTGGATACCTAGATCTTTTGCTTCTTCCAGGTCGAAGTTACCTGTAATGACGGCACGACCACCAGCAATTCCTGTATCGGCAAACTCTGGCCCGACGACAGGAGCGCTCAATAGCTCATCATCGAGGAAAATACCAATACTCCGACCAGTCCCCGCCAAGTTTTTGGTTAACTCAGCAAACTTTTTCCCGCCTGCATCATTAAAGTTAATCGCTACTTCCCAACGATTGCCTGTAGCGTCTGGTTGTGGACGAGCATCAGTCAGATTTGTGCCAGTTAAACCAACTGATTCAAATAGACTGGCGATCGCTTTATTTGATTCTTCTAAGGATTTCCTCGCTTCGGCTATCTTCTCTTGATTTGCCTTTGCTAGCTCTCCCTGGGTCAAAATAGCCAATGCTGAAGCTTTTTGCTGCCTAACCTGATTCTCGGCTATATATTCACCCTCTGTGCCTTGGCGTTGCTCTTTAAACTCTAATTTAGCCGTTCCTTTTAAGCGTCTTTCTGCTTCTTCAGGTTGGCTTTCTCCTGGTATTTGGATCAAAATTTTGTCTTCGCCGATCGTTTGTACCGTAGTCTCAGACACACCAAACTCGTTGATCCGATTTTCTAAGACTCGCTGGACTGCCTCAACATCTTTAATGGTTGGCTTAACGTTGGGGTTTTCTTTGGTCGGGTTGACCTGAATAGTTAACTGAGCGCCACCTCTTAGGTCTAATCCTAGCTGGGGTGGAATGGTTATTAGAATGGCGATCGCTGCTGCGACCAATGCCAAAATTAAAATAATGTAGGCTCTTTGTTTCTGCATTTACTTATTATCACCTGCCTAATCTGATTTTCACACAAGTCATTTATTACGTCTCTCAATCTGCTAATCATATCGCCAGTTAAAACTTTTTTTCTGTACTTGGTTGTAAGAACCAAATGCGCTTTCATGTCTGATACAGATCTAGCACTAGAAATAAAATCATTTTTCATCTTTCTTGGTGCGCGTTCGCGATTCGTCTTTTCAAGACGCGGGGTCGCACCGCTTTTTATGTTACAATCACTGTGTGCAATTTTAACAACATTGATTGTGATTTACAACTTCCAGTATCGACTAAATCTAACTACAGAGCAAAAGCTTGTCCTTAATGACTGGCTTCGGATTTGTCAGTACTGGTACAACCGTCAACTAGGAGAAAGATTTGATTGGTGGGAACAGAATCGTAACTACATTGATAGATGTGCTTTATTGTGTCATTTGCCAGAATTAAAAAATAAACCTGAGTTTTACGAGCAGAAAAAGCAATTACCAATAATCAAGCAGGATTTGGTGTCTGTCGGCTGGAGCGGAGAATTACTGGATTTCAATGTTGTGCCATCTCAAACGTTACAAGAGGTGTGCAAAAGAGTAGAGCTAAGTTTCAAGCGTTATCTTGCTGGAGATAGCAACGGTAAACGCAGTGGTAAGCCTAGATTTAAGAACACTGCCCGTTTTAGGTCAATGATATTTGAAGGCGCGAAGCTTAACTCTTGTTCTGTTGGGGGTAAATGGCTTTACTTGTCATTACCTAAAATTGGGATAATTAATGTACGTCATCACAGACCGTTACCTGATGGTGCGGTACTTAAGCAGACTCAAGTAATCAAAAAGTCTGATGGTTGGTATATTAATCTGAGGCTTCAAGATGATTCTGTCCTAAAGGATACCGCTTCGCATATACCTGACCAACGGTCACCCGCAAGCCCCGCCTTTGCAAGGCGGGGAACGGGTGACTTCAAACCAAATATTGCTCCCAGTTGGAACAATTCACTAGGAATGGATGCCGTACTTCATGAAGATGATTATTTGGCTGTATCAGAAGGTTTTAAGTTACCTAGCCTTAAGTCTTTTCGCAAGTCACAAAACAAGCTGGCTAAAATATCAAAACGCAAATCTTTCAAAAAGAAGGGTAGTAAATCTAGACGCAAACTAGCTCAACGTGAAGCTAAACTACATCAACAAATAGCTAGAGCAAGAAAAGACCATGCTTACAATACTGCCCATGCGCTACTAAAAACGGGCAAAAAAGTTTTCTTTCATGAAAAGCTATACCATCGCTGGATTAAGTCGAAAAGAATAAAATCC
>JAAUOU010000045.1 GCA_012034765.1 Pleurocapsaceae cyanobacterium CSU_1_1 | reverse complement strand
TATCGAGATGCTGGATTTGACAATATGGCTCAGGCACAGCGCAAATGCCAATTCAGCCTAAAACATATCGCGTCTCTTTTTAGAATGAAATAGCCCTGTCTTCCCCCCCCTCAATTATGCCAAAAATCGTCTAGTTTTATGAAATATAACTAATAAATGACAATATAGTTGTTAGTTTTGTAGACTTTGCTAATTAAAGCTATTAAATTGCTAACAATATTGTTTGTAGTTATTTGTAATTTTAGATTTTAAACTTTTAATCTATCTTAAGACTCACAACTTCTTCAACTTATCTCCTGTATATTTTTATTTATAAATAAATAAAGTAAGTATCTAGAAAATTGACCATGCCACAAGAACCACAAAACCTTAAAAAAGGTTTTTTGAACCCGTTAGACAGATACCATGGCGAGTTTACTCCTAATAACTTAGCTTTCAATGCCAATTTACAAGAGTTTGCCCAACAGGCATCCTGTCTTTGCAATTTGGAAACCAATGGCAAAATCACTCCTGAAGAAACTTATAGGCAAATTAAGCAGCTTTGGCGACAGCTAGAGCAATCTAAACAAGAATTTTTGGACAATGACAACTTTACCCCTGATTAATGGGCGATGATAAACGATGAACGATAGCAATAGTGTAATTACTTTAAAAGAACTGGCAGAACGAGCGATCGCCAAACACAGTCGGCGAATATTTAAGCACGAAGCAGGAGTACTTAAGGATAAAGACCCAGAAGAACTGCATCAGATGCGGGTAGGCATGAGGCGCTTACGAAGTGCGATCGCTGGCTTGGCTTTAGCGATAGATTTACCAAAGAACGTGACGGTTAAAAATATAGCTAAAATCGGGCATTCTATAGGTAGACTGAGAGACTTAGATGTTTTGCTAGCTGTCTTAACTGATAATTATAGACCCCTATTGCCTGCCAAAGAGCAGAAGAAGTTGGATAAAGTAATCAAATCCCTGGGTAAAAAACGCCAACATGAATTAAAACAGGTGCGCAAAACTCTCAACAGCAAACTATATTTAAATTTCAAGCAGGAATTAAATGATTGGCTTGAAGAACCAAAATATACAGTATCTGGCGATTACTCTCTTGATTTTGTACTGTCAGACTTGCTTTTACCCCAGGTTTGCCAATTTTTAATTCATCCAGGCTGGTTAGTAGGAGTAAATTTTCAAGAGGGTGAAATTGAATCTTCGGCTATTTTGAATATGGATGCAATAGATCGACTATTAAAATTAGAAGGTAGTTTGTTACATGATTTACGTAAATCAGCCAAGAAAACCCGCTACAGTTTAGAACTGTTTTCTCAATTTTACGGAGAATCTTATCATCTTTACCTGAAAAAAATAGAAGGAGTTCAAGAGATTTTGGGACAGATTCAAGATATTCATGTTTTGACCGAGGTACTAGAAAAAGTATTGCGCTCGCCAATCGCTGAAAAATTACCAGAACTAGCTAGTTTACTCTTAAAAACTCAATCTCAAAAATGGCTAGAATGGCAAATTTCACAGAAACAATTCTTGGCAGACAAAACTCGCACAGAATTCAGGCAGATAATACAGCAAGCTTAACATCAGAAAATGTAGCAGTTTTCAATTGAATAAACTACGGCTAAACCAATCAATAAAAAAAACGCTCAGATTTCCTCTGAACGTTGTCTTAAATTTATGTATGAATTTATAATTTCTCTTAGAGCTTAAAGCTTAAAACTAGCTAATCAACCTCGTATTACAAAGCATTAGCACCAGCAACTACCTCGGAAAGTTCCTGTGTAATTGCAGCTTGTCTAGCTTTGTTGTAGGACAAGGTTAAATTGCCCATCAGATCTGTCGCATTTTCACTAGCATTATTCATCGCCGTCATTCTGGCTGCTAGCTCACTCGCTGCTGCTTCTTGTAAAGAGCGCAAAATCTGATTATTGAGATAAAGAGGTAGTAAAGCATCTAAAATCTGAACTGGGTCTTGTTCAAATATTGTATCTTGAGGATATGATTCAACTTCTGAAGTGACGCTTTCTCTTTCCACACCAAATTTTCCACCTTTAGTAGTCAGACGGAAGATTTCATCATCTTTGACTGCTAACCCTTGAGTTGTTAAAGGTAGTAAGGTTTGAATTACAGGTTTAGAAGCAATTAAAGAAACAAACTTGGTATAGATTAGCTCTACTTTGTCTACTTCTTCTGACAAAAATAAAGATAATAATTCATCCCCAATTTCCGCAGCTTCAGGAGCAGTAGGTATCTGCTCTAAACCAACAAAGCTTTTTTCGATCGGCGCATTACGGGTTTCGTTACCAAAGTATTGGGTTGCTTTTCGTCCAATTACAACATAGGTATACTCAATACCCTGAGCGGTTAATTCTTTAGCTCTGTTTTCGGCGCGTCGAATTACGTTAGCATTATAACCACCACATAAACCGCGATCGCTACTAACTACTAGTAGAGCAACTTTTTTAATTTCTCTTTGTTGGAGCAAAGGCAGCTCAACATCTTCAAACTGAAGTTTGCCCTGGATATTGTAAAGCACCTGCGCTAAACTATCGGCAAAAGGACGAGTTGAGTTAACTTGTTCTTGAGCGCGACGAACCTTAGCAGCAGCAACCAAACGCATTGCTTCGGTGATTTTCTTCGTATTTTTAACTGACGCGATGCGATCGCGAATCGCTTTTAAATTAGCCATATTTTTTTAAAAGGTTATAGGGGGTAGGGGTTAGGGATAAAGTAATAAGTAATAGGCAATAGGTCAGTATTATTGATTCCCTATGTCCTGCTTACCCATTACCCATTACCCATTACCTTTAAAATCTAGGCTGTTGCCATGAAGGATTGTTTGAATTCGTTAATAGCTTCTTTGAGAAGGTTTTCCGCTTCGTCGGTTAGTTTTTTCTCAGAAGCAATAATCTCGCCATATCTGGCTTTACTACTACCAAGATATTCTTGTAATCCCTGAGCGAATTCACTTGCTTTTTCGACAGGAACATCGTCTAAATAGCCATTTAATCCAGCGTATACTTTTGCTACCTGCTCGCCTACCGATAGAGGAGAACCTTGAGCCTGTTTGAGGATTTGACGTAAACGTTGACCTCTAGCTAGTTGATTTTGAGTAGCAGCATCTAAGTCTGAGGCAAACTGCGCAAATGCTTCTAGTTCAGCAAACTGAGCCAGTTCTAGCTTGAGTTTACCTGCTACTTGCTTCATCGCTTTGGTTTGAGCCGCTGAACCGACACGGGACACTGAAATCCCCGCGTTGATCGCAGGACGGAAACCAGCGTTAAATAGGTCAGAAGACAAGAATATTTGACCGTCAGTAATGGAAATTACGTTAGTCGGAATATAAGCTGATACATCGCCAGCCTGAGTTTCAATGATCGGTAGAGCAGTCATGCTACCACCACCCAAAGCATCACTCAATTTTGCTGCACGCTCTAATAAACGGGAGTGAAGATAGAATACATCTCCAGGATATGCTTCACGACCTGGTGGACGACGTAATAATAAGGACATTTGACGGTATGCCTGAGCCTGTTTGGTCAAATCATCATAGACAATTAAAGTTGCCTTGCCCTTATACATAAAGTATTCGGCGATCGCAGCACCTGTGTAGGGAGCAAGGTACTGTAGAGTAGCAGGGTCATTGGCGTTTGCTGCCACAACTACAGTGTAGTCCATTGCTCCTTTGGATTCGAGGGTATTAACTACCTGAGCTACTGTAGAGGCTTTTTGTCCGACCGCTACGTACACGCAGATTACGTCTTCACCTTTTTGGTTAATAATCGTATCTACCGCTACAGCAGTTTTGCCTGTCTGTCTGTCACCGATGATTAACTCTCGTTGTCCACGACCGACGGGAATCATCGCGTCAATTGCTGTAATTCCTGTTTGCATTGGCTCACAAACTGACTTACGGGCAATAATCCCTGGAGCCATAGATTCAATCAGGCGAGTTTCATTACTGTTAATCTCACCTTTCCCATCCAGAGACGCTGCTAGAGAATCAACAACTCTACCAACTAGAGCTTCTCCCACAGGAATCGCCGCAATTTTACCAGAAGCTTTGACCGTACTACCTTCTTGGATTCCGAAACCGTTACCCATGAGTACAGCACCGACGTTATCTTCTTCCAAGTTAAGGGCAATACCTACTGTACCGTCTTCAAACTCTAGCAGTTCTCCTGCCATTGCCTGCTCTAGACCGTAAACCCGTGCAATTCCATCCCCTACTTGAAGTACAGTACCTACATTGGATACCTGAACATCCTGCTCGTAAGACTCGATCTGCTGCTTAATAATGCTACTAATTTCGTCTGGTCTGATGCTAACCATAGCTTTCTTTGTATGTAAGAGTTAGTTTTTTTCTTATTTTTGTCAACGCAATCGCTAAGATAGTTGCTGCGTCTGGTTTGTGATTTATTGATTTAAGCTGATGCTAATACGACGGAGTTGTCCGCGAATGCTGGCATCAATAACTTTTGAGCCAACTTTGATAATAACCCCACCAATCAAGTCGAAGTCAATGCTGGTTTTTAGCTCTACATCACGAGCATCAGCGATCGCTTTTACTTTCTCAATTATGTTCTGCTTTTGGGAATCGCTTAACTCTGTAGCGGAAGTGACTTCTGCTAGAACGGTTTGATTCAGCTTACGTAGTAAGTTCAGATATTGCTCGACAATTGGCTCTAAAAAGACAATCCGCCTCTTATCAACCAAAAGCATCATGAAATTAACTAAGTAAGGGTTTGCGTTGCTACCTAACACTTGCTTGAGGACTGCTTTTTTATCTTCCCCTTTAATTACTGGGTTAAGCACAAAGTCTTTAAATTCTTTGGACTCCGAAAGTAAAGAATCTAGAGAACGAAAAGTTTCACCAAACTGATTAGTTAAATCACGTTGCTGTGCTAGAGACATTAATGCCTGAGCATAGGGTTCTCCAACTTCACTATTGATTAGAGTTCCACTCATGATGATTAACCTCCTAATTTAGCGATACTGCTGTCGATTAGCTTGCGCTGTACGTCATCGTTCAACACATTTTCCATTTGAGATCTTGTCCGTTCTAAAGCTAACCCTACGACACGTTCTCTTAGCTGGGCGATCGCTTTTTCCTGTTCAGAACTCAGGTCTTTACCTGCAACTTCTTTAAGGCGTTGAACCTCTTTTTCTCCTTGAGCTAAGATCGTTTCTCTTGCTTTTTGAGCGTTTGTAGTTGCTTCAGAGCGAATTTTGGCTGCTATTACTTTAGCTTCCTCTAGTTTTTTCTGTTCTTTTGCTAGAGTAACTTCGGCTTGTTTTTGCTTCTGCTCAACTGCCTGAATCTGTTCGGCAATTTTGCTACGTCTTTCGGTCAAAATTTTGCTCAGTACTGGTTTACCAAAATAAACTAGTATTCCCACGAGGAGAGTAAGGTTGATTAGGTTTGTTTCAAAAATATCTAAGTTTAAACCAAAACCACTTTCAACCTCTGAGTGTGCTTCTGCTAGAAATAATAAGGTCTCTATCATACCCAGTTGAGTTTTGTTATTTTTTTCATTTATGACCGCAATTAATCTTTATTTAACTAATTCTGGGTCGAGTATTTTTTCTAAGATTTGACGAGATAGAGAATCTACTTGCTGCTCTAAAGTGGCAAAAGCGGCTGCTTTCTGCTGCTCTATTTCTTGAGTTGCTGCTTCTCTTTGGGATTGAACTTCTTGTTGAGCCGTGGCTATTTTAGTTGTCGTAATTTCCTTGGCTTCTGCTTGGGCTTTTTGGATCAGATCTTGAGATTCTCGCCGCGCTTGGGCTATTTGTCTCTCATATTCTTTGACAATGCTTTCCGCTTTAGCTAGCTTATCCTTAGAACCAGTATCGCCACTGCGAAGATAATCCTCTCGTTCATCCAGCACCTTCATTAATGGCTTGTAAAATACTGCGTTCAACAGTGCTGTTAAGAGCAAAAACTGCACTGCCATTAAAGGCAAAGTCGCATCAAAATCAAACATTTTCTATAGGGCAAATTGGATTGAACAATCAAACCTGTAGAGACACTCTCTTGAGTATCCCTAACAGATTTTTAGAAAAATTTATACAAAGGGGTTGGCAAATAATAATACCAAGGCGACTACTAGACCATAGATAGTCAAAGATTCCATGAACGCCAAAGTTAATAGAAGAGTACCCCGAATTTTACCTTCAGCTTCGGGTTGACGCGCAATACCTGCTACTGCTTGACCAGAAGCATTACCTTGTCCAATACCAGGGCCGATTGCAGCCAAACCAATAGCTAATGCAGCAGCGATAACGGAAGCAGCTTGAATATCCATGAAATTTTACCTACTTTAAATTTACTGAAAGAACTTAAAAAAATGCGTGAAGCTATCAAAATTAAAGTAATATGCTTCAACACTCAAACAAAATTTAGAAGTTAGATTGCTTCTAAATTCCACCTCTTAATTTAATCGTGATGATCTACTAAAGCTTCGTGTATATATGCTCCTGCAAGGGTAGCAAACACCAAAGCTTGAATCGCACTAGTAAATAAGCCTAGAGCCATTACTGGTAAGGGAATGAATAACGGAACTAAGAGTACTAGTACAGCAACTACTAATTCGTCAGCCAAAATATTACCAAACAGACGGAAACTTAGAGAAAGAGGCTTGGTGAAATCTTCGAGGATTGCAATAGGAAGTAAAACAGGAGTTGGTTCAATATAGTGTTTGAAGTAACTCAGTCCTTTCTTCTTCAACCCAGCGTAAAAATACGCCAAGGAAGTAAGCAATGCTAGAGCCACCGTGGTATTAATGTCATTTGTAGGAGCAGCTAATTCACCCGATGGTAACTCAACGAGTTTCCAAGGCACTAACGCACCTGACCAATTTGACACAAAGATGAACAAAAACAAAGTGCCGATGAAAGGCACCCAGTCACGATATTCTTTTTCGCCGATCTGATTTCTCACCAAATCTCGAATAAACTCTAGGACAAACTCCATGAAGTTTTGAATACCACTAGGAATTTTTTGAATGTTCCGCGTGGCAGCTAGAGAAGCTATTACTAAAAGACCTATGACGATCCAAGAATTGAGAAAAACCTGTCCATGAACTGTAAAGTTGCCAATTTTCCAAAGAAAATGTTCGCCAACTTCTAATTCTGCCAGGGTATAAGTATTTAGAAAAGTCAAAGCACCTAGAATTTCCATATGCCTAGATTGAACAAAACAGTGACATACTCCCTCAGTAAACTAAAGGATCCCCAATCTCGCGATTAGGTACTTACTACCCCAAGCCACTTATCTAAAAACAATGATTAGTACCATTGAATCACCGACAGTACGACTATTTGATAGTCAATTTCTTTCCCCGCAAGCCCTGCGGTACTAACTTATTCAGCGAAGGAAATGCTTAGGTTTCCCAAGCTTATTCTGCTTCTAAGAGTGAGAATAATAATACTCCTACTCTAGAGGCTAAGAGCTAAAAGCTTCTATTAAAACTGTTCTGGTAGTTTCTTTAAAAATCTCTTATTTCAAGCGTCATTTTCTGTTTCTGCTGACCAAAAGATTGACTTCACAGTGTAGATAACGATCGCTGGCTTATAAGTCAGAAATCCAAGAAAGACAGGAAGAATGTGTAACTGTTGCCATTTACTGGCAACTAGTATCAGGATGACAAAAACTCCTAACCCTTTACCACCGAGACGTTGCTGACCTAGACGTTCAACATCTTTGGCTAACATTCTCAAATATACAAGTCCGACAGCTGCACCCAATAAATAATTGCCAGCAGTGTTTAGGGAGCAAAAATACCACACGGGGAAAAAAATGATTCCCATCAATACCAGAGTAGTCAACAACAGCGATCGCTGTAGTTGATAAAAATCTGCCATTGAATCATGAACTTCTAAAGCATTAGCATCATGATGAGTAATCTGCTCGTCTTGAACTAGTAATGGTTCGGGAGATTGATTAGACAAAGGTACGTTACTCGAATGCGGATCCATTCTTATTTTTGGTTACTGCTACCACTAAATTTTTTTACATATATATAATGTAAATCAATTTAAGCAGCTATTTATCCATTAAAATAATGGAATTTACCTTAGCCCAATAATTGTTTACTAAGGCACTACTGGGCAATACTACGAACCTTGCAGTAATGCTTTTCAGTCACAGTACCCAGAAATCATATCACGGTACTGTAACCAATTATTAAAAATTTCTAAATGATAAATCTCCAGGAATTTAGTTGAACTTATGGGTTGGAGTTTGGAAGTTTTAGATTCAAGCTCGAAGCGATCGCCACGCCCTCGAAAATAGATTTTCTAGACGCCACATAACTCTGCCAAAGGTTTTAAAAGGTCTGGAAGCAGAGTTTGTAGACGAATTACTTATGGAAACTGACATTCGTTTTGTGTTTACTTTGACAAGTAAGCGATAATTAAAGAAGTTAGTTTTATTTAGCATCTCTAATCATTCATGAAATTCGAGTGGGATGAAGCGAAAAATCTTGAAAACATTCGTAAACATGAGATCGATTTTGCCGATGTTTCTCCTAGGTTTGAGGGTGAGATGCTGATTGAACTAGATGATCGTTTTGATTATGGCGAAGATCGCTGGTTTGGGATCGGTTTTCTCGGTTTTGGGATAGCGGTAGTAGTCTGGACAGAACGACGAAAAGATGTAATCCGAATCATTTCAGCACGAAGAGCCAACCGTTATGAGCAAAAACGATTTGAACAGTACCTCTCGTACTAACTGGAAAGCTTTAGAGTCCAGGTCAGAAGAGAATATTGACTACTCAGATATTCCACCGCTGACAGATGAATTTTTTGAACGAGCAACTTTACGTGTTCCAGCAAACCAAGCTCAAAACTTAGTACAGTTGGATCCAGATGTGAAGCAGTGGTTTCAGGCTCAAGGAGAACAGTATAAAACCCTAATTAACAAGGTTTTACGCCAATATATAGAAAGCAAAAATACTCAACACCAAGCATAATGAACACTTGTACGGGGAATAGTAACGTGCAATCCACTAGAAATATTCTTTATGTTTACTTTGTCAATATCCCTTAAGCTAATCGCCGAGTTTAATTACTGCTTAAGATAATTAACTGTCGCTCAAAAAGCGATCGCACTCCTGCTAAATCTAATTCACAATTTGTCAAAATCTCACTAACCCTGGCTTGTTGCTCGATATTTTGGTGGCAAGCCAGCATAAACTGATACTCGGCATCTGTTAGATGCACCATCTGATATTCAAAATCGAGAAAACTTTGGCTAGGAAAACCCTGCATACAGGGACTACATCCAGGAATTGCTTGACTCAATACTGTGTCGTCTGACCAATCTTCTTGTTCTAAAGATGGCTTGCTTAAGAAAAACTCATAGTGGGTCAAACTAGGGTCTAGTAATTCAATTAAACGATATAAAGCGCGATCGCTCAATCCTTTTGCTCTAGACATTAATTCTTCAGATTCACCAACGAGTCTATCTAACTGCCAATATTTAGGATTAGAAAAGCCAACAAAATCTAACCCTGAAGCGGCAATCAGATCGAATAGGGTTTCTACGTTGTAATCAATTTCTTGGGGATGGACATACATATCGGCAAAGGATTCATCCCGATGATTTTCCAGCGACCATAGTTTTTTTTCTTGCTGAAGAAGGCGATTATGTTCAGGTAAATTAGCAAAGATCTCCCTACCTACTTTTACCCCATCGCGATAGTCTCCCCGTTTATTTCCTTGGAGAAGTGCGATCGCTTTTTGCATCTGGCTAATTTCCCAGCGTCCCAATTCAGCATAAACGAAAATATGTAGAATACCGCCTGGTTTTAACTTTTGAGCCAATGCTTTTATACCCTTGTCAGGTTCAGGTAAATGATGTAGCACCCCCACACAGTTGATAAAATCGAACTCCCCTTCTAGCTGAATTGCCTCTTCTAGTTTCAGGTTGAAAAACTTGACTGTCTTAGAATGTTTAGCAATCACTCCTGAACGATTACAGCGTTCTTCTGCCACTGCTAACGCCTTTTCACTTAGATCGATCGCCGTTACTTCTGCTTGAGGATTTTGATGAATCAGATAATCTGTACCAGAACCTGTGCCACAACCAGCATCGAGAATCCGAATATCTTGAGTTGCGGGTTTTTTTCCTGTGCAAAAACTATAGGCTGCTGTCCAACTCCAGCGCCAGTTATAGCCAGGGGGTTCTAAGTCAGAAAGAGGATCGGGCGGGAAAGGATAGGTATTGTATAAATTGGCAACGGCTTGGTTAATCGCTTGTGAATCAGACATCAATAACTGGTGTTTTATAGTGTTCAATCAAAGTAATTACACTGTAATTATTTTGATTTCTAATCTAGACAACTTTCAAGGAGCTTAGAACTCCTAACACAATTATGGAGCAATGAGGTTTCAGTGAGTCAGTTGAAATGAAAATTTTAGAACTGTTGACAAGAAACGTCTGATTTTAAAATTAGGAGCGTTATTAAACAGAGAATTAAAAGCAGTTTTATCTGTTTGACAAGAAATGTTAGTAGACAAACATCTTTTTGGACAATCTTTAAAGTGCGATCGCACTATTTGGCAATCAAAACCTGCGTATCATTCCATCCATAAGCTATTTCGGATGTTCAAATGAGTACTAACGATTGAAAGACTTGCTGCAATAACAGCCAAGCTTCACTCTCTTTGGCAATAATTCTTAATTATTAATAAATAAATCACCCCCCCGCATTGATAAGCAGAGGGCAAAATATCAAGTTATTTTCTAATTTCCAAACAGTAATTGTTAACCTGCACTTTTAGATAGAGCAAAATCTTTCAACAGTTCTGCTTTATCTGTTTTTCCCAGGATAAATCTAAATCTGTACGACCAAAATGTCCATAGGCAGCTACGTCTTGATAAAAACGCCCGCCTCTTTCTTGGGGCAAATTGCGTAAATTAAGAGTTTGGATGATACCCGCAGGGCGCAACTCGAAATGCTGTTTAACTAAGTCTAATAAACTATCCTCGGCAATCTTAGCTGTGCCAAAAGTTTCAATAAAGATACTCACAGGACGAGCAACACCGATGGCGTAACTTACCTGTACTTCGCACTTATCGGCTAAACCTGCTGCCACAATATTGCTAGCAACATAACGACAGGCATAAGAAGCACTACGGTCAACTTTTGTAGGGTCTTTTCCCGAAAAAGCACCGCCACCATGACGAGAATAGCCACCATAGGTATCTACAATAATTTTACGTCCAGTCAAGCCTGAATCCCCTTGAGGACCACCGACCACAAATTTACCTGTAGGATTAACCAAAAAACGAGTGCAATCATTAGGTTTTAAATCAAGATTGGCAAACGTAGGTTGAATTACCACAGACCAAAGATCATCTTTAATCTTTTTTTGAATAGCAGTATTGTCGGACAAATCATCAATAGTCTCTGTATGTTGCGTTGAGACTAAAATAGTATCAATTCCGACTGGTTTACCATCTTCATACTGAACTGAAACCTGCGTCTTACCGTCAGGACGCAGATAAGTTAAATCTCCTTGTTTACGTACTTCAGCCAACCGACGGGAAATACGATGTGCCAAACTAATGGGCATAGGCATCAATTCTGGAGTTTCGTTACAGGCATAACCAAACATCAGTCCTTGATCGCCAGCACCAATTTGGTCAAGCTCACTGTCACTCAGATTTTCCCTTTGTTCTTGGGCAGATGTTACACCTTGAGAAATATCTGGAGACTGTTCATCAAGTGCAACTAATACCGAACAGCTATCGGCAGAAAAGCCATTTTCGGCATGGGTATAGCCAATTTCAGCAATCTTGCTTCTAACTAAATCTACGTAATTGACTTGAGCTTTGGTTGTAATCTCTCCTGTAACCAAAACCAAACCAGTGTTAACAACCACTTCGGCTGCCACTCGGCTAGCAGAATCCTGAGCCAAGATAGCATCCAGAATAGCGTCAGAGATTTGGTCACAGATTTTATCTGGATGTCCTTCTGTAACTGATTCGGAAGTGAATAAATAATTATTAGACAATTTTTTGCAATCCTCTAAGAAACTTTGTCAAACGAAGCGATCAATCAAACCAAGCATTATAATCGTTAAAAAACATAATACCAGGGTAAGTAAGAAAAATTGAGTCAAAAATATGATATTTCCAAAGCGTTATAACCAGATTGAGTCTTGATTGTCAGTACTACTAAAATTATTCTTAATACAGAAAACGCTAGCTCCTGATTCTTGCCCTCACCCTGAACATCATACAAGTTATTTTAAGAATTATAAAGCTTGAATTTTAAGTAAAGTGTCAATTTCAACGTCTGCTAAATCTAGTCGTATTTGATGACGGCGAATACCAATTGTGCCAGCGGCTTTAGCGGTTTTTGCCATAGCCATATCAACCTCAGTATCTCCCACCATCAAAGTTTGTTCTGGAGCTACTTTTAAAGCTTCACAAGCCTGTCTAAAAAGTCTGGGATCTGGCTTGCTGATTTCTTGGTTGCTTCCCAAACAAAGTTGAATATAATCCTGCAACTGATGATTGCTAACAAAGTTTTTTACTTCCTTAGTTGAGTCCGCAGACAAAATACCAATTTTCAATCCTTTGTTGCCAAGAGAATCTAGAGTTTCTTGAACATCATCATATAGAGGCGCTAATTTTGCTGTTTTAGTCAGATATTTTGATTCAGATACCTCGCTAAAAACTGACTTGGCAATTTTTCTAGATTCGTACCAGCTTCTACCAGTTTCGGCAATATAAGCAGCAGCAGCAATTTCATTCTCTTTTTGACTGCCCACTGCCATTAAGCCTTGAGGGTCTAAAATATCATCCATGATCCCAAACGCCATCATCAAAGGCTCACCCACCCCAGGAATTTGAGCATCGATTAAGCGCGCTCTTTCCGAGCCAACTAAGCGCCAATATGCTCCAGAATTTTCCAGAGTACCGTCTTTATCAAAGATAATTGCAGTTATATCATCGAATCTTACATCTTTACAGGCGATTGTGAAACTAGCCGAAGGCATCGCAATGGACATAGATCAATTTTTTTTCGCTCAAGTAACTAACTAAAAAAATAGAGAGAGTTTGACTCTCTCTAGAACATCCCTTAATAGAGTTTCTTTCGCTCTACTCTTCCGATGTCGCTCCTACCATTCTTCAGATGAATCAGATGAGTCTTCAGCTACGGATTCATCTGCTGCCTCATCAACAAATTCTGCTGATGTTTCTGTTTCTTCATCTGATACTGCTTGTTCAGCCTGTATCTCTTCTAAAGTGACACCTTCAGCTTCGGCTAGTAGCTTCTGACGATATTTTTCTGCCATCTCTTCAGCTTTCTCAAATACTATATCTCTATTTTTGAGCATGTCACCTGGTTCTGGCTCTAATTGCTTCGTAGAAAGCGAGATCCGACCTCTTTCTGCATCTAGGTCAATAATCATTACTTTCAATTCGTCATTGACTCCAAATACACTATGAGGTGTATCAATATGATCGTGAGAGATTTCCGAGATGTGGAGTAATCCACTAACTCCACCAATGTCAATAAACGCACCGTAAGGCTTGATCCCGCGTACAGAACCTTTGACTACTTGACCTACTTCTAAACCATTCATCTTGCGCTCCACTAAAGCACGACGATGGCTTAAAACAAGTCGATTACGTTCTTCGTCAACTTCTAAAAATTTTAGCGGTAGATCTTCTCCTACTAAATCCTCTTTGGCTTCTCTGGCGCTGATGTGAGAACCTGGAATAAAGCCTCGTAGTCCTTCAATCCTAACCAAAGCACCACCACGGTTAGTAGCAAAAACATTGGAGCGCACAGTAGCATCTTCTTGCTGTAGTTGTCTGACTCTTTCCCAAGCACGCATGTACTCAATACGTCTGATTGAAAGAGTTAGTTGTCCATCCTCGTTTTCATCAGTTAAGATGAAAAACTCTCTGGTTTCGTCCGCTTGGAGAACTTCTGTGGGGTTGTCAACTCGATTAATAGACATCTCCTGAATCGGAATGTAAGCAGCAGTTTTCGCACCAATGTCAATCAAAGCTCCTCTTGGTTCCATGCTGAAAACTGTTCCTGCAACTATATCTCCTGGACTAAAGTGATAATCGTATTTGTCTAGGAGTGCAGCGAAATCTTCGTGAGTAAAACCAATATCTTTAGTGCTGTTTGCTTGCTGATTGACCATATGGATTAGATGTCCTTGTGTTATTTCCTTACTTTTTTGATGGGATGAGCCTCCTGTTTAATGTACACTCACCTACTTATCGTGCAGTCTGTACCTACATTCGATAGATATTCGAGTAACTAAGAAAGAGTCAGAGGTCATAAAATTACCTCAATTAAACACTTTGCTACTGAAACGCTTCTTTTTTGTGGGCAAGATAGCATTATACCATTGTAACTTTTTATTGGTCTGAGCGGAAATTTTTTTTACTTAAGTATTAATTTAGGAAATGCAGTCAGCAGTAGCTGTAGATGAACTTGCGCCTTGAGAACCATTCCAGATTTTTGGCTCGGAATCTTGCGCATTTTCATTTTGCAAATGATTTAAAGTCTCAACAAAATCTTTAATTCCTTGAAATTTTCGATAAACAGAGGCAAAGCGTATATAAGCTACTTCATTTTCGTAACGCAAATTGTGTAAAACTAATTCCCCAATCTCGCTACTACTAAATTCTTTACCTGAATTTTGCTGGAGTTTGGCTTCGATATTATCAATAATCACCTCCGCCTTCTGATAAGAAACTTGAGTTTTTTCACAAGCCCTCAAGACTCCCCGCAGCAATTTTGCTCGATCAAAGGATTCTCTACTACCATCTTTTTTGATAACAGTAATGGGAATTAATTCAATTCTCTCGTAAGTTGTAAAACGCTGTTTACAATTCAAACATTCTCGGCGACGACGAATACTTTGCCCACTTTCCGTAGAACGAGATTCTAGTACTCTACTCTCTGTATGTTGGCAATTGGGACAGTGCATTGATTTTTTTAATATTATGGTTACTGACAATAAATTGTTTATAAACAACAAATCTGAGCCATTTTTAATATCATAGTTTGTCTTGCAACAGACCATAATTAAAAAAGACTCAGAAATGTATAGTTCTTAATAATACTTAATTATTTTCTTAAGCTTATTTTTCAATCCGAGGTGGTTCGCGAAAAGCGATCGCAAAGAAAAGAACTGAAATTGCCATAGCTAAAACCAAAATGTATGCAACAGCTTCCATAATTGAAATTCCTAAAGTATTTTACTTAATATTTTACCAACAAAAGAACTGAAGTGGTTTTCCAGTTACATTGTCTCAATGATTTCAGGGAAGGTAATTAAATAAGCAATTTGTCTTCCCTGAAATTCCCAGCTAGAAAATAGCTAGTTAATCGTTATTATGCTCCTTTTGTAGCACGAGTAGATTTGTCACCCACTTTCTGATAGAATCCCCACTCTACTTGTTCTTCTTCTAGATCAGGGTCAACTCCAGCAAATACGTCTCGGTACAGTGTACGAGAACCATGCCAAATATGACCAAAGAAAAAGAAGAGTGCAAACACAGCATGACCGAAAGTAAACCAACCACGAGGACTAGTACGGAATACACCATCAGAATCTAAAGTTTCAGTGTCAAAATCGAACGCTTCTCCTAATTGAGATCTACGTGCATATTTTTGACAGTAGCAGGATCATCAAAGGTTTGACCGTCCAATGCGCCACCATAGAAGGCGACGTTTACACCGCCTTGTTCAACACTGAGTTTAGATTCTGCACGACGGAAAGGAATATCAGCGCGAACCACGCCATCAGCATCAGTCAAAATAACAGGGAAGGTTTCAAAGAAATTGGGCATCCGACGAACGCTTAATTCACGACCTTCACCATCAGTAAATACTGCATGTCCTAACCATTCTTGAGCAATACCATCACCACTATCCATTGAGCCTGTACGGAACAGACCACCTTTAGCGGGGCTGTTACCAACATAGTCATAAAAGGCTAATTTTTCAGGAATTGTCGACCAGGCTTCAGAACGAGTTAAACCATCGTCCATAGCAGTTTCAACACGACGCTGAATTTCTTGTTTAAAATAGCCTTGATCCCATTGATAACGAGTTGGACCAAAAAGTTCTACAGGAGTTGTTGCATTTCCGTACCACATAGTTCCTGTAACCACAAAAGCAGCAAAAAATACCGCAGCAATACTGCTGGATAGAACAGTTTCAATGTTCCCCATTCTCAATGCTTTGTATAGTCGCTCTGGAGGACGAACGCTGAGATGAAATAAACCAGCAATAATACCAACTACACCAGCAGCAATGTGGTGAGCTACAACACCACCAGGATTAAAGGGATTAAACCCCGCAGGTCCCCATTCTGGCGCAACACCTTGAACGTGACCAGTTAAGCCATAGGCATCGGAAACCCACATTCCTGGTCCCCACAAGCCTGTGAGATGGAATGCTCCAAAACCAAAGCAAAGTAATCCAGATAAGAATAAATGAATCCCGAACATTTTTGGTAAATCTAAGGCTGGCTGACCAGTGCGAGGATCGACAAATAATTCTAAATCCCAGTATACCCAGTGCCATACTGCTGCTAAAAACAGTAAGCCAGAAAGCACGATATGGGCGATCGCCACACCTTCAAAAGACCAAAAGCCTGCACTTGCACCAGTTTCACCAGTTACGCTCCAACCACCCCAAGAGGTGTCAACGCCCAAACGTGCCATAAAAGGTAAAACAAACATTCCCTGTCGCCACATGGGGTTCAAGACAGCATCACTAGGGTCGAAGGTTGCTAGCTCAAATAAAGCCATCGAACCCGCCCAACCTGCTACTAAAGCAGTGTGCATTAGGTGAACCGATATTAGTCTGCCTGGATCATTCAGGACGACTGTATGAACTCGATACCAAGGTAGTCCCATAGACTACACCCCTCCTATTGATTAAATAATTTGTTTAGGTAAGACCAAATAATGTTGGTCAACATTACTAATAAAATAGTAATGCTAAAGTTGACTCTTATTTTGTAATTTGTATGTACGCCACAATCTCTGCCCTTCTATAGAAAAATCTGATAATAGTGGTGCAAAAAATTGAGCTAGTTCAGGAGTTCCTTGAAATTACTGTTATTTAAAGAAGTGTAACTATTGTTAGAAACTATTGCAAGAACTATCTTGTTTTATCGACAAAAGTTAAATTTTGTAACAAAATAGTGGTTCTGAATATTTGTAGTTAGATTGTTATATGTTTTCTAGTAGCAGAATTAAAAACTGATTCAGCCTGGTGCAAAATTTCAATCACTTGTTCGGCGCTAATAAGTCTTTTAAGTACTACCTGCCCAATATTTGAGCTTTCCTGTAGCTCTTGTTTAGGCTTAACTTCCACCATGATCACTTCATTTTCCACGGCATAGAGCCAGAGGATTTCCTGCTGCTGTAAAATGCCACAATCAAGGCGTTTAATTTCGGGTTTGCGTCCCCAGTCAACTTGATCCCATAATCCGCCAAATTCCCAAACTCGATCGTAATTCCAGCCATCACTCAGAAAAAAGTATTTCACTGTGCCAATAGTTATTTATTGCTAAATTTGAAGTTAGCAAAATTTGGCACTATGTAGGCTGTAATATTCAAGTTTTATTAGGTTTTCTCAACAAGTTATGACTATTAGGGCGAACAGGTGGGAATTGCTGCACAAATTAAATTAAGAGTCAAGCGACAGCATGTAGTGATAGAAGTCATCAAAATGACGATAACCCATTGATTCGTATAGATTTTGCCCTATTTGGTTGGTTACTTCCGTCGCCAAGATAATTCTCACAGCATTGGTAGATATAGCATGATCTTTAGCCTTATTCATTAAAGCTTTGGCGATGCCCTGATTTCTCTTTTCCCTTAGCACAAACAAATCATTTAGAATCCAGACTCGCTGCATTGAGACAGAAGACCAGGAAGGAAATAGCTGAGTATAGCCAACAGGCTGCTCATTTTCTCTGGCTAAAAAGATAACTGCATCCTGCTGCTGTAAACGTTCGCGAATAAATTTTTGGGCGGATTTTAAATCCGCTGGCTGACGGTAAAAAATGCGATATTGATTGAAGAGAAAAGCAACTTGATCTAATTGTTTAATAGTTGCTTGATAAATTTTCATCGATGTTAATTGCTCGTTAACCAGACTGACAATAAATACAGATTAAACCTTCTCTTCAGGAAAGGTTTCATTAAATTCTTCGATTAATTCATCTAGTTCTTCTAGAGCTTGATCGACATCAATTCTTAATGTTCCCAAATTTGGTCTTTCCAAAAGTTCAACTAAAGAATCTCGTTTAGAGTTCATTTGGGCGATTCTGGCTTTAATATCTGCTTTGTCCATAATTTGCTAATTTTATTTTTTTCGAGTATCCATTAGCTTTAGAATAGACAATATCGATAAATATAAACAATTTTTTAAATATGTTGCGAAAAATACCCTTAGCTGCTGTTGGTTTAACCGTCGGGGGAATCTTAACCATCGTTGGCTTTTATGCTTATGCAGTGGGGATGAATACTCTTAATTTAGCAGGGTTCTTTTACGGAATTCCCCTGTTGCTAGGTGGTTTGGCGCTTAAAGCATCAGAATTAAAGCCCGTACCTTATACAGTGCCAACTACTCCAGAAGTGAAGGAATTGCGATCGCAAGCAACCCCAACTCAAGAGCAATTACGTAAAGATGTAACTCGTTTTCGCTATGGACAAGAAGCTCATTTAGACGATTGTTTAGCCAAGTTTGGTCTTAGCCCTACAGATGAAGAAAGACCGATCTTGTCAGGTATTCAAGAGCAATCTAGAGATGGTGCTTATACTCTGCTGATGGAATATTATTCACCTTTTTTCTCCTTATCAGATTGGCAAGAAAGACACGAACAAATCGAAAAGTTTTTTGGTCCTGATATTAAAGCCGAAATTACTCAACCAGATAAATCTCGCATTGATGTAGCTTTAATTAAGGCTAAGGCTTAAAAGCTCTAATTCGATCAGCGATCGCCAAAAGATGATAATTTAGTTGTTTGTAGTTGAGTTAGCATAATCCTAGTTCTTTCAGTGATGTGTGACCATTGTTGATTAGCGATCGCTAAACTCGGAAATAGACTACTAGAAATACCTACGGCGATCGCTCCCGCATCGATCATTTGGACAGCATTTTCTACGGTAACACCACCAGTAGGAATCAGCGGAATATGACCCAAAGGACGTTGTAAACATTTTATATACTCCGCGCCCCCCAAAGATTTAATGGGAAAAACTTTGACTACTTTTGCTCCCTGTTGCCAAGCAGTTACGGCTTCGGTGGGAGTAAATATGGCTGGAATAAAAGGAATTTTATGACACAACAAAGAAGTTTTTAATAGTTGAGCATCAAAACAAGGAGAAAAAGCAAACTGCGCCCCAGCATCAACCGCAGCAGCGAGCTGATTTGCGTCTAAAATAGTTCCTGTGCCAATCGTGCAGTGAGGTAACTCTTCTCGTAGTTGACTAATTAACTGTGCTGGGCGATCACTATTCCAAGTAATTTCAATCAGGTTCATGCCTGCTGCTGCTACCGCCTGAGCCATATTATAAGCTAAGTCAAAATCATCACAACGAATGATCGCGATCGCTTTATGTTGGCGTAATAGCTTGACCCAGGTATCCATTAAGGTGATTTCATAAAGATCATAAGGAACTAATCCGACTTTTATAGGCTCGATTATCCAAGCCATCCCCTATATTGGCAGTTTGAGGGTCGATCAGCTCTTTCAAGATTTTAATTCGCTCTGAAGTAGCAGGATGGGTGTTTAAAAAACTAGGAGTAGAGCCACCAACTTGTAATAATTTTTGCATGAAGCCCAAAATGCCTACAGGAGCATATTGTGCCTTGGTCATATTATTTAAACCAAAGCGATCGGCTTCCAATTCATCAGAGCGACCATTAGGACGACTAACAGCTAGTTCTACACCAATCTGTACAGCATCACTACGATCTAAACCTGCTGCGGAGAGCAATCCCTGTTTGACAGCGCTCTCCCGCATGTGTTCGATACTGTGACGAGCGGCAATATGTCCAATTTCATGCCCAATGACACTAGCTAATTCTGCTTCATTATCTGCTGCTGCAATTAATCCCTTATTAACGTAGACATAGCCACCCATCGTGGCAAAAGCATTAATACCATCATCATCAACTATTTGAAAAGTATAAGGAATGTCTGAACGCTGACTGGTTTTTGCTAGTCGCTGACCAATCTGAGTAACGTAGTCTTCAATTGATTGATTACGGTATATTGTTGCCTGACCAGAGCTAATTAACTCTTGATTAATCGATTTCCCAATTCTACTTCCTGAGCCTTGGAAATATTTGAGATTTGGACAACTTGAATCCCGCTTTTAATTAAGTCAATCCAAGAAATACCAAAGCTAGGTTGAGCCTGAACTAGATTAATACTGATGCTGACGAGAAAAGCAGTAAATGCGTAGATAAACCGACGATAATAAGTCTTAGGTATATTAAATAAGCTAAATAATTGCTGAAACATATCGAAGTGACAAAAATTTAGGAAAGATAAATAGCGTGTGATGTGGATTATGACGGCAAACTAGATGATTAAGTTGCCAAATATTTATTATCTCAATCAAAAGCGATCGCTCCTATTTGTAGATTGGGTAAATAAAGTTAATTTTGCTCGATATTGTTAATCTTGTTCAAGGCCTTTTTCTGGTCAAATAAGATTTGCTGTTGGGGAATGGGAATTGGAATACCCGCTCGATCAAAAGCAATTTTAACTCGACGACGAAATTCTCTGGCGACATCCCATTGCTGTAGTGGTTCGGTTTTAATCCAGACTCGAATTAAAATTCCGCGATCGCTAAATTGATCTACACCTAAAACTTGAGGAAACTCCCAAATGCGATCGCTCCATTGACAATCTTCAGTTAGGGCTTGAGCTACTTGCTCGATTACTTCTAAAGCGCAGTCAATGTCTGTTTGATATGCTACAGGAATAATCAGATCTGCTCTAGACCACTGACTAGAGCGGTTTGACACAATCTCCACTGCACTATTGGGGATAGTAATCAATCGCCCTTCCGCATCTCTTAGCTGAGTAATGCGTAAATTAATATTTTCTACCAGACCACCAACCGTGCCAATATCAACTACGTCGCCCACAGCATAGCGATCGTCCCAGATAATTATAAAACCGTTGATCGCGTCCTTAATCAAGTTTTGAGAAGCTAAGGATAGACCTAAGCCAAAAATACCTGCGCCAGTTAATAATGGTGCTAGATTAACCCCATTGATCCAAAAAGCTGCGAGGATACCTACTCCCACCCAGATAATAGTTACTGTGCTACGCAAAATTCTGGTGGTAGTATTGATACGTAACTTACCTCGCTGATTAACTTTTAGATCGCTAGACTGAGTATCAATTGCTGCTGCGCTGATTTTGGCAATCAGAAAATAGGTCAACCGAACCAAAAAATAGACAATAAAGACGATCATGCCGATCCGAAAAGGAATTCGCAAACTAGCAATCAGTAAAAAAGGAATGATCCGCGTTTGAGGATAAAGATTCAAAATTCCTAAAGCTCCACCACTCCAGATTAAGATCTGAGTTAGTTGCAGCAGCCGAAATTGAATTTCAGTTAGATTCCATTTTTGACGTTGAGCTAACTGATCTGTAATAGAGAGAGTTTTCAGTTTTGAGGTGGGGGCAAGTTTTTTCGCTGACTTGCGTAAGGCTCTAACTTTTCGATCTAGAGGAAAATTAACCAGCCAGACAACAAACAAAATACAAAATCCAATAACTACCTGCTGGCGCAAATATTGGGGCGATCGCTCTTTTTGGCTGTTTGTAAACCCTGCTCAATGGCAAATTCAAGCTGTCGCGTCCTTACGGGAACACCAACATCGTTAGCCTCAGCATCAATATTTGTAACGGTAAATAAACGTTCAGAGCGATCGCCAACAGTTATATATAAGTCTTGTAAATTGCCGTTTGGTTTGACAGTAACTTCGATTTGGCTATCGGGAACGGCTAAAGAGTCGGCACTTACTTGGGCAAAACGCTTTTGAATTTCATTAATTCTGTCACCCAATAATTCAGAATCGGTGGCAGATAGCTTAAATAAACAGCGTCCATCTAAACGAATACAGGCAGAATTAAGTGAGTTTTCTTGCACCTGACGGAGCAAGCGAGAATAGATTGCTATATCTTGAACAAAGGGCAGCTGTGCTGCGCTAACGGGCAAAACAGTTGAGGTAATTCCTATAATTACGATCAAGATGATGCAGAGTTTTTTCCTGAGCATATAACTGACAAGAGTTTTGTGGCAATTAGCAAAATCCACCGCTAATCATAGTTTCGGAAAGTTAAATTCCTTGGGAGAAATTTTTTGAGTTTAAGAATTGCTCTTTGGTACTATTGGTCAGACTACTAGATTTTCAGCTATCTAGCCTAACTATTTTTTCTATTCTCTATATGTATGAGCAATATTCATGAGCTACCCAGAATCGCTTTGGTTGAACCATACTCTAGTTAATCTTGCCCTTCCTTTAGGAGTTGTCTTTGTTTATCTGGCGCTACTTGTGTTTGTCGCTGAAATATTGAGCCGCGTCATTACCAACGATCCTGAACTAACTCGCAAGGTGGTTCATATCGGCAGTGGCAACGTTATCCTGCTGGCGTGGTGGCTAGATATTTCTCGTGCAGTAATTGTAACTGCTGCAATCATCGCTGCGGCGATCGCCATTCTATCTTATCTCATCCCCATCCTTCCTAGCATTGAAAGTGTGGGACGCAGAAGCTTTGGCACTTTATTCTATGCCCTCAGTATGGGTATTTTAGCTGCTTATTTTTGGGTCGATACCCCCCAGTACGCAGTCATCGGGATCTTAGTGATGGCGTGGGGCGACGGGATGGCTGCAATTATTGGACAACGTTTTGGTCAACACAAGTATCAGATCGGTGAAATTACTAAAAGTTGGGAAGGCTCTGGGGCGATGATAGGAGCAGCTTTAATCGTTACAGGAGCAATTCTTTTGCCCGTAGAGGGTAATAACTGGCAGACATGGACAATTGCTGTAGTGGTTGCCTTCGTCGCCACAGTTGCTGAGGCTTTTTCTAAGCTAGGAATAGACAATCTGACTGTTCCTTTAGCTAGTGGATTTCTGTGTTTTTTGGGTGTTCAAGTACTATCATGAATTTAAATTACCGAAACAAATCTTAAACTACTCAAACTATTTTAATTATTTTAAACATGGCAGAATCTACCTCTAAACCGAGACAAAATGAAATACCCGAATCAGGAGAAACTAAGCCAAAAGATAGCTATATTAAATTGGCAATGAGAAACATGGTTCGCAAGGGAAGACAATCCCTGTGGCATTTTTTCCTCACTACAGTCGGTTTAGTCGGTCTTTTGGTCGGACTAGCTTATTTAACCAAACCATAACCACAAGATGAATGTAGCTGTAGGACAATCTATAAATAGCGAGATTTATGTCGAAAATGATTATCTGGGTAATTTAGCCCCAGCAGACTTAAATCAGGTGAAATCAGTTGATTGGGTCGGTTGGTTTCAAAATTGGCTGAACTTTTTAAATCAAACTATTGACATACCTCAAGATTGCGAACTGAGCTTAAAATTAACAGACGATCGCCAAATTCAACAATATAACCATCAATATCGTCGCCTAGACCAACCAACTGACGTTTTAGCATTTGCCAGTACCGAGACAGATATAATTCTTCCTGCCGAGTTGACAGAGCCTTTATATTTAGGAGACATAATCATATCTTTAGATACGGCGATGAGACAAGCCAAAGAGCAAAAACATCCTTTAAAAGTGGAATTAGCTTGGTTATCGACCCACGGGTTGCTACATCTGCTCGGCTGGGATCACCCTGATGATGAGAGTTTACAGCAAATGTTAAGTCAACAAAAAGAATTAATTTATTCTTTAAATGCTCTCAAATTCGATGAATTACCAAGTTTTACACAATTTTAGACTGTCTAATCTGAACATTTCAATTTATAAACCTTGAGTTATGATGACGTTATAAATTAAGTACATATACGGACTACAATTGTATCTGTCGCCATGATTGAATCGAGCAAAAGAGCCAATCCAACGCAGTTTATATTAAATATAACTATGAAATCTTCTACTATTGCTCCTACTGCCCCAGAATCTAAATCGAATCAAAAAATAATTCGTGACTTAGCCTGGCAGGTCGCTCCCAACTTGTTTTTGAGCTTTAAATATGCTTGGGCGGGGGTGACGTACGCCTTTGCTACTCAAAGAAATTTTCGGATTCATACCTTTGTCGGTATCTTCGCCTTAAGCATGGGGGCTTGGTTACAGGTATCAGCTGTGGAAATGGCAATTATCGCCATGACTTGTGCTGTAGTTATGGTTTTAGAATTAATTAATACAGCAATTGAAGCGGTAGTAGATTTAACGGTTAAGCAAAGCTATCATGAATTGGCTAAGATAGCTAAGGATTGTGCTGCTGGAGCAGTTTTGATTAGTGCGATCGCCGCGGTTATTGTTGCCACCTGCATCTTGCTACCGCCATTGTTTCAGCGTATTATGCTTATGATGTAATGGAGATTTAACTTGATTATAGTTATTGATAATTACGATAGCTTTACCTATAATTTGGTGCAATATTTGGGTGAACTAGCTCAAGAATTGCCAGTGGCAGCGGATATTCGCGTTTATCGTAATGATGCGATCGACATTGAGACAATTGCTCAATTAAAACCTGACGGTATTTTAATTTCTCCAGGCCCAGGTCGTCCCGAAGATGCTGGGATCTCGCTTCAGTTAATTGAAAAATTTGGTTCAGAAATTCCTATTTTGGGGGTTTGTTTGGGTCATCAAAGTATTGGTCAAGTTTTTGGGGGGAAAATTATCTTAGCGCCAGTATTGATGCATGGTAAAACTTCCGCTATACATCATCAAAATCAGGGAATATTTGCAGGGATAGATTCACCTTTTACCGCCACAAGATATCACAGCTTAGTAATTGAGCCTGAGACTATTCCCGACACTTTAGAAATTACTGCTTGGGTAGAAGACGGAAGCATTATGGGAGTGCGACATCGAGACTATCATCATCTTCAGGGAGTGCAGTTTCACCCCGAAAGCATTTTGACAGATCATGGCAAATCATTATTACGTAATTTTTTAAAATCTTTGGGTCAAGTAAAGATATGAAACGGCGACAGTTAATCCGTGATGGTGGGATCGGGATCGCAACGGCGATTTCTTTAGGCTGGATTGATCGCCTTCCAGCTATGGCTCAAGATTCAGATGGAGTCACAATCCAATATCTAGGACACACCTGCTTCCTTTTTACAGGCAATGGTTTAAAGATATTAGTTAATCCCTATCAAGCTGCTGGCTGCACTGCTGGATACACTCTACCCGACTTGCAGCCAGATGTAGTTTTGGTTAGTAGCTTTCTCACAGATGAAGGAGCAATCAATTCAGTCAAAGGAAATCCTGAGGTTATCAGCCAGCGAGGCGTACATAACTTTAAAGGTATTAAGTTTCAAGGATTTTCTCTTGCCCACGATCGCGAGGCTGGTCGAAGATTTGGCAATAATATTGCCTGGCGCTGGACTCAAGGAGGAGTCGATATACTGCATTTGGGTGGTGCTGCTGGGGCTTTAGAAACAGAAGATAAAATTCTTCTAAGTGGTGCAGATATTCTGTTAACTCCTGTAGGAGGGGGAATCAAAGCCTACAATCCTCAAGAAGCAAGAAAAGTCGTCAAAATTCTCAACCCAAGGATGGTAATTCCTACTCACTATCGTACTGCTGTAGCTAGTAAAAAAGACTGCGATTTAGCTCCCGTAGAAGAGTTTTTAACCTTAGCAGCAGATTTAAAAGTTGCTCAGGTAGGAAGCGATCGCTTTGAAGTTAAAAAATCTTACTTAAAAAATGATCAAACTTTAGTCAGAGTATTAGATTACACCTCATAAGCCTGATTGTTTTTCAGGACAGCGATCGCTAATATCTTATATCTAGTTAGCTATTTGCGCATCAAAAGCTATTTACATCCTAGTGATTCGCGAGTATCTACTCCAGTTTGCGGATTTACTCCCGTTGCCTTTTCACAAAGTTGTTTGACCTGCCACTTTTCTAAGACAGCAAAAGTAAAATCTGCTCCGTTTATAATTGCATCTTTAAAAGTAGAGAAAGACAAAATCGATTCCTGAAAATTGGCATTCGTCAAGTCTGCACCATCAAAATTAGTCAAATAGCCAAAACCATAGCTAAAATCTGCTCCAGAGAGATTAGCCCCTGCTAAATTAGAAGCATTAAATACTGCTCCTCGAATATCTGCGTTGCTGAAGTTTGCTTCTGCCAAATCGACTCGGGCAAAATCTACGCTCTGCAAGACTTTCCCCGAAAAGTCTTTATTGATTAAATCAGATTCGCTATAGGTGGAGGGAGTTACAGCAGACGAACTGCCAGCTATAGCAGGAACAGGAAAAATTAAGAGAATTAGCAGCAACAAAAGTGCGCTTAGTCGGAGAAAATGTTTCATGGATTAAATTTATTTTTCAGCAAATTTAGCTAAAAAGAATATTGTTTCTAATTGTAAATCTTCTTCTGTATCTAGTGCGAGAAATTCGGTTAAATTCGCCAAAACAATCATGAATAATCAAAAATCTCTAGATTTCAGTAGTTTGCTGCAACAGCTACTAGATAATCAATCTCTTTCCCAGTCTCAAGCTTCACAACTAATGGAGGGATGGTTAACAGCGCAAATTCCTGAAGTCATATCTGGGGCAATCTTGGCAGCTATTCAAGCTAAGGGAGTATCTGCTAGCGAATTAGCAGGGATGGCACAGGTATTAAAAAATCAGTCTCGGCAACAACAGTTAAGCAAATATGCTGTTCCTGTAATCGATACCTGTGGCACAGGAGGCGACGGTTCATCTACCTTTAATATTTCTACAGCCGTTGCCTTCGTGGCGGCAGCAGCGGGTATTAAAGTGGCTAAGCATGGTAATCGCTCCGCCTCTAGTAAAGTGGGTTCGGCAGATGTTTTGGAATATCTAGGAGTCGATTTAACGGCTTCTCCAGAGAAAGTCATCGCAGCAGTAGAAAATGTTGGAGTTACCTTTTTGTTTGCTCGTGGCTGGCATCCTGCCATGAAAAGTATCGCCCCTTTACGCAGCACTCTAAAAATCAGGACAATCTTTAATCTTTTAGGACCACTAGTTAATCCTCTTTGTCCTACAGGACAAGTTATTGGAGTCTATGACAGTAAGTTTATTCATAGTATGGCAGAAGCTTTAAATCTGTTGGGGATTAAAAAAGCGATCGCTCTGCACGGTCGAGAAAAGCTAGATGAAGCAGGATTAGGAGATCTTACCGATTTAATGATAGTTAACCAGGGAAAAATTAGACTTGATACCATTAATCCCCAAACATTGGGCTTAAAACCTGCATCCCTGAGCGAATTAAAAGGTGGAGATGTGGAAGAAAATGCCGCAATTTTACGCAATGTACTTCAGGGGAAGGGAACAAAGGCACAGCAGGATGCAGTTGCTCTCAACGCTGCTCTCGCTCTACAGGTGGGAGAACTTGTACCTTTGGGAAATTACGTTCAAGGGTTTACCATTGCCCAAGAAATTATCAGTAGTGGCGCTGCTTGGTCTAAATTAGAAGAATTGGTCAACTTCCTGAAAAGTTGAAGTGTTTAAGGGCAGAATTCTAATTCTGAGTAGTTTCTTGATGATAATGCTTTAGTTCTGGGCTTTCTACTCCATAAACACCAGTAATCTGCTCTTGACAACAGGCGATCGCAAATTTATTAAATTCTACTGGCTCAATGCCAAACATGGATTGGAAGTTATCTGGCTGCACTCGACAAAAACGAGGACGCTGCTCATATATTTGGCACTGACGATGGTCATGGTCGTAATTAATACACCAGCCATCTTCCCCCACCATACTGAGATATGTTTCCAACTCCTTTGGTGAGAGATACTCCTCTAAATCTGGTCGTTCTTCGGGGTCAAGGTTACAACAAGCACCACAACCTGAAACACATCGCCATTTACCAATTTGCTCATCTTTAGTGGTTAATTTTGCTTTTTTCATTACTTTATATTTTCTACCTAATTAATCACGGAGATAATAAATTTATTGGCGATCGCTCATTAAACCTAACATCGGACCCAAAATTGCGCCAAAGATAAAGCCCCCAGAGTGCGCCCAGTAGGCAACTCCAGCCGAGGCGGGCATTCCTAATGATGCCACGCTGCTAAATGCCTGCTGAACAAACCAAAAGCCAAGGAAGTAGATCGCGGGAATGCGTACCGTGGTAAAAATTATAAATAACGGCAGTAAAGTGACAATTTTGGCTCTAGGATACTTGATTATGTATGCTCCCATGACTCCTGCGATCGCGCCACTTGCTCCCACCGTAGGTACGCCTGACTGCATGGCAAAAAACCAATGAGTCAAACCAGCTAAGACTCCGCAGGCTAGATAAAAAAAGAGAAACTTAAAGTGACCTAAATCGTGTTCGATATTGTCGCCAAAAGTCCAGAGAAAGAGCATATTTCCTGCAATATGCATCAAGCCTCCGTGAAGGAATTGGGAGGTAATTAAAGTTAAAATCTCTGGTACGGGTTGATTAGTAGGTATACCATCAAAACTAGCGCTCAACTGTTGAGGAATTGTGGCATAAAGTTGAAAAAAACCATCTAATCCAGCACCCAAAGTTATTTGGTGGATAAAAACCACCACGTTGATGGCAATTAAAGCATAAACTACAATTGGCGTGCTGTAGGTAGGATTCTCATCGTGAATTGGAATCATGACTAACTAATACCCAGCATTGCTTCTAGAGTTAGGTACAAAAGAGAGAAGCCTCCGACAAAAAACCCACTAAAGCGATCGCTGTCACGGGATTTTTGAGAAAAGGTTTTAGCTGTTGGAGGAAAAACCAAAAAATACCTAAAGAAAAGCTAATAAGATAGCGGGGATAGCGAGAAACGTTCTGAAAAAAGTCCTGCATTATTTTAAATACTAATAAATTGTATATTTCATTTATTTATTATTCAACATTCAATAATTAACAATCAACAATCAATATTCTGTAATTGATATATTTTCATGATTGTTCCTTCTGCCTCCTGCTTTATTCAACAACAGAGAATTGGTCACGACAATCAAAGAGCTTGATGCCATTGCCACTGCTGCCCCCACTGGGGATAACAGCACACCATATTGAGGCAACAAAACCCCTGCTGCAAGGGGAATTGCCAAGACATTGTAGGCTAAAGCCCAGGCTAAGTTTTGCTTGATTTTATTAACCGTAGCGCGACTTAGTTCCAGGGATTTAATTACGTCTTGTAGTTGATTCTGCATTAGCACAATATCTGCCGTGGCGATCGCTACATCTGTCCCACCCTGAAGAGATATGCCCACGTCTGCTTGAGCCAAGGCTGGAGCGTCATTAATCCCATCACCGATCATAGCTACTGTTTGGTTATCTTGCTGAAAAGATTGAATTATCTGCGCTTTTTCTGCTGGCTTAACCTCGGAGAAAACTTGGCTAATCTTGAGCTTTTGGGCGATCGCTTGGGCGACTTCTGGGCGATCGCCTGTGAGCAACACCGTATCTAAATTCAAGGATTGTAGTTGTTTAACAGTTGCTGCTGCATCAGGGCGTAAACTATCTTCAAGGGCGATTAAACCTTGTAAAATACCTTGATATGCCAGATAAATCACTGTTTTACCTGATTTTGCTAAAGATTGAGCCTGAGATTCTTGCTGTTGATCGATTTTAATGCCGTTGTTAAGCAACCATTCTCGATTACCTAAATATGCTTGTTGCCCCGCAACCATCGCCGACATTCCCTGTCCAATGACTGTGGCAAAATCACTGGTGTCGAGTAGAGTTAGATCTTGTTGCTGTGCTGCGGTAATGATTGCCTTAGCTAAGGGATGATTGCTACCGCTTTCAATGGAGGCAGCGATCTGGAGTAGTTGTTGCGCAGTAAGCTCACTAAGAGGCCTGCATTCCGTAACTTGGGGTTGACCAATAGTTAGAGTGCCAGTTTTATCAAACACTAAGGTATTTAGCTGCTGGACTCGCTCTAAAACATCACCGCCTTTAATAAGAATGCCCGATTCTGCGCCGATGCTAGTTCCCACTAAAATCGCTGTCGGCGTAGCCAAACCTAAAGCACAAGGACAGGCAATGACCAAAACTGCGATCGCCAATTTGAGACTAAGCAGTAGAGGAGAAGTGGTTAGGCTTATTTCTGCCATTCCTGTCATGGGCATATTTAGGGAATGGAGGTCACTCGTTAATACCGAATCCCAAAGATTTGTCCCCAGAAAATACCAGAACAGAAAAGTGATAGTAGCGATCGCCATTACTCCGTAAGCAAAATAACCTGCGATCGTGTCTGCTAGCTGCTGCACTGGGGCTTTGCGAGTTTGGGCAGCTTCTACTAAGTTAATAATCTTAGCCAAAGTGGTATCTTGACCAATACCCGTTATTTCAACAGTAATTACTCCAGACTGATTGATCGTTCCCGCCCGCACTAGATCCAAGCTTGTTTTAACCACTGCTACAGATTCCCCTGTCAACATCGCCTCATCGACGGTTGTTTCCCCTGTAATCACAATGCCATCTACGGGGATTTTCTCCCCTGGTAAGACGCGCAACCATTCCCCAGGTTTAACCTGTTCTACAGGTATTTCAATCGTCTCGGAGTTTTCTTTTTTGCCGATTAAACGAGCAATAGGCGGTTGTAACATCACCAGCTTTTCTAAAGCAGTAGAAGCTCGATTACGGGCTTTTCCTTCCAAAGTACGCCCCAGCAAAATAAAGCCCAGCAACATGACTGGTTCATCAAAAAAGCATTCCCAACCCAAACTAGGCAAAAACAGGGCAAAACAGCTAGCTAAATAGGCGCTAACCGTGCCTAACCCCACCAGGGTATTCATATTTGGCATTCCTTGAGCAAGACTACGCCAACCGTCAACAATTAGCGATCGCCCTGGAATTAATAAAGCTAAAGTCGCCAAACCAAAGTGAATCCAAATATTGCTTAACAAAGCTATGACAGGCAACCCCAAATGATGTAGGTGACCAATACTGGAAAAAACTAACAACACCGTGGCGGTAATTAATTCTTGAGTCCACTGTTGCTCTTGCTGCTGCCGCTTGGCTTGATTTGACTGAGCGATTTGATAGATACTGCGATCGCTTTCCCGTAACTTACTGGGAAACCCTGTTTTAGTTAATTTCTCCGCTAAGGTTTCTGGAGTAATATTGGCAGCTTGATACTTCACTACCGCCACTTCGGTAATTAAGTTCACACAGGCTGACACCACTGCTGAATTTTGCTCAAGTTGTCTTTCTACCGCTTTAACGCACCCCGCACATTTCATCCCTCCCACATCGAGGGCAACAGTTTTAGTTTCAGGATCGGATATATTTGCTGATGCGCGATCTGAAGGAGGTAGAAGAGACTTAACCATAAAATGAGTAGCTTAAAATTCTGTTATTTTTAGATTTATTTTTAGATCTTAGATCAATCAGTAGGTAAAAAAGCTTAATTATCTCGATCTCTCCTGATGAACCTAAAAAGCGATCGCGTTTGAGTCACGTCAATTCACGAAGGGGAATTGCATTAATGAAGACTGTTAATCTAAAGAGGTGAATGAAGATAGCTTTTCCCTTGGCGACTGTTGTTTTGTTTTTGTCACGAAAAGCTGTGCAACCATCTCTGCACGAGAGGAAACTTTAAGTTTACGAAACATTCGCTTTAAAGCCTGCTTGACAGAATTTGTAGTGATCCAAAGTTCATTTCCAATTTCTGCGTTTGTTTTGCCCAAAGCAATTAATTCGGCAATTTGTAATTCACGAGGCGTTAAGAAATCGATTTTGGCAGGTTGGTGCTGCGATCTTACTGTTGCAGCCCAAACAGATAAATGCAGGCAAGAGGACTAGGCTGAATATGATATTAGTTTTATCCTAACTTTTATTGTCATTTGGAAAAAAGCAGATGAAACAAGATGCTATCTTCAGTCCCTTCTTTGCAACATTGTTTTTAACACTCTTAGTTTGGGTTATCTCAAATATTACAATTTAACTCCATAGAGATCACTCTGCTTAAATCAGCAACGCCTAATTTTCGTTTACAATCAAAATCTTAAGAACTAAAAACTACTTGTCCTTGCCCATGAGGAAAAACTAACTGATGAGTTTAACGTCAGAAATACTGTCTCAACAGCCAGATAACGTACTAGAAAGATTGCGTCGTGCAGATCAGTTTTGGTCGGCTTTACGAGAGGGAAAACTCGATGCCCCAGAGGTTGTCAGCAATAGCGCAGCAGATATTCATCAGGCTGATACAGATATTGTAATTTGTGGTGGGACGCTAGGTATTTTGCTCGGTGCAGCCTTACAGCAGCATGGTTGGTCAGTGACTTTAATTGAGCGGGGAGTATTGCGGGGTAGAGAACAGGAATGGAATATTTCCCGTAATGAGTTGCAGACTTTCGTTGACCTAGAATTATTGACTGAGGCTGAATTACAAAAAGCGATCGCTACTGAATATAATCCCGCCAGAGTAAGCTTTGAAGCAGGTTCGGAAGTTTGGGTTAAGGATGTGCTGAATATTGGTGTCGATCCGATATATCTGTTAGAGCAGCTCAAGCAAAAGTTTCTGCAAGCAGGGGGTAAGCTATTAGAAAATACGGCGTTTAAATCAGCTACAGTACATCCTGATGGGGTGGTAGTGGCAACTGGGGAACAGACAATTACAACTCGTCTTTTAATCGATGCGATGGGTCATTTTTCGCCGATTATCAAACAGGCAAGAAACGGAGCGAAGCCTGATGCAGTTTGTATGGTAGTTGGTAGTTGTGGTTCAGGTTTTCCTGAGAACAATACAGGAGATTTGATTTATTCTTTTACGCCGATCATTAATAGCTGTCAGTATTTTTGGGAAGCGTTCCCTGCTAAAGATGGTCGTACCACCTATATGTTTAGTTATCTCGATGCTGACCCCGCCAGACCAAGTTTAGAAGATTTTATGAGCGAGTATTTAAGACTCTTGCCAGAATATCAGGGTGTTGAACTAGAAAAGCTAGAATTCAAAAGATTTCTCTTTGGTTTTTTCCCTGCCTATAAAGACAGTCCGATCAAATTACCGTTCAATCGAATTTTACCTGTAGGTGATAGCGCAGGTGGACAGTCTCCCGTTAGCTTTGGTGGTTTTGGGGCAATGGTTAGGCATTTAAAACGTTTGACCCAAGGAATTGACGAAGCTTTGACTCTAGACAAGTTAAACAATCAAGACTTAGCTTTATTGCAACCATATCAACCGAACATTTCTGTTACCTGGCTATTTCAGCAAACAATGAGTGTCGAGATAGGGAAAGAAGTTAATCCCGAACAGATTAATAACCTGATGGATGGAGTTTTTGCCGTAATGGATCGTTTGGGAGATGATGTACTCAAACCATTTTTACAGGATGTAATTCAGTTCGCACCTTTAGCGAAAACTTTGCCTCTAGTTAATCCTAAGCTAGTCTTGCCTTTACTACCGCAAATCGGCTTTGTCTCTTTAATTAGTTGGCTGGTTCATTATTTTAACCTAGCGTTATATAGCGGTTTATATCGTGGAGGAAAGTTAGCTCAACCACTAGTTAAAAACTTAGCCTCAACTCAGCAATATTATTATCAGCGCTGGTTAGATGCTTGGAAATATGGTTCAGGTAGTGATTATAAAAAAACTGATTAGTTTTAAATTACAGTAACAGCAACTCAATTTATTGTCTTTTAAATTTTACTTTTTGATGTTGGGAACTAATTTGTCTTACTTGTTTAAGTCGTTGCTCCAATTCTGCATGACTCGATGCGCTTATGGGAGATGATCTTGACCGATAACTATCTCCCAATCTGCGGAGCAGAGGGATTCCCATATAGACTCTTATCTAGACTAAAGTAGTCCCCGACAGAACGCCGTTACTGGGCTGTTTGTTTAACGTTGACGGGCGCACCGACCGCAAACGGAGCTAAATTCTTTTGGTTTTTTT
>JAAUOU010000001.1 GCA_012034765.1 Pleurocapsaceae cyanobacterium CSU_1_1 | reverse complement strand
CTTTGCGAGAGTTAAAAGATTGGATTGCTTCTAGAAAATGTCCGATTGATAGATGTAGTCTGGAATCAGAATATATTATGGCTGCGGATTATCCGTTTCCTGGCTACCACCAACAACAAAACAATCTGCCCAAAGCGAAAAAGCAATTTCCTAGGCTAAAGATCGTCCCCTCACAGGTACTCCAAACTAATATTAGACGTTTGCACGATGCTTGGGACTTCTTTCAGAAGCGCGGATATGGTTTTCCTCGCTTCAAAAAATATGGACAGATGAAATCTATTTTGTTTCCTCAGTTCAAAACTAATCCGTTGACTGGGTGGCAGATTCAACTACCTAAACTAGGCAAGGTACAAATTAACTTGCACAGACCAATACCAAATGGGTTTGTAATCAAGCAAGTTAGAGTAATCAAGAAAGCAATGGGTTGGTTTGCTGTGGTAGCAATTGAATCGGACATCGAGATTCCTAGTCCCGTACCTCATGGTCATGCTATCGGTGTAGACGTAGGCTTGTTATCCTACATTGCTACATCAGACGGTTATACCGAGTCAAGACCTAAGTTTTTCAAGACAGCGCATCGTCGGCTGAAAGTGCTACAAAAGCGTTTGTCTAAGAAACAGAAACGAGGGAAGAACTACGAGAAAGCAAGAATCAAGGTAGCCAAGCAACACAACCATATAGCATTCAAGCGTACTGACTACCAATTCAAACTAGCTCATAAACTCTGTGACATGGCAAATACAATCTTTGTGGAAGATTGTGATTTTCGGATCATGGCAAAAGGGATGCTAGGAAAACACACAATTGATGCTAGCTTCGGGCAGATGAGAACTATCTTAGAATACGTTGCGCGTAAGCGAGATGTATTTGTAGGAAGAGTAGACCATCGTGGAACATCTCAAACTTGTCCTAGCTGTAGATCCGAAGTCAGGAAAGACTTGAGTGTCAGGCTGCACGAGTGCCATGAGTGTGGGTATGTTGTAGATAGAGATATAGCCTCGGGACAGGAAATCTGTAACCGAGGAGAAGAAACGTATCGGGGGACTCCCGAAAAGCAAGAAATTGGCTCTCAAGTCGTACTGTCGGGGAACTTTGTTCTAGATAAGTGGCGAAACACCGAAAGGGACAGGAGAGCAAGATCCATTAGCGATAATGGAAGCCCACGCTATATTAAAAACGAAGCGTTAGCGGAGTTTTGAATTAGCGTTGGGAGGAAGTCACGCAAATTGTTGACTCAGCGCTACAGGATTGTGTACCGTAATCTTCTTTTTATGAATTGAGACTAATCCTTTTTCCCTCAGATCTCCTAATAATCTAGTGACAGTAACTCTGGTAGAGCCGATAGCTTCAGCGATCGCCTGATGGGATAACTTAAGATCAATCTTAATCCCTTCAGTGGTAGGCGTACCAAAATCACGACACAGGATTAATAAGAAACTAACCAAACGCGAACCCATATCTCGATGAGCGAGGGTTTCAATCATCATTTCTGTTTGCAAAATACGGGAGGATAATCCCCTCAGCATTAGCATTGATAACTCTGGATTTTCTTGTAGAGCTTTTTCTACCTGTTCAATGGGTGCTGATAAGAGTTCTACGGGAGTAAAAGCCACAGCATGATAAAAGCGATCGCTTTTTGACCAGTAATTAGAGAAAGCACCCCAAAGACTGTATTTTCTCTCAACAAAGCTACGGTAATTTCTTCTCCTGCTTCATAAACACGAGACAGCTTAACTGCTCCTTTTAACAAAAAGTAAACTCTTTCAGCTGGATCTCCAGGAAAAAAAATAGTTTTGCCCCGATCAAAACTTTCCACAATCGGCGGAAAAGAACCACGACCAAGTTTGCGAAATACTGATGCTAGGGGTTGATTTTGTGTCATGGTAGTTCCATAGGGCCTAAGCCTAAGTTTAATTACAATGTGTTATATATTGTATTGGCTTAATATAGTTATATCTTCTCACAATACAATCTTTGTTTTACTTTCCTCAGTCTAATCTAGTTCTATTTTTCGATCTAAATCAATTTTAATACGGTTATGTCACTTCCCCAGGCAGTTGTAGGATAGATAATTGCAGCTAAAAATTTGGGGAAAGACCGTGCTAGATTTAACTGGAAAAAATGCTTTCGTTACAGGAATAGCCAATAATCGTTCGATCGCCTGGGGAATTGCCCAGCAGCTACATAAAGCTGGTGCTAACATTGGCGTTAATTATCTTCCTGATGAACGGGGACGCTTTGAAAAAAAAGTGAGAGAGTTAGTTGAACCTCTTAATCCTAGTATTGTTGTTCCCTGTGATGTCCAAAACGATGAACTGATGGATTCCATGTTTGACACCATCAAAGAGCAGTGGGGCAAATTAGATATCTTAGTTCACTGTCTAGCATTTGCCGAACGGGAAGACCTAACAGGCGATTTCTCGGCTACCTCTAGAGCAGGTTTTGCTAAAGCTTTGGATATCAGTAGTTTTTCCCTTAACTGTCTTGCCGTAAGAGCTAAACCTTTAATGACAGATGGAGGCAGCATAGTTACGCTATCTTATTTAGGAGGTGTCAAAGTGATTCCGAACTACAATGTAATGGGGGTAGCTAAATCAGCCTTAGAAATGAGTGTACGTTATTTAGCTGCCGAATTAGGTCAAGACAATATTCGAGTTAACGCTATTTCTGCCGGCCCAATTCGTACTTTAGCTTCTTCAGCCGTAGGAGGCATTCTAGATATGATCCGTCATGTTGAAGCAACTGCTCCTTTGCGCCGTACCGTAACTCAAACAGAAGTTGGCAACACCGCAGCCTTTCTCTGTAGCGATCTGGCAAGTGGCATTACAGGACAGGTAATCTATGTTGATTCTGGATATGAGATCATGGGAATGTAGGTTTTTTTTAGCTCTTAGCTCTTAGCTTCTTGTTGCATTCGCTCTTTGTTGGAAACCAATATGCGAAGCGGTATCCTTTAGGACAAGACCGCGATGCACCGCTTTTAGCTATGAGTCCGTACATTTATTAGGTGTAAGTATTATGCAAATTAGCGATCGCGAAGCATCCCTAGAAGGTAATCGTCAAAATACTTCTTTAGATTATTTAGCAAAAAATACCAGAACAGCATCTGTCAGTCGTACTACGGGAGAAACAGACGTACAGGTTGAGCTAAACATAGATGGGACTGGTCAATGTCAGGCGGATACAGGTATTCCTTTCCTCGACCACATGCTACACCAAATTTCTTCTCACGGTCTGTTTGATCTAAATGTTAAAGCTACTGGAGATATCGAAATCGACGATCATCATACTAATGAGGATGTAGGCATTACTTTAGGGATGGCGTTAGCTGAAGCTTTAGGCGATCGCAAAGGCATTGTTCGTTTTGGTCATTTTATCGCTCCCCTAGATGAGGCTCTAGTTCAAGTAGCGCTGGACTTTTCGGGTAGACCCCATCTCAGCTATGGCTTGGAAATTCCTACCCAAAGAGTCGGTACTTATGACACTCAATTAGTAAGAGAGTTTTTTGTAGCAGTAATCAATCATGCTCAAATGACCCTGCACATTCGTCAGTTAGACGGAATTAATTCTCACCATATAATTGAGGCAACTTTTAAAGCCTTCGCCCGCGCTATGCGCATGGCAACGGAAATAGATCCCCGTCGTGCTGGCAATATTCCTAGTTCTAAGGGCGTTTTGTAAGAGATTGAAAACAAGTTTATTTTTTTCGTAATTGGCAAAATATAGCTTTTTTTTTGATTGGTATGAGTAACCTTTGTAGGGGCGAACGGCTGTTCGCTCCTACAGACTTCTGACTTAAAACCAGTCAATCATGAGGAAATTAATTAGAATGACTATATTAAGTAAGTGGGTCAAGGTAAATAATCAAGGCTTGGAGCTTGATGCTTATTTGGCAATGCCCGAAATGGCAGGAATTTATCCAGGGGTAATTGTAATTCAAGAGATATTTGGCGTAAATGAGCATATTCAGGAAGTTACTGATAAATTAGCCAGTGAGGGTTATATAGCGATCGCTCCTGCAATTTATCAGCGTCAAGCCCCAGGATTTGCTGTAGGTTACTCGGAAGAAGAGACTAAACAGGGTAGAGAATATAAAGTTAAAACTCAAGCCAAGGAGTTATTGGCAGATATACAAGCCTGTATTATCTATCTTTATAGTCAGCCACAAGTTAAACAGTCGGGAGTTGGCACGATTGGCTTTTGTTTTGGGGGTCATGTGGCATATTTAGCCGCTACTCTAGCGGATGTTACGGCGATCGCTTCTTTTTATGGCGCACAAATTGCTACTTGGTGTCCTGGCGAAAATGAACCGACGATTAATCGTACTAAAAACATTACAGGGACAATTTATACTTTCTTCGGCACAGAAGATCCTTTGATTCCTAATGAGCAAACTGAGCAGATCGAACAAGCATTAATACAACATAATGTAGATCATCAGGTGTTTCGTTATGAGGGAGCGACTCATGGATTTATGTGCGATTATCGTCCTCAAAGTTATAATTCTGATGCGGCTCAAGATGCCTGGAAAAAAGTGCTAGACTTGTTTAGCCAAAAGTTGTGAGTAGTATCAAAGTTACTCGGTTTGTGCGTTAATATTCACCATATACACTATTATGTCTGATTCAACCTCCGTTCCCAACTCATCTCAAGCTTTTTCCATGGCAGATTTTGAGAATGCGCTTCAGGAATATGATTATGAGTTTACGAGAGGTCAGAAAATACAGGGAACGGTAGTCGAACTTACCTCTGAAGGCGCATATATTGACATTGGGGGTAAATCTCCTGCTTTTGTCCCTACTAATGAAGCAGCCTTGGGTTTTGTCAATAACTTAGCTGCAATTTTACCTATAGGTGAAACGAAAGAGTTCTTAATCATTCGCGAACAAGATGATGATGGACAGGTAACTCTTTCTCTGCGTCAACTAGCATTAGATCGAGCTTGGGCTGATATTAAGGAAATGGCAGAAACAGGAAAATCAACTCAGCTTAGAGTTACGGGGGTTAATAAAGGCGGAGTTATGGGGGAAGTTGCGGGCTTAAAAGCCTTTATTCCGCGATCGCACTTACAGCAGCGCGACAGTCTAGATTCTCTAGTTGGACAGCTTTTGACCGCTACTTTTTTGGAAGTTAATCAAGAAAATCGCAAGTTAGTACTATCTCAACGGGATGCTATGCGTGCTGTGGCGATGAATAGCATTGAAGAAGGGGTGTTAATGCCAGGGAAAATTGTCAATATTAAGCCCTACGGTGTGTTTGTCGATCTTGATGGCGCTACAGGTTTACTCCACGTTAAGGAAATTAGCGGTGCTAGGGTTGAATCTCTCAATAATCTGTTTGAAGTTGGACAAAAGATCAAAGTTGTGATTAAGCAAATTGATGAGCATCAAAATCGCATGTCGTTATCAATCAAAGCTTTAGAATCATATCCAGGGGAAAACATCGAAAAGTTGGAAGAAGTAATGGCAAACGCTGAGTCTAGATGGGAGCAAGCACAGCGTCCTAGTAGTGACGTGTCTTCACCTCCAGAAACCCAGCCAAATGCCACATCAGTTAATACCGATCAACCTACAGCAGAAGTACCAGCAGCAGCAGAAACTGTTTCTAAAGAAGCTAGTGAGTCTGAAAAGTCGGAAAATTAGGGAGCTTGATAACGTCTAATTAAACTCTAGCTTATGGCTTAGAGCTTAGAGCTTAAAGCTATTGAATACCCTAAATCTCCAATTCCCTAAGTCTCTAGTTCTTCATGTCAATCGATAGCCAATGGCATACTCAACGCAGCCAAGAGATATTACGCCAGTATCCTGAAATTAAAGAATACTTTGGCAACTATCCTCTATCAATCTTGCCGATTGCTTTGCTAGTTGCTGGACAATGGTTGATCGCTTGGCTAGTGAGAGATTTACCTTGGTTTGCTGTTGGAGCGATCGCTTTTTTTGTCGGACAGTTTATCCTACATTCTTTGGGGGTTTTTGTTCACGAAGCTGCCCATAATTTAATCTTTAAATCCAAGCTGGGTTCTCAGTTTGCTCTGTGGTTGATTGTTTGTGGTTCTCTTTCTTTTGGGGAATCTCTAACTTACATTGGAGTACATGGTAAAACCCATCATCTTCAACTCAATGATTATCAATACGATCATGAACTATGGGATCGTAATCGTGCCGAATTTGCCAGTAATCATCTTTCTTGGCGTATTCTCGAAAGCTTTTTGCATCTTCTGCCAGGAGGATTGATTGTTAGCGAGCTAATCATCTCTAGTTTGGTTAAGGCTGATACTCGTCAAGTAAAGTCTGCACCCATTAACCAAAAATTTAATTTTGTCCTAATTTTCACGAGTATTCTACTCTACGCTGTTGCCTATTTAGCGATCGCACCTCAAGCTGCCTTATATCTTTTTTGGAGTTTGACCCTAATGGCAAGTAACTGGGGAATTACTTTTCGGGGGCAATCTATTGCCGAACATCATATCTATCACCAGGGTAAAACCTACTCTACCTATAGCTGGACTAATATTCCTTTTTTTAATACTGGCTACCACGACGAACACCATACCTTTCCCCAAGTACCGTGGATACATCTGCCTAAGATTAAGAATCTTGCTCCCGAATATTTCACCAACGATAACCCTCATTCCTACTTTCAATGGTGGTGGCGCTGGGCAAAATCAATCTTTGCTCCCGCAGGCTACAACCGCTATTTACCTGATTCGACAACGACAGTTTCTAAACCAATAAGTTAGGGATTTTAAGGATTAACTGATGTTACGCGCGTTTTTTGCTCGGCATATGAGGAGATTGGGAGATTGGGAGATTGGGAGATTGGGGACAACAAATCAACTTTACTCTTCTAAGTCCCTAAATCCCTAATTTTTCTTTAAGTTGCGTAACATCAGGGATTAATTAACTACCCCGACTCTTTTGTTGCATTTCGTTACATTATTTGTTAATTTTAGTAACAGATGACTAGCAAGTGTTTCATTTTTGTTGAACGCGATGAAGATTAAATGGAAGCAATTAGTATTTAAAGTTAGTGTTTGGGTTGCCTTAGAGGTTTTCTTCGGTTACGTAGGGGTAGACACCATCGCTGACTATAGTGAATATATATTTGAGCGCAGCATAATCACTTCAATTTGTTAACGCGATAATCGAGCTTAATCTCAATTTATTGGCTCAAGGGTATCAAAATATTGGTTATTAAGCGCCCAAAAAACTAACTACTAAATTAACCTTATAACTATGACTGCTACTTCCGCAGAATCGAGTCGAGAAGTCTATCTAGAAGATAATCCCCCATCAGTAAAGCCAACTTGGAAAATTAAACTTTTATACGATGGAGAATGCCCCTTGTGTGTGCGGGAAGTAAACTTCCTCACCAAACAAGATGCAGGACGAGGAATTGTTAAATTTGTCGATATTGCCAGTCTCGATTACGATCCCCAAGATAATGCAGGAATTGACTTTGCCACGGCAATGGGGGTAATTCATGCAGTTTTGCCCGACGGTACAATCATCAAAAATGTCGAAGTCTTTAGACAAGTTTATGAACAGTTAGGGCTAGGTTGGGTCTATGCCATAACCAAAATAAAAATAATTGGCGCGATCGCCGATTGGGTTTATAAAATTTGGGCAGACTGGCGGTTAAAAATTACGGGCAGACCAGAAATAGACCAAATTATTGCTGCAAGACAGCAAAAGTTAAATAATTCCAACTCAACCAGATGTAAATTAAATTAATAATTAGTAAACTGACAGTAATCATTATTTATTAGCTCAAAGATAAATAATAGTCGAACCAAAGCCGTTTGCGATGTTATTATCAATGTGCCAGTGATTATTATAGGGTAACAATTATGGTTCAAACACCTGTATCTCCAGTGGTGCTAGCTATCTTAGATGGTTGGGGTCATCGCGAATCAACAGAGGCAAATGCTATTGCCACAGCTAAAACTCCAGTATTTACTAGCTTGCAGTACGCATATCCGCATACGTTGATTAAGACATCAGGCAAGGCAGTAGGGTTACCTGATGGTCAGATGGGAAACTCCGAAGTTGGACATTTGAACTTGGGTGCGGGAAGAGTAGTTCCTCAAGAATTAGTTAGAATTTCAGATGCGGTTGAAGATGGCTCTTTGTTGAATAATCAGGTATTAATTGATGCTTGTAATCAGGTTAAGGCTACAGGAGGCAAGCTGCACCTATTGGGGCTTTGTTCTGAAGGAGGGGTTCATTCTCACCTCAAGCACCTAATTGGCTTACTCAATTTAGCTAAGGCTAACGGTGTGGAAAATGTTTGTATTCATGCAGTTACCGATGGGCGAGATACCTACACTACAGAAGGGATCAAGGCATTAAGTAAGATTCAAGAAGCAATTGAGCAAGTTGGCGTTGGTCGGATTGTGACTATTAGTGGTCGTTATTACGCGATGGATCGCGATCGCCGTTGGGATCGAATCCAGTTAGCCTACAACGTCATGACTCGTAACGAAAATATTAATCCTTGTTCGGCTACTAAAGTTTTAGCAAGATCTTATCGTTCAGATATCACCGACGAATTTATTATCCCCACGAGAATTGCGCCTGGAGCCGTTGAATCTGGTGATGCAGTAATTTTCTTTAACTTCCGTCCTGATCGCTCAAGACAGCTAACCTACGCCTTTGTTAACAACAATTTTGATGGGTTTGCACGTAGCAAAATCAATCCGCTACATTTTGTTACCTTTACTCAATACGATCCTAATGCACCCGTAGAGGTAGTTTTCCCCCCCCAAAACCTAACTAACATTTTGGGGGAGGTGATTGCTAACCATGGTTTACGCCAGTTTCGCACCGCAGAAACGGAAAAATATCCTCATGTCACCTATTTTTTCAATGGTGGTTTAGAATTGCCCTTTGAAGGAGAAGATCGTGAGTTGATTCAAAGCCCAATGGTGGCAACCTATGATCGCGCACCAGAAATGTCTGCTCAAGCGGTAACTGACGTGGTTTGTAAGGCTGTCAAACAGGGAATTTATGCTCTAATTGTCGTTAATTATGCCAACCCTGATATGGTCGGACATACGGGGAATATTGAGGCAGCCGTGAAGGCGATCGAAACTGTAGATCGCTGTTTGGGGAAAGTGATTGAAACTGTTAATCAAGCAGGGGGGACTTTACTGATTACGGCAGATCACGGTAACGCCGAGTATATGCGGGATCAAGACGGCAATCCTTGGACAGCCCACACAACTAACCCAGTTCCGTTTATTCTAGTTGAGGGAGAAGCCAGAAAAATTAGCGGACATGGTACAGATGTTCCTTTACGAGAAAACGGTTGCTTGGCGGATGTTGCCCCCACTATTTTAGAAATATTACAGATTCCTCAGCCAGAAGAAATGACTGGGAAGTCTTTGATTGAGCCAGCCATTTATGAGGCAAAACCAAATCGGACTCCGATCAAGATCTCAATGTAGCTATATGTAGCTATAGCTTTTTTTTGTTTGAATATCGCTCTGTCGGCAGCATACAATAGTTATCATTAAATTCAAATCAGACAAATTAGATTTTGATCATGAACGTATATCAAATAACACAGATAATCTGGGCAGTTTGTGGGTTACTAACAATTGTTTTAATTTTGCTACACAGTCCTAAAGGAGATGGTTTAGGCGGTATAGGTGGACAGTCACAGATGTTTACTAGTACCAAAAGCGCCGAGAATGCTTTAAATCGGATTACCTGGGGTTTGGGAATTGGTTTTATTACTTTAACTGTAGTGTTGAGTGCTGGCTGGATTGGTTAAAACTTTCTGCTCAAAATCACTAGCAAACAATCATTAGTAAACAGTCACGATTAATTAAAATAAACAATGACCGTAGTTGTCTTTGGCAGTATAAATCTAGATTTAGTAGTCGAAGTGGCTCATCTGCCAGCAAAGGGAGAAACGGTGATTGGCGATCGCTTTTTTTCGTCTGCTGGAGGAAAGGCAGCAAATCAAGCAGTAGCGATCGCCAAATTGGGTATTCCTGTTAGTATAGTTGGTCAGGTTGGAGATGATAGTTTTGGTCAAACTTTAATCAACAGTTTGCAATCTTCTGGGGTCAACACAGACAGCATTACAATTAATCCTCATACCTATTCAGGCATTGCTTCCATCGTTGTTGATCGATATGGTGCAAATACTATTGCTTGTGCAGGTGGTGCTAATAACTTAGTGAGAGAGCCAGAAATTAAGCAGTTTAAAAATCTACTGCCCCAGGCTAAAATTGTCTTGCTAGAACTCGGTATTCCTCTTGCCACCGTTTTAACCGCAGCCCGAGAAGCAAAAGCTCACAACTGCTTGTTAATCTTAGATCCTGCCCCAGTTACCGCTAATTTACCCGAAGAACTGTACAGCCTGGTAGACATCATTACCCCCAATGAAATTGAAGCTAGTCAGCTAGTAGGTTTTACGGTAGATGGCGTTACTACCGCTCGACAAGCAGCATCTTCTTTACATCAAATGGGCGTTAAAAATGTCATTATTACTTTGGGAAGCCAAGGCTCACTCTACAGTAACCAACTGGAAAGCTATTGGATTAAACCAATTGACGTACCTGTAGTCGATACAGTAGCTGCGGGTGATGCTTTTAATGGGTGTTTAGCAGCAGGTTTGGCATCAGGGAAGAAAATTGAGGAAGCAGTGCTGTGGGCAACGGTAGGAGGAGCTTTAGCCGTAACTAAAAATGGCGCTCAGTCTTCTTTACCCAATAAAGAAAGTTTTCAGCAGCTATTAAATCAACAAACATTATTGGGTTGAACGTATTAGAATGCACTCATTATTGATTGGTTAAAGTAGAATATAGGTCAACATAACCATCTTCCGACACAATCAGCGCCAAACAATTAACTTTACGGCTCATTTCATCAATATAGCGAATGGCGGAGTTGTACCTAGCACCCCTAGCCGAACTACCGTTTTTGGAAGCTTGTCCATCTAAAATTACACCAAAAGAATGAATAATTCCTTCTGGCGAAAGCAAAATTGCCCCGTCTATATTAGATAGATGAGAAATAATACTTTGGGAGACAATCACTGGTTCAATCACAGTGCTTTGAGCAGCTAATCTTTGGGTTTCTGATTCTGCTTCTGGAGTAACCACTAACATCGTACCGTGACGCTGCTCGATCGCCGCTTCTACTGCTTTCACCAACAAATTTGCTGTGGTGGAGTTAACCTGAAACAATTGATCGACATGGTTGCAAAACAGTTGCCGATCAAAGCGCGTTCTAGGTAGTCTTGCCTGTCGATACTTAACCCGCAACATAATATTTTCTGCATGAACCAATTCCCAGGTTTGATGTTCAGCAAATCGAATTTCAAACAAATTTTCGCGACTAGGTTGATAAGTATCCAAAGGCAGTCCTAATCCCCAGACAGTTTCAATATCACAGAGCAAAGCTAGCTTATTACTAGATACCTCCAATAGCTTGCGAATTCCGCGATAATTGTAGATTTTAATCGGCGTTGCCAATTTAACCTTAGCTGCAATATCGGGATGATCTTTAGGACAGATAATTAATCTTCCCTCACTAGCAGCACCTTCATAACGTTCTGCTGCGATCGCATTAGCAAAAGATAATAAATCGACTTGATGCCATTGGTTGATATGCACTTCTACTGATTGCAGCAGACTAGCAGCAGCATCTTCGATTACCCTCTCCGAGTTAGCCAGAGATAAAGTATTCCCTGCGGATAAACTTTGTAATTCTAGTTCACCTTCTTTCAATACCTGATAAATTAGGGCTTCTAAAAAACAGCGATCAATTCGATACTCCTGCATCGAATGTAGTTCGTGGGTTACTTTGTTGAGGCAATATTGACTATTAAAATCCTCCTGTTGAAGCTGAATTACCGTAATAATCCAGTGATCGTTTTTCTGAATCGGCAAGCTACAAAAGGAAATCTGTTCTTGTTGGTGATCGGCTTGCTGAAGAATTGACTGCACGGCAGAGCGTAGAGCTTTTGGATAAAGTGAATCTCGATGAGCCTGATTAAGATGGCTGGCACTCTTAAAAAAGAAGAGTTCAGGATCGTTATCAAAGTTCTGTTTTGCCAGAGTGAATACCTGCTCAAAATCATCGGCAATAAAGCCACAATTTTCCTGATGAAATAAGATTTCAGGTACGTTTTGAGTAGCGATGGGAATACCTATGACAAAAATATTTGAGGTGATCGGTAGCTCTAGAATCTCCAGAATAGTTTCGAGTAGATTTTTAACCGCAGCTTGAAATGTGTGTTGCCAGCGCCACATAAATATTTTGGTTTGCATTGAGTTATCCATGTCATTAGAGATACAGGCTCGCTCTGATTGCTAGTCGAGGCTTACATAAAGTTTATCTTGTTAGATATCAAAGTTTTAAATAACTATTTTTTAAGGCGTTGCTGAATCGAGGTATACCACAAGGGTACAATGTGATTTTTTGACATCGTTGTATTCCATTGAATCAAAAAAGCTAATAGCTAATAGCTACGATCAGTAATCTTTTGTAATTCATACTTTCAATCAGCAACGCCTTTTTCAAATATTTGCCCAAAAAATCCCCCAGGTACCAAACTGAGGGATTATGAATGTAACAGAGAGTATCTGTTGCATAGCTCTATCTCTTCTCTAATATGTTCTATTTTTCAATTGACAACTATGATCTCGATCACAAATAAGTATGAGATTTAGTTTGATACGCTGTATTACTGAATATGTAATGTTCAAAATGGCTTTCACGGTTTATATCAAGCCAAAACTCATAAAAAAGAAAAAATCGTGCTGAAATATATGTTGTCAGTTATGAAGTCTAAATCTCAAAATGAATGAAAGAGAAAAACTTCCCCCATAGTTGATCGAGATCCAAAACAACTAATATCAAGACAGACTAAAAGAGAGATGACTCCAAATAAGGTGAAAAAGCTCAGGAAAAAAATTAGTAAGAATGGATTTGATCGCAACCAACCTATAGAGGTAATTGATGTTAATGGAAAGCTAATAATACGTGACGGTCATCATAGGACTGAAGCTGCTACTAGAGAAAAATTGCCAAGCGTTCCAGTTAGAATATATAAGGTAACGCCTGAAATAGAAAATCAATACAGAGTAGATGCTCTTGAAGCCGAAGAGTCCAGAAGATATGAGAATTAATCTAACTTTAAAAACTCGATGAGTAACTTAACTGCGATCAAAAATAAACAAATAATAGACGCGTTGAATGACTTTAGCCAAACTCAAAAAGAACTTATTGCTAGTTGTTCTAAAAAATATCTTTCCAGATCAAGACTAAGCGATTCATTAAGGTATTCTTCCAGATCAAGATCAAGTGATTTATTTTTGTTGAAAATACCCAAAAGTGGTTTGATCAATACTTTACAAGAAACATGGGAGTTTCAAAAGCATGGCTCTGGTATTCTTTTTAAAGGGAATGAATCAGGAAAAGTTATAGATGCTAACAGAGAAATTATTGATCACAGTGAGGCTTTTGATTCTTGGCGACTTTCTCAATATTTTGAATCGCTTGAATATTCTAATATTATCTGGGAATCAAGTGAATTTTTGGCTGATGATGATGATGATTTAGACAAATTGCTTGAACTATTAGAAGAAGAACATATAGTAAAACTAGTACCGAATAGATATAAGCTATATAAGCTTGTCGCTAATCAAAGCAAATCTAGATCATCATCTAAATTAAGGTTAATGACATTGGCAAGGTATAGTAGTAAAAAAAGTAAATCTAAACGGCGGGAATATCGGAGACATTAAGTTTCAAGCCAAGCTGTTAATTAATTCTAAGCAGAGACTAGAGAGTAAAAACTGGATCGCGATGATCGCCAATACACTTAGAGCAATGCTAGGATAGCTGTTCCAATTTAGTTGAAAATCTTTAATTAATAAGCTAGCGATCGCTATTGTTAAGATAGGAAATGTTATCGCTCCCAATAACCCCAAGAAGTTAGTAGGCATTAAAAGAGTATTGGCTAGCTGCACTATCCCCAGAATTAAAGCTACTAAATAAATGGTGTGGGTATGATTAATTCTTAAACCAAGATTTAGTCGAGAGGCGATCGCAATTCCCAAGGCGGCAAAGATTGTTGATAAGCCTAAATTAATTGGCTTAGTTAACCTACCAAAGGCAAGAGTATGATCCTCTGGAGTCTGTTTTTGATAGTGTTCTGTTGGCCAATTGATAGGAATTAGATCGGCGGCTATTTTTCTAGGCGATCGCTGTCCTTCTCCTGTAGTATAGACACATCCCACCCTAGTCTTGCCTAACTGATTGGCATTTTTTTGCTGGGCTTCAACCACATAGATATGAGGAAAAACTTTTTCGCCACGACTGGAGATAACGGGAGTGATTTCTGGATCGGTATTGACGGGAGCAATACCTGCTTTGAGGTTAGCATATCTGGCACAGCCATAGTTGGCGACGCTTTCGGTTACCTCCGTGAGGGGAAAAAGATTTTTAGGTGCTTTAGCGATCGCTTTTTCTCCTGCTAAATTAACTGCTAAACGGCAGTATTCAGGAGAACTAATTGCATTGCGACAAAGAGCAGGAATTTGTGCCGACGTATTGGTATTGGAATTGTGATTAATGATTCCCAGCATGATTAGAATCACCGTAGCTAAGATCCATATTCCAGGTAACAATAGCTGTTTCAACCTAGTTGGCAACTGAAATTTTGTTTTTAACTTGACTTGCTCTACTGTCGATGATGCAGGTAGATTATTGCTGACAGAGACAAAGCTATATTCTGTGGCACGATTAGCTTGTTTGATATTCATTTGGGGCATACTTTGAGCGGAGATGGTTTTAAATTCCGCTAAGGTGGCTGTCGGCTCAAAACAGTAGCAACTTAACCAAAGAGCAAATGCATTTCGTTCCTCATCATCAAGAGCGCCAATTTGTTTTAACCAATTCTGGATAACAGGGGAGATTTCTTCTCCTTGATCAACCAAACCCTCGCGAAAATAATTCTCTAAAATTGGCGGTAGCTGCTGTTGATCGCTAATAGATAGATAATGAAAAAATTTAACTAACCGCATCACTGTTTTACTGGGATTGGCTTTTTTTTCTGTGAGTAACTCTGGGTTACTGATAAAGCAGTATTGAGCTAAATTATTGTTGGCAGAAAAATTAGCAGCTTCTGTGGTGTCACTCAATGAGATAGAAGTAGAAGTAGAAAAAGTATGAATATCTGTTTCTCTCAAAGGGCGACCATGAATTAAACCCCGATCCTGTAGTAATCCAGTATCACCATTACTATTACTATTTATTTCAGCAAACTCACTTCTTTGTAGCAAAGTTTTTTGCGACTCATCTTGATCTAACAGTAATTTTGCCTCTCCTGTCGTACCGCTAGTCATTAAATCAAAGTTGCCGATGCCTTCTAGATCAATTTCTGATTCTAAATGCTCTAAATCACCAGTATTTCCATAGGTGTCTTCAATTTCTTGACCTTGGGGAGATAATTCGACAAAAACCTGCCAATTTGGTTCAATTTGATCCAAAGAACGGGCATATAACCAAAAGCTGTTAATCCTATCCAAAGCTAAGGAGGCGATCGCAGCACCGACGTTTTCTTTTAAAATTAAGTAGTTGGGCTGATAGTCTTTTCTATGATTGGCGTAGATATGAAGTCGATCATCTTGAACAATTACTTGAAACTTGATATTTCTATTGCCACAGGCAGCTTTTAAGGCTTTAATAATCAATTGCTCCATAACACACTCAATCTATAGCACAGCAGTATTGAGCCTATGATTCCCCAAAATGACCGTTATATTGATATGTAATCTGAGTTAGCTAAAATAACCTTTAAACATTATTGTTTCTGCTTAGTTTAAACTTTAAATTTAGTATTCATGCCGAGCAAGAAAAACCTTTTACCAACAGAAATTATCCTGACCCCTGCTCGTCAATGTATTGGCAGACTTAATCTTGATCGTCGTCTTCAGCCAGGTAACTATATGGATTTTGAGGGTAAAACCTACGCCATTTTAGAGCGTCATCATTTCTATCAATACCGTGTTGGTGGCTATCGCTTTGACAAGGCAACTCTTCACGTTCAAGAATCTCAACGACCCGAAGAAACTACTCAAATAGGCGATCGCTATATTATTGGTAATGCTAACTGTCGTTTTAATGCGCGTTCAGAAATTATGCGCTGTGCGGTTAATCCCGAAGGTCCTTGTAGCAGTTGTCTCTATTTTGAGCTAGGCGATGATTAAAGCTGTTTTAATTATTCAACAACCTTAAATTTAATCTTAATTTGATCGAGTAAATGGAAATTATTATCGCTCTGTGTTTAGGAATTACCCTTAGTGCTGCCTGTGGTTTTCGCGTGTTTGTGCCACCTTTGGCAATGAGTTTAGCGGCTATGTCTGGGCATTTCCCTCTAGCGTCAGGTTTTGAATGGATTGGGACGAAAGAAGCGGCGATCGCTTTGGGAATTGCGACTATCTTGGAAGTTTCTGCCTACTATCTTCCTTTTGTCGATAATCTACTTGATACTGTTCAAGTCCCTGTTGCTGTTGGCATTGGTACAGTCATAACTGCTGCGACATTGGGACATACCGATCCATTGTTGCAATGGACATTAGCAGCGATCGCTGGAGGGGGAACAGCAGGACTGACAAAAACTCTAGCTAGTTTAACTAGACTAGCTTCTACAGGAATAACAGGCGGACTAGGCAACTTTATCCTTGCCACGATTGAAGCCGCGGGTTCAATTTCTCTGTCTATCTTAGGTTTAACTTTTCCGCTTTGGACTGCTGTAATTCTTTTAGGGGTTTTGCTCGTTGCAGTCATTACCCTATTGATGAATCCTCCCGCAATTTTGCAACAGGCTAGAGGAAACCGCAAAGTGTCTAATAGCGAATAGTCCCTACACAAAACACCTATCATCTGCTTTGCTTGCTCTATTGCGATCGCTTTTACGTTTTAGGCACTATATCCGCAAGCTTATTTAAAGAGTAAAACTAAATCATAATTATCATAAATATATTACTCATATTTTCTGCAAATCTTATTTTACAAGTCTTTTGGGCAAATAATTACTATGTGCAAAACGCAAGCTACTCATGCGTAATAAGCATGACTATAAATATTTTGTTATGTAATATACAATCTACCTCAAGAAATCTTCATAACCTTAGAATTGATAGTAAATCAGTAAAACAATCGAGAGTAATCAGAATAATTGTTTTAGTTTATTCAAAACTCCACACACCAAGATTTTAGATTTATGACTACTGAAGCAGATCTCAAAATAAAACTTAATAAAGTAGAAAAAGTCAAAGCCGCGAAAGATGGTTTAGATGTTAAGAATGAGTTAGAACATTTTGCGAACATAGGTTGGGAGGCGGTAGACAAAACCGATCTAGAAACTCGCCTCAAGTGGTTGGGAATTTTCTATCGCCCAGTGACTCCAGGGAAATTTATGCTGAGAATGCGCATTCCTAATGGTGTGGTAAATAGTGAGCAGATGCGCGTCTTAGCTAGTGGGATCGAACGTTATGGTGATGAGGGGACAGCAGATATTACTACTCGTCAAAACATTCAACTGCGAGGTATTCACCTCGAAGATATTCCTGAGATTTTCAGCAAATTCAAAGAAGTAGGCTTAACCAGTATTCAGTCGGGAATGGACAATGTGCGTAATTTAACTGGTTCACCTGTAGCGGGTATCGATCCTGATGAACTGATCGATACAAGAGAGATGAATCAAAAAGTTCAGGACATGATTACCAACAAAGGTGAAGGTAACTATTCCTTTAGTAATTTACCTCGCAAATTTAATATTGCGATCGAAGGGGCAAGAGATAACTCAATTCACGCAGAATTAAACGATCTGGCATTTATTCCCGCTTATAAGGATGGAGTTATTGGTTTTAATGTTTTGGTAGGCGGATATTTATCGGCTCAACGCTGCGCCGAGTCGATTCCTTTAGGAGTGTGGATTCCTGCTGATGATCAAGCTGTAGTAGATTTTTCTCGCGCTGTTCTTACCGTCTATAGTGAGCATGGTGGCATAGCAGGATTAAGAGCTAGTCGCCCCAAAGCTCGTTTGATGTGGTTAATAGAAACTTGGGGGGTTGAGAAATTCCGTCAGTCGCTCGAACAACAATTGGGTATAACCTTAGCTGATGCTGCCCCAAAAGATGAAATTACTCAAGATAAAAAAGACCATTTGGGAGTGCATCCCCAAAAACAGGCTGGGTATAATTATATTGGTCTGCATGTTCCCATGGGACGTTTATCAGCCGAACCGATGTTTGAATTAGCTCGATTAGCAGAAGTATACGGCAACGGTGAAATTCGCTTGACGGTAGAACAAAATGCGATTATTTCGTATGTTGCAGATGAGAACCTGGAAACATTTCTTAGTGAACCTTTGTTGCAGGAGTTTTCGATCAATCCTAGTACCCTAACTCGTTCAGTTATATCTTGCACAGGTGCGCGCTATTGTAATTTTGCCTTAATTGAAACAAAACAACGAGCGTTACAGCTAGCCCAAGAACTCGATCGCGAATTGGATATCCCCCAGCGTGTTCGCTTACATTGGACAGGATGTCCTAACTCCTGTGGACAACCCCAAGCTGGTGATATTGGTTTGATGGGAACAAAAGTACGCCAAGATGGCAAGGCAGTAGAAGGAGCGAAAATTTATGCTGGGGGAAAAGTTGGTCAAGGAGCCGAATTAGGAACTGTCGTTAATCAAGGTGTGGCGATAGATGATCTTAAAGCTACCCTCAGAAGCCTATTAATTGAAAATTTTGACGCTAAACTCAAAGATGGTGTCATCATCGAAGAACGTCAAGCTGTGGTCAAAGCTCCTAAACAGGACAGTTCGTCATCACCAAGCTCTATTGGTACTAAAGTATTTTTTGCTAACTCTTGGAAAGAGTCTAGCTGTATCGAAAGCGAATATGTTCTAGATGCAGCAGAAAAAGCAGCAATTGAAATTGACAGTAGCTGTCGCGCTGGTACTTGTGGTACTTGTACCGCTAAGGTATTAAAGGGGGAAGTAACCTATGATTCAGATTACGATGCCCTAAGTAGTTTAGAATCAGGTGAAATTTTAACCTGTTGCGCTAAACCCGTTAGCTCGCTCGTCGTAGATGCTTAGAGCTTTTCGGCACAACTACTGTTCACTTCCCCTATAAAATTTAAAGATATCTAAGTAAAGCAGTTGTAGTTGCAGGTTGAGTTTTTTGCCTCAACCCAACAATCTCACTCTACTGAACATCCCCCAAATTAAACAAGAAAGGAACACCTCCTTTGGATTCACCACTGGTAACCAAAACCCTAGGCATTTGTGCGCCACCCTCGCGCCAAGCTTCGATCGCTTCTTTTTGTAATACCAATTGCCCACCTTGCGCTCGCAGAGTCTCTGCCAACAGTCTTTGAGCTTCGGCTTTACCTTTGGCGCGGTTAATATCTGCCTGTGCCTCTTGTTCGGCTTCTCTGGCTACGTATACGGCTCTTTGAGATTTTTGTTCGGCAATTTGCTTTTCTTCAACTGCTCTAGCAAACTCAGGGGAAAAACTCAGATCTACCACACTAGTGTCTAGGATCAAAATACCATATTTATCCAGGCGATCGCTCAAGGCATTATCAAAGTCTTCTTTTAGTTCATCTCGTTTGGTAATTGCTTCTTCGACGGTTCTCCTCGCAGCAGCAATTTTAAAAGATTCTTGAGTTTGCGGTGCGATAATTTTAGACACAATATTTTGCAATGTTCCTTGGGTACGGCGAATCTGGACTACTTGCACAGGATCTAGGCGAAAGTTAATCGCAAAACTGGCTTTGAGATCTTGCAAATCTTTGGTGGAACTTTCTGCGGGTACTTCAAACTTTTGTACCGTCAGATCATAAACATCGACGTTAGAAACTAAAGGGGGACGAAGATGAATTCCTTCCAATAACACGCCGTCTTGTGCCTTACCCAAAATGCTCAAAACCCCAGCCTGACCAGGATTAAGAATCACAAATGAATTAAAAGCAATCAAAACCAGTAAGGCGGCGATAATACCACCTAGTAATGGCTGCCAACTATTAGGTGACTGAGTATTCAAGCTGATATCTCCTCGTATATGTTATGTATGGAATTAGTCTTTTATTGATATTTGCAAGTTTTATCGTATCGCACTTTGAGGATTGAGCAGTGATTGAGACTATTCGCGACTATTATCAAATCAATAATTATTTGGCGACTTCAGGACAACCAACCCCCCGAGAATTTGCATCCATTGCCCAAGCTGGATATCAAGTCGTAATTAATTTAGCCACCTCCCGTTCAACTAATGCTTTAGCCAATGAAGGAATCATCGTTACTGACTTAGGCATAGTTTACGTGCAGATTCCCGTACTCTGGGATAATCCTAGGTTAGAAGATGTAGAAACTTTCTTCAAGATTATGCACTCTTTCGACGGTCAAAAAGTTTGGGTACACTGTGCCAAAAACATGCGGGTGTCTTGCTTTATCTACTTTTGGCAGAAATACATTTTACACTTACCAGAATCACAAGCCAGCTATCCCATGAATCAAATATGGCAACCTACAGGAGTCTGGCAAACATTAGTCGAACAAGCAGAAACTAGTTTGGTAAGCGGCAATTATTAAAATTAGATTATTTAACATTTTGTAATAGTTGAACTCCCAAGAAACGCTATTTTATAAAATTTCTGTAAATGTCAGTAAATTCCTAGTGGTGGTTTATTCAAGTCTAAAAATACGATTGTAAGTAATTACATCAGTGATTTACCTTACCTGTATTTTTAGTAGATAAACAGTTTTGACAAACAACTGCACAGCGATCGCGACTGGAAATAGTGTTAAGTCTTGGCAACAGTTTGGTTTAAACTTAGCCTCGCGGATTTACGGTGGGCGAGATGTGGTAATTGCCATTGATTTAACCGAAAGTGTCGGTTTGAATGCTGAAGGGCGTTTACGCTTAACTCAGATTATTGAAGATAGTTTGCGATCGGGGGATACAGTCTATGTTGTGCCTTTTGCCTCTGTGGCTAATCCCTTGCAACCTAATATTAATCCTTTAACCAAGCAACAGGGGATTAAATTTACAGGGAAACCAGCAGATATTGAGTCGATTCTCAAGGTTCTTCCCTTTGAGTCGCAAATTAAGCTCAATAACACAGATATTCAAAACGCCGAGTTATTTACTTACAAAGGACTGGCACAGCTTAACCAATGTCGTCTGGGGGAAAATACTGCGCTTAAGCCCCAGTCTATTGTCTGGTTAACAGATGCACCTTTATTAACCAAGCCTGGAATTGATTCAGCTACTTGGGTGGAGACTCCTGCAACTAGTCCTTTTCGTCTAGTGGATTCTCCTGCTAGCCAAGAAAGACAAAGCTGGTTAAAAGCTTTACCCATTAAAGAGCGATCGCAAACTATTACTACCGATAATAATCGCACTTATCAGCTTTCGGTCGTAGATCTTGCTCCTACTGTACAGGAATTTTGTACCCCCACACCAGGAGATAACGAAACCTGTTTGGTAACGCCTTATCTGGCTAAATTGCTACTATTTCCAACCTTAATAACAATTAGTTTAATAGTTGCAGGTTGTTTTGGGGGAAATACTTAATAAGTGTTAACAAAAGATGGAGACTTAAGATTAGCTTTGAATCTGATGAAGATAAGGAAGAACAAGTTTGTTATTTAAAAAATAAGCAAAAAATTGCGATCGGCGATGATAATTTAAACTCTATTTATTGTCCTGGAAATGAGATAAGAGGCTATTTACAAAGAAAAGGTAATCGTCTTTATTTAATTCCTTTGAAAACACAGCCAGTTTTTTATCGTGAACAAGAAGTAAAGAAAGCTATAACCATAGAACGCAATAGTTTTAAACTTAATTGCCCTTTCAAAGATAAAAACTTCAACCTTACTATTAAATTAATTAAATAAAATTATGAATATTAAATCGGAAGCTCAACCTCGTAAAATTAGACGCACTATTTGTATTGGATTAGGTGGAACAGGCAAAGATGTTTTAATGCGTATTCGTCGTTTGATTGTTGATAAATATGGCAGTTTAGATGCGCTACCTGTAGTTAGTTTTGTCCATATAGATACAGATAAAGCTAGTAGTAATGTTACAGGATTGCGGACAGGCAATTTTTATCACGGGGTTGATTTGCGTTTAAGCGATGCCGAAAAAGTTGCTGCAACCATGAGCCGAGTTGAAGTCAATAACTTTGTTCAAGAAATGAACCGTAAATCGAGTAATTATGAAGGTTCACCAGGAGTTTATAAGAACATCGAATGTTGGTTTCCACCACAATTATTAAAAGATTTAAAAGCAATCGATGAAGGCGCACAAGGAATTAGACCTGTAGGTAGATTAGCTTTTTTTCATAATCATCGTCAAATAAAAACTGCTATAGAAACCGCAGAACAAAAAACTAGAGGACATGAAAGTAAATTAATTCAACAGGGGTTAGTTGTAGACAATGAACTGAGTATTTTTGTGGTTGGTTCATTGTGTGGTGGTACGGGTAGTGGGATATTTTTAGATACCGCTTATTGTTTACGAGGAATGTATGGCGATCACGGCGCACAAATTAGCGGTTATTTGGTAATTAGTCCCGAACTTTATGGGGATACTCCTAGTATGAATGCTAATGCTTATGCTGCACTTAAAGAGTTAAATTATTATGCGATTGCGGGTACTAGTTTTAAAGCTTATTACGATTTACAAAATCTTCAGTATATAGAAGAATCTCGTCCACCTTTTGAATATGTTTATCTTGTATCGAATCGTACGAAGAGTGATTATCGTATTCTAGAAAAAAGTAAACTGTGTAATATTATTGCTCATAAAATTTATTTAGATTTTGCTGGGGAATTATCTCCCGTAATTACAGCACAACGGGATAACTTTTTACAGCATTTAATTCAGCTAGATGAACACCCTCGTCCTAATGTACAACGTTACCTTACTTTTGGTTTAGCAGAAATATATTTTCCTCGTGAGATTGCCGTACAGGTATCTTTAAATCGAATCAAAATTAAGTTGGTTAAATATTGGTTACAGGGAGAAGGACAAAGCCCTGATGCCAAAATGCTCTTAGAAAGGTTTTTAAATCAATGGTATTCGGGAGAGGATAAACAAGAGGGCTTAATTAATAAATTGCGTCAAGCAACTACCGATGGTAATAAGACTTTTAGTAATGTTTTGAGTAGTTGGCGTAATCGTTTAGAAAATAGTATTACTGAATGCGAAACCAAAGACGATCGCCAAAATCTTATTGCTCAATTATCTAGAGACATTAGAGAACAATTTCGTAAAGTTCAGCCAGGAGAAAGTGATAGTAATCGAGGAGTTTGGCTGACTAATATTAAACAAGCTCGTGAGAAAATCACTCAAGAATTAATTAAAGATATTACTCGGTTTTTAATCGAATTACTTCATCCTCATCAGTCTGATTTTTCCTTAGCTAATACTCGCGCTTGGCTAGAAGCTTTGACTACCGAATTCAATCAATTCTATCGTAGTCTAGAGGATCAAATAAACAGTAACGGTAAAATTCACAGTCTCGAAGAAATTGAAAGAAGATGGCAGGATGCAGCCCAAACTATTGAAGATATTGAAAATAAAGGAAGCTTGTTACCCTTAATAAAAAGAAAAAAATAGTCAAATTCAAGAAGAAGCTAAGCGGATTGTCGCGGAAGTAAATAAATTAATTAAACATAATTTTGATTTTGTTTTAACCCGTGAAACCTTAGAAATTATTAAAAGTTTCAAGCTTACATTAGCGACTTAACTACTAAAGCCAGCAACTTTTATAACCTGCTCCAAAATATTCAACTGACTTACGACAAAACCGAAACCGAACTCAAACAACTCAACGTCGATGAAATGAGTGGGGAGGCAATCTTTGCTGATGCTGATACTGATGATTGCTATCAAAGTCTTTTACCAGATCGCGATCGCGCTACGCAACTTGCATTAGTAACGACTAAAATTACTGAAAAGATAGGGTTAGGCGAATCTTTAGCTACTTGTCTCGACGCGGGTTTAATTGACGAAACCCCATTAATCGAAGAAATTAATTTAATTGTCGATGGCTTATTTGGTTCACGCAGTTTAAATAGTTTACAGTCTGCGGCTAAACGCTTTTTAGAAAAATATTCGTTAAGCGATCGCGCAACTCGTCTCGAACAAATATTAAGAGAAGCCGAACCTTTATTACCATTGAATACTAGCGATCCTTATTTTTATAACGATCTGAGTAAAAGTGTAAATATCATAGGTTTTAAAGATACTGATAACCGTGAAGTTACTCAATTCAAACAGATTCTCTTCAATGACTTAGGTATTCCCAATAAACAACTAAAACCAATTCAAGCCGAAGATGAAATTGTATTCGTCTCTGAATATGCCGCTTTTCCCCTGAGACTTATCCTGGGTTTAACTCAGATGCGACAACATTACCTACGTCAAAAAAGTTATGGCAAAGGTTTCTTACACAATGACTATCGCGTCATGTTTACGGATATTGTTCCTCCAGATGCGCGGGAAATGAAACAGCTACAGGATATCTTTTATCCTTCTTTAGCGTTTGGGTTACTTCCCTATAATCAGCAAACAGGTTTACATGAGTTGCAATATTACGATCGCCTGCGGGATACCCATCAAATTAATACCCTCAGTAGCGTTTGGGATGAGGCTTTAGAACAACTAGCCAATATTAAAGATATGGCGGTGGCTTTGAATGAGAAATTAGATAAAGCGATCGATGATATTACTAATAATCCTAGTAAGTGGGAATCACACTATTTACCCAAGCTAAGAGAGTTTGTAGCCTCTATGGATATTTTACCCGAAGATCATCCTAACTATTTATATAAAGAAATAGTCGTTGGCACGAGAGAAACCATAGATAGAAAAGCAGAAGCAGGAATTATCAATCGTTTCTGGCGACGGATGGAAGAGAAGTTTAGTCATCAAGCGCAAGTAAAAATTTCCTCTTCTTCTGATCAAAACCAACAAATGTTATCAGGAACAACTTTTACTATCAATAACAGCCAAACACCAACTCAAAATACTGACGATTCAGTAATTGTTGAATCTTTAGAAAATCATAATGAGGTTTTGGATGCTGAAATTGATGATAGCAATCTATCAAATAACAATACAGAAATCGTAACCAAACTAGCGCAACTAAAACAATTAAGGGATACAGGAGTAATCACAGAGGAAGAATTTACAGTCAAGAAAAAAGAAATATTAGACTCATATTTTAAACCTAATTACTCAACTGACAAGAACAAATTATTACTGCCCTTAAACTGATGCTGAATATTTTAAATATTTTTCCACCTTCTTTAATATTGCTGACGATTATTTAGTAATATTACCTACTGTTATGGCAATATTATTACGTCACTCTCTTTATCGCTATTTAATAAGTTCAGCGAATAAAGTATCCAGGCTAATAAGCTACGAAAGCCGAGGCAAACAACCACAAATTGTTGAAAATTTAGAAGCGAGATTTAAACAAGCAAGCCAGAAGCTAGAACAAGTAAATACTATTGCCTTAATTGATGGTTTATACAGTCAGGAAAAATTAAATTTTTTAGGTATATCTCTACGTTGCGAACAATGGGATTATTTTTGTCAGACATTACCCAATTTGTTATTAGCTTTTGGTTTGTTAGGAACTTTTTTTGGTATTAGTTCCAATTTATATAATCTCAGTCAAACCATTAACCAAAGTACTACAAATGATAATTTAGTAGCACAATTGCAAATACCATTACAAAATATGGGGATTGCTTTTTCTACTAGCTTGGCTGCAATATTATGTAGTTCTATTTTGATTGTAGTTAATTTACGCTACAATACCAACTTCGCAAAATCGCTTTTAATTAGTTCTCTAGAAGACTATCTCGATAACATTTTTAAAATCAATGTTCAGGGTGATACTCGTTTAGATAAAGCTGTCGATCGCATGGTCAAACAACAGCAAGAATTTTTAGAAAGATTTCACGATAAAGTAGGACAAGTGTTAGAAGCTACTATTGGGAATGCTGCTAATAAAATGGTAGCTGCCAATCAAGGTTTTCAAAATAATGTTGATAGTATGGTTAACAGGTTTAACGATATATCTAGTTCTATGGCTACAAGTACTGATAGCTTTCAAGCATCTGCTTTTAGCCTCCAAGAACAAATGCAAACTGTCACTAAAATAGTACCTAAGTTTGAAACCGTAGCTAATAAAATTGAATCTAGTTCCCAGAAATATTTACAAGGTGCAGAAAAAATAGAGGCGAGTAAGTTTTCCGAACATTTAGAAAGTCTTACTACTGAGTTAGCCATCACTCAAAAAGCTTTTCTCAGTCTACGGCTTTCCTAGGTAATCAAGTCCATAAAATAAGCGAAAGTCATCAAAAGGCAACAGATTTAGCTCAACAAGTTTATGCTCAGTTACAAACTACTTCTAATCAATTACAAGAGAGTGCGGTAGGTTTTATCGAAGCAGCCGAAATATTTAAACAAAGTGACTTTGCCGATAAATTAACTACTGCAAGCAACGAACTAGTAACTATTCCCCAACAATTTAACGAATCAACCGTAATTTTACATCAGTCTACTGATGCTATAGGTAGAGCAATTGATAATATTTATATTTCTACGCAACAAACAAATAGTTTAATCGAACAAGTAAATAACCTTAGTCATAAATCAGGTGAATTATTAGAAAAAAGCGATCGCAATATTCAACAAGAAATTTCTAGTTTAAATAATATAGTAACTACCTTAGATAGACATAGAGAGCAAATCAATATAAGTATAAGTAGCTTTGGCGAGAAAATACTTAGAAGTTTTGAACAGCAAACAGGCGACAATGTTCTTGAATTACAAAAACTAACCTCTGGAATAAGTAATAACCTAGACTCTCTACATCAAAGTCAAACAGAAGCAGCCAGATTAATAACTACCTTAGAAAACTATAAAAATAACTTTAATTCAATTAACTCCAGTTTATCTAACATAGCTAATACTTCAGAAGAACAAGGTAAACAACTAAATTCCAACCTAAATGACGTTGGCTTAATAAGCGATCGCTTATTAAATAGTTTTGAGCAACGTTCTCAAAATAATATTCAGAATATCTCACAACTAATAACAGAGTTTAAACAGACAATCAATCAAATAAATAATATTCCATCAGAAATAGGTAAGCTGGTGCAAGCAATCGAAAAGCAGGAAAAACAAATGCATTATAATATCAGCAACTTAAATACAAATAATAAGTAACAAAACTGCTCACTAAATAACTGATAAAAGTTCAATATTTTAATTATTATATATTGCTATATGTCTCGACGCTCACTATATACATCTCAAACAACAACAGAGTCAAATAATATTTTTCAATCATTTACTGATTTAATGTCTAATGCTTTTATGATTTTATGCCTATTATTGTTACTGGTATTACTTCAATCTCAAAAACTAAATCAAGACCTTAAACAAGCCAATAAACGTTTACAATCAGCATCACCAATTGTCATAGATGAAAGTTCAGGACAATTTAAGTTTAAATCAGGAAGTGCTGAATTAAATCCACAACTTAAAAAATATATATCTACTAAGATCAGTCCAGATATTCAAAAGATTTTACAAGAAAGAGAAATCAATTTTATTCAGGTAATCGGACATACCGATGGTGAAGGAATTAATCAAAAAAGTAACCTTGACAAAAGTTTGGAAATAGTTGCCCAAGGATTACAACCAGTTAATAAGTTATCAGCAGGTTCAAATGCTGATTTAGGACTGATGCGAGCTTTAGCGGTAGTACAAGAATTGCAAAAACAGGTTTAAAAAATATTGAATTTAGAGCTTATTCCGCAGCCCAACTATATTTACCTTCAGGTAACTTAGCATCAATAGATCGTCAGTCAGATGAGACGAGACGTAGAATTGAAATTCGCTTTATTCCCCCTGGTCAATCAAAATAAATCAAAATAGACTATTGACAATCGAGAAGGGCGATCGCAAAAAATATGAATCCTCGATCATAAATTAATCATGAAGTTTTACTTACTACTTGTGAAATAATCATTTGACTCAAGGGATGACAACTTTCACTCTAAAATTTTACTCCCATAGATTCTTCCCCCCCACAAATCATTTTTAATGCATAATAAATTATAGACAAATGTTAAAAAATGTTAAAGAAATAAAGCAGCATGGGGATTGAGCAGCAAGAGTATCGTCAACGTCAAAGGGAGTTAATGTCAAAAATTGGCGGAGGAACAGCGATTTTTCGTAGTGCGCCCCTGGCAACAATGCACAACGATGTTGAGTATACTTACCGTCAGGAAAGCAGTTTTTACTATTTAACAGGTTTTAATGAACCTGAAGCAGTGGCGATCTTCGCACCTCATCACGAAGAACATCAGTATGTTTTGTTTGTGCAGCCCAAAGATCCAGAACTAGAAACTTGGACGGGTTATCGCTGTGGAGTGGAAGCAGCTAAGGAAATTTATGGTGCAGATGAAGCTTATCCGATTGCTGAGTTAAATGAAAAGCTACCTCAATATTTAGTGAATAGCGATCGCATTTACTATCATTTGGGCAACGACGAGAAATTTAACCAGACGATTATTGCTCATTGGCAAAGATTAATGCAGGGTTATCAAAAACTAGGTACAGCACCGCTGGCATTAGAAGATACTCGCCCGTTAACTTTTGCGATGCGGTTGGTCAAAAGCTCTAGCGAAATTGCCTTGATGCGCCAAGCAGCTAAGATTTCGGCAATGGCTCATAATCGCGCCCGCGAATTTGCACAACCTGGAGTTTATGAATATCAGGTACAGGCAGAAATCGAGCATGTTTTTCGTAAAGAAGGAGCGATTGGGATTGCTTACCCGTCTATAGTGGCATCAGGAGCTAATGCTTGTGTGCTGCACTATATTGAAAACAATCGCCAGATGCAGGACAACGAACTATTGTTAGTCGATGCTGGTTGTTCCTACGGTTACTATAACGGCGATATCACCCGTACTTTTCCTGTGGGTGGCAAGTTTACTCCAGAACAAAAAGCCCTGTATGAAATAGTTTTAGAAGCACAGCTAAAAGCGATCGAGGAAGTACAGCCAGACAAGCCTTATAACGAGTTTCACGACATGGCTGTCTGTGTAATTGTCCAGGGTTTATTAGATTTGGGATTACTCCAGGGTGATTTAACCGAAATAATCCAGGAAGAGAAATATAAGCCTTTTTATATGCACCGTACAGGACATTGGCTTGGTTTAGATGTGCATGATGTGGGGGTTTATAAACATGATGCCGAAACTTGGCAGAATTTAACCCCAGGACACATTGTGACGGTTGAACCAGGGATTTATATTTCCCCTAATATTAAACCTGCTGAAGGGCAACCAGAAATTCCCGATAAATGGAAAGGAATTGGCATTCGGATTGAAGATGATTTACTGGTAACAAGCAATGGACATGAAGTTCTAACTTCCGATGTACCTAAATCTATTGCAGACATGGAAAACTAATAATCCTATGTCTTTTTGTAAACAAAATAATTAACACATATCAAGCAAATAATTATCTATACAAATTAATGATTCAACAACTACAAAATTTTCTCGCCCCTTCATTCAATTCGTCGTCAAAAGATACAGTGTCAACAGAGATTGCTGCCATGACGGACGAAATTACTGATGGTCAAGGCTATGTCATGCTGCCCGATCTAATTACTACAAAAGAAGCAGCAGCAGCCAGACAACTAGTTCTGGAATTAGCCAATCAAGAAAGAAAAGAAGACAAATTAATTGTTCAGGAAAAAAAAAGAGCGTCTCTATGGCTTGATCTATAAAGCAGACATATTTGCTAAAATGGCGCAAAATGAGTCTTTACTCGCAATTGTTGACGCAATTATTGGTGAAGATGCCATCTTAGGTGGTTTTTCCGCTCATATTCTCCATCCAGGGGCAAAAAGCATGGGTATCCATGTCGATTATCCCTATTGGGCAATGCCTGCACCCTTCCCTAAATACCCTGTCTTAGAACTTCAGGTGATTTGGCTGATGGAAGATTTTACGGCTAACAATGGTGCGCCTTTCTTCGCTGCGGGAACTCAAAATTGGGCTAGTCAACCAAATAAATGGCAATTTAAGGCGATCGCCAAAAGAATGACGGGCAAAGCAGGATCGGCAATTATCTCCCATGGACTATGTTGGCACGATACTTCCGATAATAATAGCGATCGCCCTAGAGTATCTTTACTGGGAAACTATACACCACAGTATATTCATCCTCTAGAGAATAATTTATTTGATTATCAACCAGAAGCGATCGAGAATGCTCCTCCGAGACTAAAAAAACTACTCAGACATAACTTGATGCCTAAATCTCAGCCAATCCATGGTATGAACTTTCTTAAATAAAGCGTAAAAAAAGCAAAGTAGAAAAAATAAACAATTCTACTTTGCACTATTAACTATTAAGTTATTTCAGATATTCAGACAAGTCAGATACAAGTCATATAATTTATAGTCATTCCAATTAATTTCTTTATAATAGTTTTGTATTGATGAGCAAGTTGAACGTTACTTACTACCTACTACCTACTACCTACTACCTACTACCTACTACCTACTACCTTTTTTAAAGATCACTTGGTTCTTATTGGGAATGACTATAGACTTAACGACCCATACCAATGTAGCGGATGCCAGCAGCCTGAACTGCTTCACGATCTAGGAAGTTACGTCCGTCAATGATCAAAGAATGGTTCATTAACTTAGCAATTTTCTGCAAGTCTAGCTTGAGGAACTCTTTCCAATCAGTCACTAAAACTAGAGCGTCACAGCTATCTGCCAGCATTTCAGCGTTAGTTTCAATAATTACGTTAGAAAGACCATGACTCAAACCAGATTGAGAGACAATGGGATCGTAGGCTTTGACTCTCGCTCCTAAACGATTTAGTTGTTCAATCAAATCTAAGGCTGGGGCATCTCTCATATCATCAGTATCAGGTTTAAAGGTCAAGCCCAATAGACCAATAGTCTTACCTTTGAGAATCTTCAACTCATTTTGTAATTTTTCTAGAACCAATAAACGCTGACGCTGGTTAACGTTAATGGCAGCTTTTAGTAACTCAGATTCGTAATTGTAGTCATTGGCAGTGTGTACCAACGCCGAGACATCTTTGGGGAAACAAGATCCACCCCAGCCAAGACCAGCACTAAGAAACTTGCCCCCAATCCGCGAATCTAAGCCAATCCCTCGAGCTACTTGAGTTACGTCAGCACCTACGCGATCGCAAATATTGGCTACTTCGTTGATAAAACTGATTTTAGTTGCCAGAAAAGAGTTAGCAGCATATTTAATCATCTCTGCTGAACTTAAATCTGTCACCACGACTGGCACTTCAGGCAAAGATTGATCTTCGGCAAATTTTCTACTGACTAAGGGCTGGTATAAATCCTGCATCATGGAAATAGCTTTATCGCTGTTCCCACCTAAAACAATGCGATCGGGATTAAAAGTATCGTATACTGCCGAACCTTCACGCAAAAACTCAGGATTACTGATGACATCGAAGCTAATTTCCACCGTGCTACCAGACTCTTTGTGACCATCCAGTATAATCATTCTCACCCAATCACCAGAACCAATGGGTACAGTGGATTTATTGACAATTACTTTATATTCATCCTTTAAGTGAGTTCCAATACCGCGAGCCACCGCTTCAACGTAACGAGTATCACTTTCGCCTGTGGGTAAGGGAGGAGTTCCGACTGCAATATACAAAATTTCTCCGTGAGCTACGCCTTTAGATAAATCAGTAGTAAAAGTTAATTTCCCCGATTCAGCAGAAGACTTCATTAGTTCAGATAAACCAGGCTCATAAATGGGCGACTGTCCAGACTGCATTAGCTTAACTTTTTCTTCGTTGTTATCAACACAAATCACATCGTGTCCGATATGAGACAAGCATACACCCGTAACCAAACCAACATATCCAGTACCAATGACGCAAACACGCATAAAACTATTTAACCTCTTAGATTTTTGATTGCTTTAGATTTAAACTTCCCGAAATACATTAAGAAAAATTATTTTTCTGAGACTATAATTCTATGACTCTTCTGCTTCCATACGAGAGCGAAAGTCTTCAATCGTCATTTTTAGACCCTCTTCAAGATTAATTGTGGGTTGCCAACCTAATAAGTTTTTGGCTTTGGTAATATCAGGCTGTCTTTGTTTGGGGTCATCTTGAGGCAGAGGTTTATAGGTTAGCTGCGCATCAGGATTAATCATTTTCTGAATTGTCTCAGCAAGCTGTAGAATCGTATATTCTCCTGGATTACCGATGTTAATTGGACCCATATGTTCGCCGTTCATTAAGCGCATCATTCCTTCGACCAGATCAGCTACATAACAGAAGCTACGGGTTTGAGAACCATCACCATAAACAGTCAATGGTGTACCTTGGAGAGCTTGAACGATAAAGTTACTAACTACACGACCATCATTTTCAAACATTCTTGGTCCATAAGTATTGAAAATACGCATAACTCGAATGTCAACATTATTTTGTCGATGATAGTCGAAAGCTAAGGTTTCAGCGACCCTTTTTCCTTCGTCATAACAGCTACGAATACCAATACAGTTTACGTTACCACGATATTCCTCGGGCTGAGGATGGACATCAGGATCTCCATATACTTCGGAAGTGGAAGCAAGTAAGAATCTGGCGTTAACTCGTTTGGCTAACCCCAACATATTCAAAGTACCCATCACGTTAGTCTTGATGGTTTTTACAGGATTATATTGATAGTGAACGGGGGATGCTGGACAAGCAAGATGATAGATCTGATCGACTTCTAAGCGAATTGGTTCTGTAATATCGTGGCGAATCAATTCAAAATAAGGATTATCTAGCCAATGTCGAATATTGCGCTTATGACCCGTAAAAAAGTTATCGAGACAGATACGTCGTGACCTTGCTTCATTAAACGATCAATGAGATGGGAGCCAATAAAACCAGCACCGCCAGTTACTAATATTCTCATTTGTAGATTTAACTTTAAATTATTTCAAGAACAATCTTAAACTAACCGTGCCTGATTTGCGATCTTTAGCTAAGTAAAAAGACTTAGCTTGCCAAAAATTTATCTACATGCAGCTAATTTTTATCTCTTTTTTATATATACTTATAATCAGTGCTTCTTTGTTGATGAGGACGATGTAAATCGGCGATCGCCTGACGTAATGTCGCCACAGTCATGTTAGTTCCTCCCTGGGCTCCTGCCATCGAGGTAATGTGTTCTTCCATCAAAGTTCCACCAATATCGTTACAACCACAGTTTAAGGCTTGTTTTGCCCCAGATAAGCCAATTTTGACCCAACTTGGCTGGTGATTAACAATCCAGTTTCCCAGAAAAATACGAGCAACTGCTGTCAAATGCAATACATCTGCAAGATTAGGTTGATCTCTGCCGACACGTTGACGAATCGGCGCAGGGGCTTCTTGTCCGACAAAAGGTAAAAGAATAAATTCTGTAATTTTAGCAGGATAATTATTGGCTACGGCAGTTTGTTGCAGCGATCGCAATTTGTCTAAATGTTCTATCTGCTGTTGGGGAGTTTCAATATGTCCCGATAACATAGTACTGGTGGTAAATATGCCCAAACGATGAGCGAGGCTAACGATTTCTAACCAGGTGGCGCTATTAATTTTTTCAGGACAAATAATTTTTCTGACGCGATCGTCTAATACTTCGGCTGCTGTCCCTGGCATTGAGCCTAACCCAGCTTCTTTAAGCGATAACAGCACTTGTTCGTAGCTAAGACCATCTTCTCTGGCAATAAATTGAATTTCTTGCGGAGAAAAAGCATGAAGATGGAGTTGGGGAAAGTTCGTCTTAATTTCTTTGACTAAATTGAGGTAGAAAGATAGAGATGACCCATTAATTTTTGCTTGAAGATTTAAGCCACCCTGCATACAAATTTCCGTTGCGCCAATATCTACGGCTTCAGTAGCTTTAGCAATTATTTGTGAATTATCAAGCCAAAAAGAGCCAGCCTCATCGGCATCACGGCGAAAGGCACAAAAACTACAGTGTTGCTCACAGATATTAGTGAAATTAATATTGCGGTTAATTACGTAAGTTACGGTATCCCCCACCTGTTGTTGACGAAGACGATCTGCTGCTTGAGCAATGTTCAATCTAATTGATGGATCTTGTTGCTGAATTAGATAAATTCCGTCTTCAATTGAAATATCTATTCCCTTGGCTGCCTGGTCTAAAATATCTGTAACTGTACTGGCATCTTGAGCTTGATCGATCACGTTTGATAATTAGTAAGATTTAAAGATATTATTTTTCCCTATGATTATTATATATATGATCCTCAAGGCTAGAGTATGTATAAATTTGCCCCTGCCACTCGCCAAGAATCAATAATCTTTGGTGCCGAAAGACCTAAATATACACAAAAGTCAATCGCACAATGGATTAAGTTTATGCAACAACAGGAAATTAGTCGAGTTTGCTGTCTGCTGGAGAGTAAGCAACTTGCTCATTATCCGCTCGATTTATTTCATTCATTGATTCCAATAGCTTCTTCTACTAAATCTAATCTGGCTAGTTCTAATATATAAACTACTTGTTGTAGAGAAGAGATATGAGTTCGATTACGATACATTTGCACCTACTTAGCAGCTAGCTTTATTCCGTACGCATTTTGCGCTCAACGCTATAAATTAAATAAAATAGTCGCCACTTAGACTAAGATCAGAACTACCTTGAATAATTGCAATTAACTCGTTTTCTTGGTATAGTGCCGTACCTTCTGGTAAATCCCTTGGCGATGAACTAAGGCGATAGTCATCTATTGAGCCGCCAAGCTTAATCTCATCTTGGGTATTGTCGAAATCAGTAATTAAAGCATAGTCATTATTACCTGCTTCATCATAATGAACAACTATTTCTTCTGAGGTTGCCGAAGATTTCCCACCTATTACAAATAGGTCATTTCCTTCTCCACCAGTTAAGGTATCAATGCCAGTGGTATCTACTGTAACGTAAAGACGATCCTCTGTAAAACTAATGCCTCCACCAGTCAAAGTATCGTTGCCCTTTCCACCTCTAAGATTGTCACTACCGCCCAAGCCAGCGACAATGTCGTTTCCTTCTTGCCCGCTAAGAGTATCGTTGCCTTCACTGCCACCTATGACATCATTTCCTGCACCAGTAGCAAGAGAATTACCACTGTCGGGAGATAAAATAATGTCGTCGTCTTCGCCACCATCTACGGAAAGGTTACTACTGCTGTTATCAGCAACAAGCGTTCCCGCATCCGCACTTGTAATTTTAAACATGAGATTCTCCTAGATTAAATTAAACCTCGGTAATTGATTTTTGAATGTTAAATCTTATTGATCGCTATATTTATTGGAACTTAAAAAGTGAATCTTCTTAAGAAGGCAGTAAATAGTAAAGTAACTACACTTTGAAAACCATAGCTAGGTTAATATCTTTGCTAGTAACAACTGACAACTGATGACTTTAAGCAATTAACTTTATTGGTGTAGTTGTAGTTATAGTTTCTCAAGGTTTAGGTGATAATTTCAAGCTCGAATATTTTTGTCAAGACACATTATTGAGATAATTAGAGCCTAAAAATAGTGATTATAGTTATACTGAGTATTATATAAATCAAATATGTGACACATTTCAAGCCTCGAAAGGATAAGCTTTTAGCAACTGACTTGAATCTACTAGTACTTTTTAACTAGTCTAAAATAGACAAAATTAAAACTATTAAGTCTAAAAAATTCTAAATTAACTATTTAATCATGCCCGCTCAACAGTAAAAATAGAAGACAGCAAGTTAACAATTGCAACATGAGTCATTATGAACAAATCGATTGATATAAATCGTGAAGATATTTTTGATCACCTAAAAATATCGTGCCAACTTCCAACTATTCTTGAAGGGGTTGTCACCTGTAAGGTTATTGAGCATAAAGCGGCAGAAATTGGAATAATCGTTAATACAGAAGATATACAACAAGCGGCTGATAATTTTAGGCTGACTCAAAGACTTCGTAATATTCAGGATACTCACGCTTGGTTACAAAAACATCATTTATCGTTAGATGACTTTGAACGTTTAATTCACACCAATATCGTTTCGAGAAAATTAGTTGAACACTTATTTGGCGATCGCGTGGAAGCTTGGTTTTATCAGCATCAGTTAGATTATGCTGGTGCAGCAATGTATGAGGTATTTCTAGACGATCAAGATATTGCGATGGAGCTATATTGTGCCTTAAGAGAGGGAGAGATAAGCTTTCATGAAATCGCGCGTCAATATATTACTGAGCCATCTTTGCGCCGATCTGGAGGCTATCGCGGGATAGTGAGGCGTAAAGAGCTTAAATCTCAGGTTTCCAGGGCTGTTTTTGCTGCAAACCCGCCAGAATTTCTGAAACCAATTATTACTTCAACAGGAATACATGTAATTTTAGTCGAAGAAATAATTCAGCCAAAATTAGACGAGCAAATTAGGAAACAAATTCTGGGAGATTTATTCTCTCAATGGTTAAAACAACAAACCGAAAAACTAGAGATTAAAATTAACTTGGATTTAAAGACTCCACTTTCTTTTAACAGTAAGGTTTTAACTTAAAATTTTTTCGTGAGATTTAGCTGCCTCGAATCAAAAAAACTCAGAATAACTGAACAAAAATAGTAAAGGGGCTTCGCCCCAGCTATTAGCCTTTAGCTATTAGCTTTTAGCTCAATTAATAGCTAATAACTAAGAGCTAATAGAAGGTAAATTTGCACTGTCATCTGAGTAATCTAAGTCTAAAAAACTGATGATTTTAAAATAAACTATCTGAGCTTTAGACAGTAATGTTAACGTTGGAGGCATTAACATTAACATTGGAGGCATTAACATTAGAAATTTGAACACTCACATTAGTTTGAGAAATTCCCACAACAGTAGCAGTTAGGATGCTACCTACGGACGCACTATTTTGAGTGACTACAGAATTTATATCCGCTCCTCCGACCACAACACCCAGTTCGCGATCGCTCAATTCCTCTAAAAAGTTCTCTGAATCTTGAAATAGTTCGGCTCCAGCAGGACTTAGTTCCGATATTTTAAGTTTAGCCATAGTTATTGTTTCCTCAAATTATTTAGATTGTTAGCTATGTTGTTCTCTGAGCCAAAGCCGCCAAAGAGTATTAAAGATTTCTTCTCTGACAGATTCGCTCATTACTGAAGGAAACCACTTCTCCACTCTGAGGAGGTGATAACCAAGCTTTGTTTGGACAGGGCCAATAATTGCTCCTTGAGGCATTTTGGCGATTCCCCTCTGGGTACACTCTGCGATTGGCTTTGCCATGCCTTCGGCGATCGCTTGACCAATTTCTGGGGCTAGTTGAGATACGTAGAGGACACCGAGAAAGCCACCATGAGCATGAGATTGTTTGCCTTGGGAATGTTCTAAAGCTAAAGCACAAAAAGAGGTTGGGTCTGCTAAAAGCGATTTCTTGATGGTTGTTGCGGTTTCGAGATCGAGAACTAAAATTTGTGATAGAGCAACTTGTTGATATTGATCTCGGTTGGCAATATAGTGCAGATCGACATTAGCCCCAAATAAATATTCTTTTAATTTCTTAGTTAGTAGCTTCAGCTTAATCCCTTCAGACCAATCTTCTAAAGTAATTCGTTGTTGTTCTAACCAGTCAGTAGTTTCTTTTACTCCTAGCAATTTATGTTGTAAACGGAAAACATCTCCCTCTTCTTGCCATTCTGTTTCGCTAACTTCAACCCCGAAATGTTGGCACAGTTTAACGATCAAAGCTTCTTCTTCAGCCAAAGCGGCTATCTCGGCAAATTTAGAGGAATGACGCAAATAATCGACAATTTCTGCATCACTAGCGATCGATATTTTAGGAAACAGTGACTCGGTGTCAGTTGCTTGAATTTGGTCTTGAACTTGGATAGTGTTGTTAGTCATGGTGAGTAAGTTAGTAGTAATTTAGATGTGATGTAGGGGCGTTTTGTGTAGGGGCGCTTCGCGAAGCGCCCCTACGAGCGATAAATGAGCCGATCGCGGGGGATATCGTTTTTTTTGTAACGATTGCGGTGTAAATCGCCGTATAAATCTAGATAATCGAGTTCTTCGGCGGTAAGCCTGCCTTTTTCCATTCCTGCGATCGCTTGATCAATCTGATCTCGGTTAGTCCATCCCGCCAAGGCAACATCAACACTGTTTTGACAGAGCGAATAGCGATATAAATCAGGGACAGAAGGTCGCCAACATCCAGATGGTAGTAGTGGGGGTGGTTCCCAAAGATGACCGCGCATTCCTGCGGATTTAAAAGTAACGACTCCTGGTCTTTGGGGGTCTTTGGGATCGATGAGAGGAAAAACTTGCTGCTGTGCAGTGCGGTGAGCCACATTATGACGCACCATAACTACATCTAATAAAGGGCTATTTACCCATTGACTGGCAAGTTCGTGGCTGTGGAAAGAAGCCCCAATATAGCGGACAATACCCATCTGCTTCATCTTTTCGGAAGTCTCGAACATTCTTTCGACAGTTCGCTGATAAACGGAGTTTGGCCCCCGCAGGTCATCAGATGCAGCCATGCATTTATTAAAATGCGTCTCATTATCGGCATCAACCCAACCCCAGAAGAAGACATCGATATAATCCATTTTTAGATCGACAAACTGATCTAATAAAGATGCCAAAACGGCTTCGGGATTTTTAACCATGTAGGTTACAGTTGCCAAGACTGTTTTCTCTCTTTGTGATGAACCTCGTCCACAAAGTTGACGTAAGGCTGGGCCCATTGAGCTATATAGATAGTGATGTAGGTCGCTGGAATAGAAAAAGTAGTTAACACCACGATCAAAAGCATACAGAGTGTCTTCACTAGAAATATGTCCGCCGCCACCCAATCCTAAACAACTGACGGTTAGATCAGTGCGCCCTAACTTACGGTAAAACTGTAGATCGGATTCTGGTTGTTTGACTGGATAAATAACAGGGCTTTTTGGCTGACTTGTAACTATTGGCTTTAATTCGGTTAATTTCATAGGTTTAAGGGAGTATAAATATCTTCTGAGTTAGCATTGAGATAACAACGCTCTAGTTCGATACCGAGTAAATCGAACTGTTTGGCGATCGCATTTAGGCGATTTTCTGGGGTATTGTTTTCTTCTTGGTTGGCAGCCAGTAAGCCATTGGCAATGATTTGACAGCGATTAGTCCCAAAGCTGTCCTTACTAGAAAATTTGTGGTCTGGTTCTTCTGCTAAAGCTAATCCTGGTGCTAACTGCTTGGTAAATAAAGGAATTTCTGGTTGAAAGTGTTCTTGCTGTTGACCATAAACAGTTTCTAAAACCTGTTTAACTACCTCATAATGTTGACTATCGAAATAAAGTACTGCCGAATCATGTCTGTCGTAATCGGCAGAGTTGTAAAGTGCTTTGAAAGAAAAGGGAATAGCTAATTGATTGAGTTCTGTGGTTAAACTGGTCATAATTGCGATCGCGCCTTCGGCAGTAAGATTGAAGTAAATGCGTACTGTGACATCTTTTCGTTCTTGCTCGCTAGTTTGGCGCGCACCTGTATTTCCTACTGCCATATAAAATCCATTTTGAACCCGATTTTTAGGCAGTCGAATTGCGACCATATCGCCGATAGTCGAGTTTTGATCTTTGGGAGACAGATGGGTTTCTACATTAGCGTGGAGGGTTAAACCTCCTTTGGTAACGACTAAGACATCTTCTTCGGAGGCGATTATCTGCCAACCAGGATCGAAATAACCTTGACCTTGATTACTTTGATGTAGCCTGTCGTAAAAGTCTAAATCTACTCCCAGAAAAGTATTGTTTTCTAAATCTTGATAGAGATGGGATTGTGTTAGATTATTATCCAGAGCTAAAGCTTTTTTCAGTGACCCATTGTAATAAATACCGTAGAGAAAACCCTGTAACATCTGAGCAAGGTATTTAGATTGCAAGTCGGTTGATAATTTTTGAAACCTTTCTACGGCTACCGCGGGTAATTCTAAAGGTTGATAGTTTGGGTGACGAATGGAGAAGTTGGATTCAATTTGGACTTGATTAACAATATCTTCTAAAGCGCTTTGTAAAAGAGTTGATTTGAGATTGGGTTGAGAATCTAGCAGTTGCATGAGAGGGGTTAGGGGTTAGGGATTAGGTAGTAGGTAGTAGGTAGTAGGTAGTAGGTAGTAGGTAGTAGGTAGTAGGTAGTAGGTAGTTAGGGAGTACAACTTTCTAGTTCATCAATTTCAATAGCTAAAACACTTTTAATAGAAGATGTTGGATTGCACAATAAAGCTTTGGCTACCTGAAGCATACATATCCCCGTATTATTAAAAGCTTTTTGGTACTGTAAAGTAGATTGGATGGATTGAATTAGTGCTAACCCTGCAAACTGCATCACTTTTTGCCAAAATTTGGAGTCATGTTCCACAATTTCAGGAAAACAAGTAGCATAGGTTTTAGTTAAAGCGGCTAAAGATGGTTGCAATACTTCCAAAGGGATTGTTGCCAAACGCAGCGATTCATCAATTGCCATCGATCTACTGACGATTAAACTCTGTAGCCAAATGATTAGATAGCTGCCAATAACCGTACCTAGATCGAAAGCAGGATCTCCCCACCCAGAACGTTCCCAATCGATTAGTTTTAGTTCGACTTGAGGATGGCTATAGTTTGCTGCTAAAGAGGTTGAGGTGGTTTGAGCATTAGCGGCAATTAATATATTATTTAATTTAAGGTCGTTGTGAGTTAGACAAGAAGGCTGGAATGATTCGTTTAGTTGTGCGATCGCTTTTCCTAAACTATCATAGCGTTGATACAGGGCAAAAAATTTAAGACCATCGGCAGGAACTGTACCAAATATTTCGGGAGTAATTCTAGCTAATCCACTTGCCATTCCCTGAGTTAATTTTGGAGCTGAATTACTGTTACTATAACCGAAGAAATCTTCAAAGCTGTGGTTATTAATTGTTTGGGAATGAATCGTGGCAATAATCGACCCAATTGAACTAGCTAATTCGGTCGCAAAGATATTTTCTTGTCCATAAAACTCCCCTAGATTTTGATGATCATCTAAGTATTTAACAATCAAAATTGAATTATCTACATCAAAATTAGTAATTTCTGGCAACCAAGTTTCCAGTTTATCTACTTCAGGAAACTGCCTAACAAATTCTTGAATACGCCACTCTCGATTAAATTCCCCTGCGGTTTTTCCTTGACGATCATATCGTTCCTGTTTGACAAATAATTGAGTGCGATCAGGCAAGGTAACTAACAAGTTAAAGTTTTTTGCTGATTTGGATTCTACATTATGCCCATCAATTTCTTGCTGGATTTCAGAACAAATGTTTTTTTCTTTTAAATAATCAAAAATATTTTTTGAACTGAGTAAAAATACCATTGTTTTTCAACCTAATTTAAATGTGTTTAAATTATTAATTATCAACTAAATTGAAACTATATTTTACTTAGCAAGGCAAAACAAAAATGACAAGCATTTTAAAAATTGTTTTAATCTTGTAGATCATGTTTGCCAAGACAATTAGTTGATTAACTAAATGCTAAGTGGGAAATAATGAAAATTAATTAAAGTTGATTGACCCTTAATTCCTAATGCTCCAAAATTGGCTATTTTGCCATAATTAGCATGACCATAATTAGCGTAATAAACTCCATCACCACCAGATATGCTAGAAACTACGGTTTTGATACTAGCCGTAGCCGCCGAATTACTTCCCCCGATTACGTTTTCGATTTCGCGATCGCTCAATTCAGGTAAGAAATTTTCGACATCTTGGAATAGTTCAGAACCAGCAGGACTTAATTCAGACAATTTAATTTTTGCCATGGCTTTTAATCCTTAAAAACTATTTTGTTTCTTTAGTTGAGGGAAGAAGAATCTAGTTAAATCTATTTTGAATAGTTGTTTTAATAAGTAGCTCTGACAACTTATTAAAACTTTAGACAATTTAGTTACTAAATTTACTAACTAAGTGTAGCCAGTTAAGATAGAATTTAGGCAGTTGGATTTCAGCCATCTGCTTTTGTTGCTATCTGCACTAAATAGATAATTGTCGGAAGAGAAAAATAAGTTTTGATCAACGCTTTTCTCTTCCACTCCAACTAATTTTGGTACTAAAAAACAGCTATAGACAAGATTGAGTTTGACAAACGTCAGTAGCTGTGTTGATAGTGCCAACTGTAACACTGTTGCGACTATCAACCAGATTACTGACAACACTATTGATTGTGTCGCCACCAACTAGGTTTTCTATTTCGCGATCGCGCGGAGCGCACTGGCGAAGCCAATCGCTTAATTCATCGAGAAAGCTTTCAGAGTTTTGTAATAGCTCAGAACCAGCAAAACTTAATTCAGACAGTTCAATGTTAGCCATTATTTGGTTTTGCTCCTTAATCTTTTTTAGATGACAGTTATAGGAAGAGAAAATTATGATTAGTAAATCAATTTCCTCTTCCTAACTAACAAACTTTTGCTACTAGAAAGTTACGAAAGTTTGAGTTTGACCAACATCAGTAACAGTGTTTATAGTACCAACAGAAATACTGTTTTGACTAGCAACAGAAGCGATAGTATCACCACCAACTACGCTTTCAATTTCGCGATCATTCAATTCATTAAGAAAGTTCTCAGAATCTTGTAACAATTCAGAACCAGCAGGACGTAATTCAGACAATTTGATTTCAGCCATTATATTTCTCCATTTGTATTTAAGTAGATGTTGTTAGAAAAGAAAATTAAGTTTTGATCAACGCTTTTCTTTTCAATTTTCATTATCAATGAAAGTTTCAGCTAAATCAAGTAAATTGATAGACTAAACTAGACTTAAATCCACTTTTTAAGTCCTGGAAAATATCATTAATTTAATCATGGTTTTAAAATAGCTAAAGTTGTTAAAGATAAAATTATTCATATGCAGGATAACAACTTTACTTCGAGTGAAGCCAAATTATTGTTTGAATAATTGTGATGTCATAAGCAAAAGCGATCGCACCACCCCATTCCTAAATACTTGCACTAATTCGCCACGTTTTTCGCTATCTTTTTAAAAGGGATCGAGTATTCCTTCATCCTCATTCTTTAATCCATCATCTTGTTCAATATGGCTTTTGCATCAGTAGTACGGAGGATCGAAACATCACCTTTAACCAAAGAACTACTAGCTAAACTAGATCGAGGGCAATCTTTGTTGCTTAATGGTATTCCCCGCTTACCCAAAGGGATAGTTTGCTCTAGTTTGGCACAAGCCTCAAAGCAAAACTTGTTGGTGGTGTGTTCTACCTTAGAAGAGGCGGGACGTTGGGCTGCTCAACTAGAGGCGATGGGTTGGGATACAGTGAATTTCTATCCCACTTCTGAAGCCACTCCCTACAGCCATTTTGACCCTGAATCAGAGATTACCTGGGGACAGATGCAAGTTCTTTCAATGATCAATGATCAATTATCAATGATCGATGGAGATAATCGTCAACCCAGAGCTATTGTTGCGACGGAAAGATCGCTCCAGCCTCATTTGCCACCCCCAGATGTATTTCAGTCTTATTGTCTGACGCTACAGCCAGGGATGGAATTAACTTCTCACCAGCTAGATGAATCTTTGGCTAGGTTGGGTTATGAACGAGTAAACCTAGTAGAAACCGAAGGACAGTGGAGCAGGCGCGGGGATATTGTCGATATTTTCCCCGTTTCGGCGGAATTGCCTGTTAGGCTAGATTGGTTTGGGGATGAATTGGAGCAGTTAAAGGAATTTGATCCTGCCAATCAGCGATCGCTCGATAAGTTGGAGCAGTTGTTATTAACTCCTACCTCTTTTAGTAACATTATTGCCCAGAGTATTTTAGAGCAGGGTAAGAGCATTGAAAGTTATTTAGATGATGAAGAATTAGAGGCTTTGCTAGAGGTGAATCCCCCTGAAGGAATGAGAAGATTTCTGGGGATTGCTTTTGCCAAACCAGCGACACTTTTAGATTATTTACCTGATAATACTTTCATTGCGATTGATGAATTAGAACAGTGTCAGGCGCATAGCGATCGCTGGTTGGAATCGGCACAATTTCAATGGCAGGATTTAAATCAAAGTCTGCCGAAAATTCATACTGAATTTGCCAATTGTTTAGCTAAAACTAGTAATTTTAACTGTATTTATTTATCAGAAATAGCTGAAGCAAATCCTCGTTTAGAGATAGCAAATCCCGATCAAGTTGCGGTACATAATTTACAGGCGCGTCCGATTCCCACAACTCCCCAGCAATTTGCCAAGTTAGCAGGAATCCTTAGAGGAAAGCGAGAAATCTATAGCGGGATGACTTTAGAGAAGTATCAGACGTGGCTAGTTTCAGCACAGCCTAGTCGTTCGGCTTCTTTGTTACAAGAACATGATTGTCCCGTGCAGTTTGTGCCTAATCCCCAAGATTTTCGGGCGATCGACAAGGCGCATATTCAAAGTACGGCGGTAGCGGTTAAATATTCTGGTTTAGCGGAATTAGAAGGGTTTATTTTACCTACTTATCGCATTGTTATTGTTACGGATAAGGAATTCTTTGGACAGCAAACCTTAGCTACTTCTGGCTATATTCGTAAGCGCCGTCGAGCTACTTCTAAAAAAGTCGATCTCAATAAATTACGTCCTGGTGATTATGTGGTGCATAAACATCATGGTTTAGGAAAATTTTTGGAATTAGAAACTTTAGTTCACCGTGAATATCTAGTTGTTAAATATGCCGACGGTACTTTAAGAATACCTGCGGATTCTTTAGATATGCTGACGCGATTTCGTCAGACAGGAAAGCGTCCCCCAGAATTAAATAAAATGGCAAATGTGTCTTGGTCAAACACTAAGAGCAGAGTCAAGAAAAATATTAAGAAGCTAGCAGTAGATTTATTAAAACTCTATGCTAAACGCTCGAAACTAGAAGGTTATGCCTATCCTCCTGATAACCCTTGGCAACAGGAGCTTGAAGATTCTTTTCCCTATCAACCCACTCCCGACCAACTCAAAGCTACTCAAGAAATTAAAATCGACTTAGAAAGCGATCGCCCGATGGATCGGCTAGTATGTGGCGACGTTGGTTTTGGTAAAACCGAGGTGGCAATTAGGGCAATATTTAAGGTAATTACCAGCGGCAATAAACAGGTAGCTTTTCTCGCACCCACAACTATTCTGACGCAGCAGCACTATCACACCCTTAAAGAAAGATTTGCCCCCTATCCCATCAACGTTGGTTTACTCAACCGTTTTCGTACTGCATCCGAGAAAAAGGAAATTATGCAGCGATTAGCCACAGGGGAGTTAGACGTGGTAGTGGGGACACAGCAGTTATTAAATAAGGATGTTAAGTTTAAAGATTTAGGAATGCTGGTGGTAGATGAAGAACAGCGTTTTGGAGTCAACCAGAAAGAAAAAATCAAAGATTTTAAATCCCAAGTAGATGTGCTAACCCTTTCTGCTACGCCGATTCCCCGCACCCTATATATGTCCTTGTCGGGGATTCGAGAAATGAGTCTGATTACCACTCCTCCCCCATCCCGTCGCCCAATCAAAACCCATCTTTCCCCCTATAACTCTGAAGTGATCCGCAACGCCATCCGTAATGAACTCGATCGCGGTGGACAAATATTTTATGTAGTTCCTCGTGTCGAAGGGATTGAAGAGGTTAGCGCTCAGTTACGAATCATGATTCCTGGGATTAAACTGGCGATCGCTCATGGACAGATGCCAGAATCGGAATTAGAGTCTACTATGCTTACCTTTAGCAACGGCGAATCAGATTTGCTTGTCTGTACCACGATCATCGAATCGGGTTTAGATATCCCCCGCGTCAATACTATTATTGTCGAAGATTCCCAAAAGTTCGGCTTATCCCAACTGTATCAGCTAAGAGGTCGAGTTGGGCGATCGGGTACTCAAGCACACGCTTGGCTACTATACCCCAGTAGACAAACATTATCAGAAACCGCCCGTAAAAGACTCCGCGCCTTACAAGAATTTAGCCAGCTTGGTTCAGGTTATCAATTAGCAACGCGGGATATGGAAATCCGTGGGGTAGGCAGTCTTCTGGGTGCAGAACAATCGGGACAAATGACGCAAATTGGCTTCGATCTCTATATGGAAATGCTGCAAGAGTCGATTCAAGAAATCCAGGGACAAGAAATACCCAAGGTAGAAGATACTCAAATAGATTTAAAGCTCACTTCCTTTATCCCTGCCAACTATATCGCCGATCCAGAGCAAAAAATGGATGCTTACCGCGCGATCGCTACCGCCACCTCCAAAAAAGAACTCGTGCAAATTGCCGCCGAATGGGAAGATCGTTATGGTGCAATCCCTTCGCCTACCCAGCAATTAATTCAGGTAATGGAATTAAAACAAATTGCTAAGGCGATCGGTTTTTCTCGCATCAAACCTGAAGGACAACAGAATCTTGTCTTAGAAACCCCAATGGCTGAACCTGCTTGGAATCTAATCGCGGAAAATCTACCCAAACACTTGCGATCGCGTTTTGTCTATGCGCCGAAGAAGGTGATCGTGCGTGGTTTGGGTATAGTTAAACCTCAAAAGCAATTAAATGAATTAATTGACTGGCTAGGAACAATTCACAAGGCTTTACCTGAATTAGAATTGGTTTAAGTTTCTCATAAAAGTACAAATAAGTTAGCTAATCAATCAATTTCTTCTCTATTAAAAATGTCGAGATATTTAGACAAAGTAAATTCTGTATTGTTTTTAAAATGTCTTGGGGCTTTGAAAAGTTTTATATCGTTTCCTAATTCTCTAAATATTTCTTGTTTACTTTCTAAAATTGACTTGTAAAATTGATTTTTTTTCAGATCAGCATCTAAATCTTGAACTAATTCATTGATTCGCTCGTTGACTTTTCCAAATTATTTGTTTCCTTCTCAAAATGCCATGAAGTAAGAATATTGAGTGGGATCTAAAATTTAATAGACCAAAGTGGAGTCTGATAATCAAACATTTCTAATTTTAGCAAGAGAAGCGATCGCTCTAGAGCATAAACCATCAAATCAGCATTATGACCTAAGCTAAATGTTTGTGGTGCGATCGCATTTTCTATCTTACTCAGTAAAAAACTTATTCAAAATTATAATACGATTTGAAATATTATTGCGTTTTGTCTATGCACCGAAAAAAGTAATTGTGCGAGGGTTGGGTATTGTGAAGCCTCAGAAACAATTGAATGATTTAATTGATTAGTTGGGTACAATTCACAAGGCTTTACCTGAATCAGCTAACTGTTTGAATTTTAATATCTGGCTCAACGACATAGAGATATTAGAAATAATATCTAATTTGTCTTGTAGTATGATGTCAACAATTAATGGCAGTTAGTCAGGTAGAATCGCGAAACGAAAGCAAAACAACAACTAGATGACAAAGTATACTTCTAAAGTTTTTATTAATAGATTTCCCGTAAAACAACTAAGCGATCGCGACCAAACAGTACAGGTTTATAGTTATACATTTAATCCTTCTCCAGAACCAGGAAAGGAATATTCGGCAATTAATCAAATACCTTGGAAAATAAAAACACCAGGAGTAAAATTTAAGTCTACAATTATTACCAAGCAATTAATATCAGATGAATATTTGAAACAAGATAATTGGACGTTAAAATATCAAGGAACACAATTATTAAATTTAAATATTTCTAATGAAAAAGAAGCTTTAGAACAATTAGAAAGAAAATGGTTAGAACAACAATTAAAATATAAATTTGCTAGAAATAGAATTAATAGTGCTTCAGAAGGAGGATTTATTTGGTGGGATGCAGATAGTATTATCTTACAAGATTTGGGTTGGGAAGTTCATACAGGAGTTCGTTTAGATGTTGAGCTTCATTATTCAGGAGTTATTTTTATAGAAATCGATTTTTACCATCGTTTTTATAGTTCTTGGACATTAGAACAATGGCTACAAGACTACGGAAATATACCAATCAACTGGGTTCGTAATACTTATGATGATCGCTCTTGGAAATTTATTCGTATTAGTGATGAAAATCCAGAAACTAGTAAGATTCGTAATTTGGGAAGTTTGGCGGATTATCATCGAAATTTAGGTAAACATAAAGCGACAGAAAAAGAAATTGAAGACGCTCGTGTTGTATATGTTAGTAGTAAAGGCAATGAATTGACTCATCTCTCTACAAGGCTACGACCTAGCATAACCATGGAGATTTTAAGCGAGTTGCAAGATCGCGGTTCATCAGAAGCAGCAAAAGTATTTAAACAAGTAAAAAAATCCACTCAAGAGCGTTTCGATAAATCAGCAAAAACTGCTCAATGGTTAAGTAACAATATTTATAACTCAGATCTGTTAATTAAGCCAATTAAGCCTCAAAAAACTGAGGGAATTATTCTCAGAGAAAAATCACCTGTACTATTAACTAAGTCGAAAAAAGTTTATCGGACAATAAATAGCTTAGATGAAGGTTGTTTTCGGACAGGAGAGCAACAATTTGGCTGTTTAGATTTAACAGGAAATAGTAATTGGTCGAAATTTATTAAAGATAAACTAGAAAATGTGGCTAAAAAAAGTGATGTAGATATTGTATTAGAATCAGCCAAGAACAAGAATGATTTACCTGATAGTATATTTACCCGCAAACAGTTTTGGCAAGATTGGGCAGATCAAGGAACTCAAACCATTTTAGTCATTAGTCCTTGGTTAAAAAATACTGAGAAAATACAACTAGAAAAAGAAGCCTTAGAAGCTAATATTGCCCTTCAGTTTATGCAGCCTATGCTCAAAGAAGAAACATATCGAATAGCTAACGTCATATTAGGTTTATTACTTAAAGCAAAATGGCAACCAGTTGGATTAGAACCCTTACAAGATGAACACGCAGCCGAAATAGTTATTGGGTTTGATGCGGGGACAAATGGAAATCTTCACTATGGAACAAGTGCTTTTGCTATTTTAGCGAACGGACAAAGTTTGGGTTGGGAACTTCCAGAAGCGCAATCAGGAGAAAAAATAAGTTCAGACGCAATTATACGTACCGTTACTAATATTATTACTAGATTTCAAAAAACAGAAAATCGACTTCCTCGGCGTATATTGATACTTCGAGATGGCATCGTGCAATGCGAAGAATTTGAGGATGTAGTGGAGGCTTTATTAAAAAACCAAATTGCAGTCGATCTTTTAAGTGTTAGAAAAAGTGGTGCGGGAAGAATGGCAATATTACCACATCAATCTGAATCTTTAATCGATGCTTTGCCAGGGACAGCAATACTTTCAACTGACGATAAAACTTTTTGTATTGTAACCTCTGAGGCAAAATCAGGCGGAAGCGCACGCCCTCTAAAAGTATTTAGAGACTTTGGCGATGCACCTTTAGAAATATTAGCTAAACAAGTTGACCGTCTGAGTATGCTTAATCCAGCTAGTGCTTATGCTTATAGTCGTTTACCCTATGTGATTCATTTTGCCGACAAAATGGCGAAAAGTGTGCAAAGTATTGGTGAATTAGGTATTTTGCATGGAGTAGATCGTCAGAAAATGTTCTTTGTTTAAATTCAAATAAAAAATGGATATAAAACTTCGAGGAGAGATTAGAACAGGTAAAAATGATTTTTCTGGTTGGATGAAGAAATTATCGTCTTACTACATACAAAAAACAGGAATGGTTTTCTTTCCAGGTACACTTAATGTTCATCTTATTGAGCATAAATATTATTTTCCTCAAGATTGCATTCGTTTGGAAAAAGAAGAATACGAGGGAAAGGTTTCAGTGAGCATGATTCCTTGTAAAATTTGTGGCAAAGAGGCTTATATTCTCCGTACTGATAGTGATACAGGCAAACATGGCTATTCTCCAGAACAAATTTTAGAAATAGCCACAAATGTCAAGTTGCGAGATGAGTTTGAATTAAAAGATGGAGATATTATTGAAGTAGAAGTAAATGCAGGGCAAATCATACCAGTATAGTTATGAAAACGCTTTATAAATGGTCAGTTGAAGACTATCACCGAATTATCGAATCGGGAGTCTTGGAGGGAAAATCTGTAGAGCTTTTGGAAGGGAAAATAATTGCGATGAGTCCTGAAAAGCCTCTTCATAGTTCGAGGATTGATACTGTAGCAGATTACTTGAGAGATCTTCTTAGAGGAGTGGCAAAAGTTCGAGAAGCTCATCCAATCACCCTCGATAATTCCGAACCTGAACCCGATCTGGCGATAGTGCGCTTTGATGATAACAACTATAGCGATCGCCATCCGTATCCTCAAGATATTTATTGGTTAGTTGAGGTGTCCAACAGTACTTTGAGTAAAGACTTAGCAGAAAAATCTGTTATTTATGCTCGTAATGGAATTCCTGAATATTGGGTAATTGATTTACTGCATAACAAGTTATGGTTATTCACGAATCCTCAACAGAATAGTTATTTAAATAAACAATCCATAACCACAGGTAAAATCAATTCTGGATCTTTTCCTAATGTGAGTATTGAAATAGATAAATTGTTATCTAACAGAATTTAAACAGAATTTACAGTTTTTTAAGTAGGGACATAGAAATAAAAACATTCAATAATTGAAGCTGCTTAGAATCTCATGGGGGAGAATCTACTCAAACATTGTTGTCAATAGCTTTTATCTATAAAAAGAATTGGTAAATTTGATCGCTATCAGTACAGGAATTTCGATAAGGTACTTTTAGATATATTTTTAACCGCAGCTGACAGTCTTGAGGTTGTGCTTTTGGGTTAATTAGTCCCTAAAAATTGGTCTGGTTAAACTTAGAACTTATTAGTGAGGTATCGTGGTCTTGTTGGTTTCCAACAAAGAGCGAATGCCGAACCCGAAGGGCTTAAGGCTTATAGCTATTAAAAGGAGATGTAATTGATGTCTGACAATCGAAGAAGCCAAGAAGTAACTCAAGGAAACCAGCGATCGCCCAACCGTGCGATGTTACGAGCAGTGGGTTTTGGCGATGATGATTTTAATAAGCCTATTGTCGGTTTGGCTAACGGCTATAGTACCATTACTCCCTGCAATATGGGCATTAATACCTTAGCGCTAAGAGCAGAATCGGCTTTAAAAGATGCGGGGGCAATGCCTCAAATGTTTGGCACAATTACCATCAGTGATGGTATTTCAATGGGTACAGAAGGAATGAAGTATTCCCTAGTGTCCCGTGATGTAATTGCCGACTCGATTGAAACCGCCTGTAATGGTCAAAGTATGGATGCAGTGCTGGCTATTGGTGGTTGTGATAAAAATATGCCTGGGGCGATGTTAGCGATCGCCAGAATGAATATTCCTGCTATTTTTGTTTACGGTGGCACGATTAAACCAGGGAAACACAACGGCGAAGATTTAACTGTAGTCAGTGCCTTTGAAGCTGTCGGTAAGTTTAGTGCTGGCAAGATCGATCAGGCAGAATTAGACGCGATCGAACATAAAGCCTGTCCTGGAGCGGGTTCCTGTGGGGGCATGTTTACCGCCAATACTATGTCTTCGGCATTTGAAGCAATGGGTATGAGTTTGCCCTATTCTTCGACCATGGCAGCAGAAGACGCAGAGAAAGCCGACAGCACTGAAAAATCAGCTTTTGTTTTGGTTGAAGCAATCAAAGCGCAAATCTTACCCAGTCAGATTCTCACTCGTAAAGCCTTTGAAAATGCCATTACCGTAATTATGGCGGTAGGAGGTTCAACTAATTCTGTTTTACATCTACTGGCGATCGCTAATACTATGGGGGTAGAACTAACCTTAGATGATTTTGAAACCATTCGTCAGCGCGTCCCCGTCATTTGCAACCTCAAACCATCAGGAAAATACGTCACCGTCGATTTACATAACGCTGGGGGCATTCCGCAAGTAATGAAAATGCTTTTGGCTCATGGCTTGTTACATGGAGATGCTCTAACTGTTACAGGTAAAACCATCGCCGAAGTCTTAGCAGATGTGCCAGAAAATCCTCCCGCAGATCAGGACGTAATTCGTCAGTGGTCTAATCCTGTATATCAAGAAGGACATCTAGCAATCCTCAAAGGTAATTTGGCTAGTGAAGGTTCAGTAGCTAAAATTAGTGGGGTGAAAAATCCCGTGATTACGGGGCCTGCTAGGGTATTTGAATCAGAGGAAGAATGTCTGGCTGCGATTTTAGACGGCAAAATCAAAGCGGGAGATGTGATTGTGGTGCGTTACGAAGGGCCTAAAGGCGGGCCAGGCATGCGAGAAATGCTTGCACCAACTTCTGCCATTATCGGTGCGGGATTAGGGGACTCGGTGGGCTTGATTACTGATGGTCGTTTCTCTGGTGGTACTTACGGCATGGTTGTCGGTCATGTTGCCCCTGAAGCTGCGGTGGGAGGAGCGATCGCCCTAGTTCATGAAGGAGACAGTATTACCATTGATGCTCGTCAAAAGGTATTGCAGCTCAACGTTGATGATGCAGAATTAGCCCAACGTCGTAAGCAATGGCAACCACGTCAGCCTAAATACCCCAGAGGAGTTTTGGGTAAATATGCCAAGCTAGTTTCTTCTAGCAGTTTAGGGGCAGTGACGGATCTAGATTTGTATAGTTAACTGCTGTATCGATAGTTTAAGCGGGATATGCCCTAAAGGATATGCCCTAAAGGATATGCTTCGCGTCGCGTAGCGGTATGCTTTAGCACTAGCTGAGTGCTTCGGACTTGCTGCGCAACCGCGTCGAGTGGATGTGGGGATTTGGGGCAGATTAATTTGACCCTACATCTCCAATTTTCTCATTTAAAAAGCTTAATTTTTGCTTTAGAAGTAGTCTCGAAAGCTTTGAGTGTAATTTTTTTGTCAAATTTAATCACCTCATCTATTACGACCTGTCTTTTGAATTTTCGCATTTTGGTTTGCATACTGATAGTTAATTTACTAAAGCTTGCAAAAGTCAAAGTTATTTAACTTCTCTTAATGATTAGTGGCGACTACTTTGGCAAACCCTACAAAATTACAATGACGATAACTGAAGCAAATTCACAGACAGCTAAAACTAGTCGATCCAAGCTCGTTATAGCGACAACACTAGAACAACAAGACCACGCAACGAGGGTTTGGCTTTATTCTGGCATATTTTGGATGGTCGTGGCGATGATGATCGGCACTGTTGAAGCCGTAAAACTATTCGACCCAGAATTTCTTCAGGGAGTTCCTGCCTTAGCCTATGGACGATTACGACCTGTTCACGTCAATATAGGCATCTTCGGATTTATGAGTATGGGTTATCTAGGTGCTGCTTTTTACATGGTGCCACGTTTAACTCAGACTCCTTTATTTTCTGAAAGTTTAGGAGCTTTAACAGCTTGGGTTTGGAATTTCAACTTGTTAGGAGGATGTCTGGCCATTTTGCTGGGATATAGCAAAGGCAAAGAGTACGAAGAAATTCCCTTCCCTTTCAATATGATTATCGGGCTTTTAGAAATTGCGATCGCTGGTAATCTTTTTTCTACGGTGGTGTTACGACGAGAAAAGAGGATTTATGTTTCTCTCTGGTATATCTTGTTAGCAATTATTCCCTTCCCTATTTATTACACCCTAGGAAATTCCAATAGCTTTACTGGTATAGAAGATGCGATCGTCAATTGGTTTTATAGCCATAATCTGTTTGGTATTTGGTTGACAGCATTAGGACTGGCAACTCTTTATTACATCGTTCCCAAACAAGTCCATAAACCTTTATACAGTCATGCAGTGTCTTTCTTGGGGTTTTGGACTCTAGCTGCTTTTTATCCTTGGAATGGTGGTCATCACGTCATTTGGGGCCCCGTGCCGATGTGGGTAATGTCGGCTTCTGTGACAGCTTCATTAGCGATGTTAGTCCCGACAATTTCCACTATGGTTAATTTTGGTGGTACGGCTTTAGGAACTTGGCATATCTTTAAAAAAGATATTAGCTATCGCTTTAGCTTGCTGGCATATTTCGGTTATATCGGTGCTTCCATTTGGGGAAGTATTCTCGCCATCATGTCTCTCAATGCGGTGGTGCATTTTACCAATATGACCATTGCCCATGTTCACTTAGGCTTTGTTGGTTTTGGTGTACCAGGATTGGTAGCATTTATCTATTTCTACATCGAGCGATCGCTCAAACTTAAATATTCTCAGACTCTAGCTGAATGGCATTTTTGGCTAACAGTGATGGGAATTTTAGGATATACCATTTCCATGGGTGTTAATGGCTGGCTAGAAGGTAGCCAATGGGTGGCGGGCAACTCACCTCAAGGAACGATGCTCATGCGATACCCCTATCATGTGGCAAGGGCAATTAGTGGCTTGATTCTCTTAATCGGTCAACTTTTATTTGTCTGGAACATTTTCAAAACCATTAACTACGCACCTAAAAATAGTCCACAATCCACAATTCAAAATTAAGATGCGATTTATTCGAGTTTTTCCCATTATCATTGGATTATCTATTCTATTTGGAGTAGCTTTTTCTGGGTTAGCAGTCGCCCCAGCTTTTGCCCCCAGTGTTGCCGAACCCAGTCCTGGTTTAGTTGCCTACACTTCATCAGAACTAAAAGGCAGAAAAATATATGTGCGAGAAGGTTGCGTTTACTGTCATTCTCAGCAAGTCCGAGATGTACCTGCTGATGCCAATCTAGCCATGGGATTTGGCGTTTCTCGTGCTGGAGATTATTATTATGATCGACCCCATTTATTGGGAACAATGCGTCAAGGGCCAGATTTAGCTAATGAAGGACGTATTTGGCGCAAAGATGTCGGGCAACCAGCCAGGGATTATTTAATCGGACACTTTATTAATCCTCGCAACTATAATCCAGCTTCGATTATGCCTGCTTATAACTATCTTTCCGAGGAAGAATTAGCCGAACTGACGGATTATATTCAATCTTTGGGTGCATGGAAAGATCAACCAGGAGAATCCTCATGATTTCACTGCAAAATTTGTTGCTTTGGTCGACGATTTTTTTAACAACTGAACCCCATCATGACCACACAGAAAGCCACACTCAAGTTCATGGTAGCTGGTTTGGTGTTGGTGATGGCACTGTAATTATGTGGTCTTTGGTTTGGGTTTTATTGCCCATTGGTCTATTCGCGATTATCGGCTTAATTTGGGCTGGAAAAACTGGGCATTTTCGAGATGTTCAGCAAATAGCAGAAAAACAGCTTGAACTGGAAGATTAAAAAAATTAAACCATGAAAATACTTGTAGCAGCCGATATTTCCCCCACAACTGTCGAAACCGTCACATTTTTGCGTAAATTATTAACAACTTCTGAAGATCAGCGCTCGCAGATTATCGTAGTTCATGTCTACGAACCAGAATTAGATTACGAAGAGAATGTACCAGATTTAGATAGTGCGATCGCACCTATTTCTGAACCAGAACTCAAAAAAATCTTTCAACCCCTAGAAAGCTTATGCGATCTTAGTTACGTCATTACCAATGAAAAACACGGCGAGAGTATTACCAATCGCACTAAAGATATAGACATGATTGTCATCGGTCGTCGTCGTCGTGGTCAACTGCAAGAGATGATGTTGGGTAGTTTGAGTCAATATGTTCTGCATCGTACTCAATGTCCTGTGTTACTAGTTCCCGAACCAACACCGCGTCAACTGGTACAAAAAACTTTGTCAATAGATTGGGAAAATTCCCAACCAGTAATTTCTCCTGAAGCACTTGCCCGTCTTAAGGTATTAGTTTATGTAGCTAAAGCTGACGGCAATTTAGATGAACAGGAAAAAATTCAACTCAAATCGGGACTGCAAAATGAGTCACTACCAGAAGGAGTGAATTGGGAGAATTTATTAAATGAAGAGATCGATCTATCGACTGAGTTAGCTCAAATTACTTCTCCCGAAGCACAAGAATTAACCTATTATGCTGCATATACCCTTGCTAATGCCAATGCGGAATATCATCTTAATGAAGCCAAAGCGATCGCTCAGATTTCGGCAAAATTCAATTTTGAAGCAGAAAAAGTTCAACAATTAAATCGATTAGTTGACGAGAGTTACAACATCCAAAAGGATGGTAATATTCAACCAATCCATGATCCCAAACAAAGAGCTGAAGTAATTCATCAGAAGACCTTACTCTGCTCCACTGCAACAGCTATTCTGGGAGGATTACCTTCCCCGATTTTGAGTACTTATGCTCAAGCGGCAGCTTTTAGATTACAGACTGTTCTAATCTCAGAAATTGCAGGACTCTGGGGTTATCCCAAATTTGACGCTAAGTTCCTACTCGAAGATATGGTAGGAAGCTTAAGATTAGTCTCCGCATGGTTAACCGCCCTCGACTTAGCCAAACTTGTACCTAAATTAGGCAGTAACATTGGTGCGGCTGATGCTTTTACCGCTACTTGGGCAATGGGTCAGGTGGCAAATTCTTACTTTGAATGTGGACAGAAACTAGCCCCAGTTACACTTCGACAAGCATTTAGAAACGCCAGGAAAGAAGGAGAAAAGATTTATCAACTAAATGAATCGGCGATCGCTAAACAAAACAAAATTCACAAATTACCAATAAAATCTTTAACAGAAAGTCTCAAAGGAAATAAGATAACTCTTGAAGCTTATCAAAAACAGATTCAACAGCTTTTAGTTACTGTTAGACGACCAAGCTATTTTTAAGTTTTTAAGATGAAATACAAATAACAGTGATGAGGTTAAAAAATTAAATGCAGCTAATTCACATCAGACATTTAAAATATAATCTAGATTGACAAATCCATAAAACATTAATTGGTATGCCACTAATCACTACTGGAAAATCATTTATTCGCGCCCTCGAAAAAGCTGGAGCATTAGGGCTATATATGCCCCTGGAAGGAGGTGCAGAGGGGCGGTACCAAAGACGTTTGCGAGCTTATGGGTACAACACAATTAATATTACTGCCAGGGGGTTAGGGGACTTAGCCGCTTATTTAACCAGTGTCCATGGTGTTCGTCCAGCTCACCTAGGCAAAAAAACTATCGGGCGGGAAGCCTGTGTTGGCGATGTTCACTACATTCCCCCGATTGCTACTTATGAGTTAAATTCTCTCCCTGCAAATTCCAAGGGATTGGCTATTTGGATTATTGAAGGACATGTCCTATCCCGCCAGGAAATTCAATATTTAGTCAATTTAACCAAAGCAGAACCAAAACTCAAAATTGTGTTGGAAATGGGTGGCGATCGCTATGTGAACTGGAAACCTTTGGCAGAGACTTTAGCCGCTGCATAATTCATAATAGACAAATAAGCATCAATTTAAATTGAATCTAAATCTTGTGAAGTAGGTTACGAGGTGGTATCGGTGGCAGATAAAAATATGGATGATTTGCTGGCTCAGTTGAAAGCGGAATTTGAGCCTCAACCGCAATCAAAAACAAATCAACCTCCTCCTAACAGATCATCACCTCGAACTCCTGCATCTTCAGGCTCAATGAATCAAATGCTAGAAGAACTCCGAAAAGAATTGGAGTCTGGTCGAGGCAGAGGCAATACTACACCCCAAACGTCATCTGCTCCTGCATTACCAACCCTCAGCGCTAAAGATGCGGCTCTTGCTCGTCAACGTTTAAATGCGTTAATTGATGAGGATTACCAAACACAAGCCCAGATCCGTGAAGCTAAGTTCGCCGAGATTCAACGACAAGCAGAGGCTAGGATCGCTGAAGAGCAACGTCGTCAACAAGAATTAATCGAACTTCAGCAGCGAGAAGAATTACGCGATCGCCGAAGAAAAGAAGCTCTGCGGGAAGAAGCTAAGACATGGCTTCTAAAATTAAATCCTCGCAGCGAAGAAGGTAAATGGTTTCAAGAATTTTCCTATTCTTACGAAAACAAACTTCAGGCGGCGATCGATTATCTGGAAGCTATGCAAGAAACTGGTCTTTAAGCGTTTTTTTTCTAGTCAACTTCATTTAATGAACTTTAACTCCAAGTTGGCGATCGCTATATTAATTTCTTACAATCTACATTTAGTTTTGACTAAGATCGAAGACACTATCTATAGTAGTTGACTGAAATCAGTTAATCTTAACTTGTCACCAATGTCCATTACTTAAAAACCGTTTTATTTGTAGCAAATACTTAGGTATTTCAGATTAGATGCTGCAAGGGTCGATCGCCAGTTTAACAATTACTACTAATTCAGTGTCTCAGCAGTATCAGGAGATTGAGTTAATTCTTCTAACCGATCTTGTTGATCCTGAGAAATACAGGATTGAACCATCACATCGATGTCTCCTTCTAAAGCGTTAGCTAAAGGAAAGTTTTTACCCAAGCGATGATCCGTAATACGATTATCTTTATAATTGTAGGTGCGAATTTTCTCCGAACGTGAGCCTGTTCCTACCTGTGCTAGTCTTAAGCCTCTGACTTCTTTTTGCTGTTCTGCTAGCTTAATATCGTATAGTTTAGCTCGTAAAATTTGCATAGCTCGTTCTCGGTTTTGCAGTTGCGATCGCTCTTCCGTACAAAAAATTCTAATTCCTGTCGGCTTGTGGATTAAATCCACCGCAGTTTCTACCTTGTTGACGTTTTGCCCCCCTGCACCACCAGAACGAGCCGTTTTTAGCTCAATATCTTTAGGATCGATATGAATTTCTACATCGTCTACTTCTGGCATCACAGCGACGGTAGCGGTAGAAGTATGCACCCTGCCACTTGCCTCGGTTTGGGGTACTCTTTGTACTCGATGCACTCCCGCTTCAAACTTGAGCTTGCTGTAGACGGAATCTCCTGTAACTTCCAGGATCGCCTCTTTAAAACCACCCATATCTGCCGTTGATTCACTGAGCAGAAATACTTTCCAGTTTTGAGTTTCTGCATAACGAGAGTACATCCGCACTAAATCTCCCGCCCAAATACTTGCTTCATCTCCCCCCGTTCCCGCACGAATTTCTAACATGATATTCTTATCATCATTGGGATCGCTAGGAAGTAATAAGATTTTTAGCTGTTCTTCAAGCTGTTCGAGCTGTTCTTCTAGTTCTCTAGCTTCCATGGTAGCCATTTCTTTCATCTCAGGATCGATCGCTTCCTTGAAAATTTCTTTCGCGCCAGCTAATTCTTCCATTGCCTCTTGCCATTTCTGGTAGGTGATTACGGTTTCTTCCAGGGAAGAACGAGCTTTTGCTATTTTTTGTAGTTCATCAGGATTTGTCGCAATATCAGGATCTGCTAGGCGATGAGTTAGCTCCTGAAAAGTTTGTTCTACAGATTTTAATTTGTCTAATAGATATGCTTCTGCCATTGGTTTGCTCTAATCAAAATGGATAATTTACTGCGGAAAATCGATCAAGATACAACAAACCCAGCAGTCAATCAAAACCAACTACTGGGTATATATTTTGTCTTAAAATGGCTAATTTTCGGCGTTGGATTCAGCGTTAGATTCTGCTTCGCTAGTAGGATCGAGCATACCGTACTTACGTAAGAAGCGATCAACACGACCTTCGGTATCAATAATTTTTTGCGTACCAGTATAGAAGGGGTGATTTCCCGACCAAACATCAACGCTAATCTCTGGCTGAGTTGAACCCACGGTCATTACAACTTCACCGTTACAAATAACCTTGGCATCAGGATACCAAGTAGGATGGATTTCAGGTTTTGGCATTTTTTTAGGTTTCTTTAAAGAATTACTCTAGTAAACAGCCATTTCATAATTTTAATTTTAATCTTGAACTAAGCTGATAGCTAATGGCTGAAAGCTAAAAGCTTATAAACCCTATCGTTTCGAGAATTGAGGAGCTTTACGCGCTTTTTTCAAACCGTATTTCTTTCTTTCTTTACAACGAGGATCGCGAGTAAGATAACCTTCTATTTTTAGTGGCTGGCGATTATTGGGATCTTGTTTACACAGTGCGCGAGCTACTCCTAGCTTAACGGCATCAGCTTGACCTGTTAAACCACCGCCATGAGCATTGACCAAAATGTCATATTCGCTCTCAAAGCCTAAAGTTTCTAAAGGGCCTTTAATTGACATTAGATAGCTGGGAATACGGTTGAAATAGTCTTCTCCAGGTTTACCATTCACTACTAAATTACCCTCACCAGGCACTAAACGTACTCTGGCGATCGCGGATTTGCGGCGACCAGTCGCCCAATATACTACTCTATCTTGTGTTTCTTCCATGTTTTAGTTACTCTTGGGAATAGTGTTAACGGTTAAAGTTTCAGGATTTTGGGCAGCATGAGGATGATCTGACCCTGTATAAACCTTTAGTTTAGTAAATAGTTTGCGTCCCATGGCATTCTTGGGCAACATACCTTTGATCGCTTTTTCGACAATGCGTTCGGGAATTCGGTGCTGTAGCTGATCGAAAGTTTCAGTTTTCATCCCCCCAGGTCTACCAGAGTGACGACGGTATAGTTTTTGCTCATTTTTTCTGCCAGTAACAACAACTTTTTCAGCATTGATAATAATGACAAAATCACCAGTATCCATGTTGGGTGTGAAGTTAGGCTTATTTTTTCCCCGCAGAATCATAGCAATTTCCGTAGCTAAACGACCTAGGCGCTGTCCTTCAGCATCAACTAAGTACCAATTATGTTCTAGGGTATTTTGGGAGGGGAGGGGAGTTTTGTTCATCTTCCGTGATATTATCTTGTGGATTATTTTAAATAAAGATTACCGAGCTAGATGGAAAGTAGGCTGGGTATCAAACCAAAGTGATTGAGCAAAAGGAAACTCAGGATAACCCACGCTCAGTAAACACAAGCCTTTTGCAGGCGCAGAATACTTGACTTCCGAACGGCGCTGATTTCGCCAAATTTCAGTAAAATTTTCTGGCGATCGCTTACCAATTCCAACTTCTACTAACATTCCAACCAGCAAACGCACCATTCCATATAAAAAGCTGTTCGCCTGAATTTCCAGGTATAAAAATCCTCCTTGACGGTAACATTCAGCCGCCTGAATTTCCACCTGAGAATCAATGCGGTCAGAACCAGACCTTTTAAAAGCAGCAAAATTATGTTCTCCTAACAAGGTATTTAAGGATTGCTGAATCAGTGATTGGTTTAACACCGAATGGTAGTAGTGCCAGCAGGTTTGATTAATAAACACATTGGGTCGTTTTTCCGTATAGATTGTATAGCGATAACGTCGCCAGAGCGCCGAAAATCGAGCATGCCAGTCGTCTTTAACTTGCGCTGAAGCCCTTATTAGTATACCCTCTGGCAGTCTGCTATTAATAATTTTTGACCACTTGTGAGGGGGAATCGGCCCGAAATACTCAAAGTGGGCTACTTGAGCAGCAGCATGGACTCCCGCATCAGTCCTTCCCGCACCATAGATTTTTACCCTATAGCTAACTACACTGGCGATCGCTTCTTCAATATAGCCTTGGACACTTACCTGATTGGGTTGCTTTTGCCAGCCATGAAAGTTAGTTCCTAAATATTGAATTAGCAAAGCTATTCTCATGGACAGTCCTACATTAGCAAATTACCACCGTTGATTTCCAATTTAAACTAGCTCGATAATTGCCATCTCAGCATTATCACCACGACGGCGCTTAGTTCTGACGATGCGAGTATAGCCACCATTACGCTGACCGTAACGCTCACCAACTGCATTAAATAGCTCGCTAACTAGATTTTTATCATAGATATAGCCTAAAGCCTGTCTCCTAGCTGATAAAGACCCATCTTTAGCCAAGGTGATCATTTTATCTACTTCACTACGTACCGCTTTAGCACGAATTAAAGTAGTTTTGATCTGACCATGACGAATAATTTCCGTGGCTAGAGCGCGCATTAGCGCTTTTCTCTGATCTGCTGGCAGTCCCAACATTTTTACTTTACATCGATGTCGCATGATTGATAATCTTGTTAATTAGTTGTTAATAAGCTATATTTACTTACCTGCTTTTTCTTGTGCCAGAGTAATTCCCAAACGTTGTTGTAAAGCTTCGATTACTTCATCTGCTGACTTTTGACCAAAGTTCTTAATTTCTAAGAGGTCTTCTTGGGTATAGTCGAGCAAATCAGAAACGGAGTTAATCTGCGCCCGTTTCAGGCAGTTGTAGGCTCTAACCGATAGCTGTAATTCTTCAATGGGAATTTGGCTAGTGGGATCTTCTTCGTCTTGATAATCTGGTTCGATCTCTTCTAAAGTCAGATCCTTAAGTGGATTAAACAAATCGACGACAATGCCCGCAGCTTGAGATAAGGCTTCTTCTGGCTTAATACTGCCGTTTGTCCAAATTTCCATCAACAAACGTTCACGGATACCCGAACCATCAACTCTAGCATCTTCAACACTATAGTTAACTTTAGTGACGGGCATAAAAACAGCATCTATCTGCAAAAAGTCCAAAGAACTGCCTTCTTCCTTGCCCCGTTCTACGGCGCGATAACCCTTACCTTTTTCTACCTTAAACTCCATTTCTAGGCTAGTGCCTTCAGCAATGGTAGCTACGTACTGGTTAGAATCCACTGTTTCTACTTCTGAGGGTAATTCAAACTGCGCAGCGGTAACTGTTCCAGGACCAGTCGCTACTAAACGACCAATTTGGGGTTGGTTGCTATAGCTTTTTAAGACTATTTCCTTCATGTTGAGGATAATCTCTAAAACGTCTTCTCTGACCCCTTCAATCGTGGCAAATTCATGAGTAGCAAAGCCAAACTTATGTTCTTGCCTGCCTTCATCTTTTGCCATCCCTCCGCCAATACGAATGGCTGTAACGGCTGCTCCTTCTAGGTTAGATAATAAGACTCTCCTTAAAGCATTGCCCAAGGTAGTTCCTTGACCACGATCTAAAGGTTCTAAGACAAATTTGCTATATTGGTGTTGATTTTTTAGGGTTTTAGACTCTACACACTCAATTTGAAATTGCGCCACAGGCTGCTCTCCCTCTTATTCGACAAGCGATTGGATATAAATTGAGATCAAAACAGTTGCCCTCTTTGACAGCAACTGACAAGCTCTTGATAGTTGAAAAAAGTTATACTCTGCGTCGTTTCGGTGGACGACAGCCATTGTGAGGTATGGGGGTGACATCGCGGATTAGAGTTATTTCCAACCCTACGCCTTGTAAAGCTCTAATGGCAGTTTCTCGACCAGCACCAGGACCACTGACCATTACCTCTACCTGGCGCATTCCTTGATCCATTGCTCGACGACCTGCGCTATCTGCTGCCGTTTGTGCAGCAAAAGGAGTCCCCTTTTTTGCTCCTTTAAATCCACTAGCTCCCGCAGAAGACCAAGAGATTACATCGCCTCTGATATCGGAAATAGTAATGATGGTGTTGTTAAAAGTGGACTGAATATGCGCCACACCATTTGGCACGTTCTTTTTACTTTTTTTCGCACCACTTCTTCGTTTTGGTTGCGCCATGTTAATTTTTTGTGAATGTAATTAGTTATGTTGGATTTACCTTTTAAAGTCTATTTCTTACCTGGAGCTTTTTTCTTACCAGCTACAGTCAATCTTCTACCCCTTCTGGTGCGGGCATTAGTCCTGGTTCTTTGACCTCTTAGCGGTAAGCCCATACGATGGCGACGACCTCGGTAAGTGCCAATATCAGCTAGTCGCTTGATATTCATTGCTTCCCAACGTCTCAAGTCTCCTTCTACCTGATAGTTATCCTCAATGTATGCCCTCAGCTTGGTTACATCTTCATCGGATAAATCTCTCACTCTCGTATCTGGATTCACTCCAGTTTCGGCGATCGCTTTTTGCGCTCGTGCTAATCCCACCCCAAAAATGTAGGTGAGGGCGATCTCCACGCGCTTATCACGGGGGAGATCTATGCCAGAAATCCTTGCCACGTTATTGCTCCCTATTTACTACTGCTTGTTATTTAATTGCCTAAATTGCTGTTAACTGAAACTGAATTTGAGTCGAGCTACAGTAGCTAGCCTTGGCGTTGCTTGTGCTTGGGGTTACTGCTACAAATTACCATTACTCTGCCGCGTCTTTTAATTACACGGCACTTTTCACACATTTTTTTTACTGATGGTCTAACTTTCATGCCTTACTTTGGCCACATTGCAAGCCTATTATTATATGAATTAATTTGGATCTGTGTCAAATAGCTAGTCGTTAGGTGTTGGACATCACTACTTGTTTTTGAGACGATAGGTGATCCTACCCTTGGTCAAGTCGTAGGGAGTTAATTCCACTTTGACGCGATCGCCTGGTAAGATTTTGATATAGTTCCGTCTAATTTTGCCTGAGATATGAGCTAAAACGTTAAAGCCATTATCTAGGTCGACACGGAACATAGCGTTGGGTAGAGACTCGGTAACAGTCCCCTCCATTTCGATTAAGTCTTGTTTAGCCAATCTTGACCTCTGCTACTTTTTGATAAATAATGAGCGCTAATCAATACTTATCAGTTTACTGGGCAAGCTGAACTGCCCTAACTTTCTCAGCACTTTTGTTACATTTTTTGGGGAGTCGATCTACAGGATTAATCAGCTTGAACAACTGATTGACTAGCAGTCTTTTAGGCAATGGCCGAGCTGAGTTGCTCTGTAACCTCTTCGGGAGGGCGATTGCCATCAATAGTTTTCAAAGTTGACCGCTGCTGATAAAAATCTATTACTGGCACTGTATCCTGATGATAAACTTCTAGACGACGGCGAATAATTGATTCATTATCATCTTTACGTTTCCTTGCCAGTAGGCGAGAGACTAAAACCTCATCTGGCACTTCCAAATTAAGCACGCAATCGGCATTATGCTCTAATTTAGCCAATAACTCCTCTAAAAAAGCAGCTTGATTAACATTGCGAGGAAAACCATCTAAAATCCAGCCATTAACTGTGTCTTCATAACCAAGGCGGTCTTGAATTAAGTTCAAAATTAGAATATCTGGAACTAATTCCCCTCGATTCATGTAATCTTTTGCCTGCTTGCCCAAAGGAGTCTGTTGAACTACGGCTGCACGTAGAATGTCTCCTGTTGATATATGAGGAATTTGGTGATTTTCTGAGATAATCTCTGCCTGAGTTCCTTTTCCCGCACCAGGAGGACCTAAAAATATTAATCGCTTTGCCATATCAACTTACTAAAATTGAGTTTTTATTAGCAGCAGGTCTAAAATTTATTCCACCCCTGCTTGATGCCGAACAGAGCTATTGCTTGACCATTCCTTCGTAACGTTGAGAAATAACGTAAGTCTGAATTTGTTTAGCAGTATCAATTGCCACCCCAACTAAAATCAGCAAAGATGTCGCACCAAAACCGCTGAATACTGTTGTTCCGGCGGGAATTGCGCTTTCCACTAATGTTGGTACTGTTGCCACTACCCCCAAAAATATTGCTCCTAACAGAGTCAGGCGGTTAAGCACTTTCTCTAAATAAGCGCTAGTTGCCTTTCCTGGTCTAATTCCAGGAATGGAAGCACCCATTTTTTAAGATTCTGAGACATATCAACAGGGTTGACAATCAAAGAAGCATAAAAGTAGCTAAAGAACAAAATTAAAACCAGATAGACGGCAACATAAGCCCAGTTACCTGGCTGGATTGCCGTGGCAATTTTGGCAAATACTTCTTTAACTGGTCCATTTCCTGGTAAAAACCCCAGTAGCTGTGCTGGTAAAAATAAAACAGAAGAGGCAAAGATAATAGGCATTACTCCACCTTGATTTAATCTCAGGGGAAGATAATTACTTCTCTCGCGATAAACTCTTCTACCTACCTGACGGCGGGCAGAAATGATGGGAATACGGCGAGTTCCCTCTTGAATAAAGACAATGCCAATAATCATGGCTAAAAAAACCAACAGCAGAACAATTACCTGCGCAATTTCCCCTCTTCCCCCACTTTGAGCAAACTCAATGGTGGTAGCCAAAGTTTTTGGTAATACAGCTACAATGTTGACAAAAATTAGTAGTGAAGCACCGTTACCAATTCCTTTTTCGGTAATTAGCTCAGAAATCCACATCACAAACATTGAACCCGCGGTTAAAGCCAATACTGTTTCCCCAATAGGCAAAATGCTTTTTTCAATAATGCCGTTATTGACTAATAAACCGAGGGTAATCCCAAAACTTTGAATTATTGCTCCGCCCAAAGCAACATAACGGGTAATCTGCGAGATTTTTCGTCTACCTGCTTCTCCTTCGTTTTTTTGTAGATCTTCTAAGCTAGGTATGGCAGTAGCCAATAGCTGCATGATGATCGAGGCATTAATAAAGGGTAAAATTCCTAGGGCAAAGATTCCCAAGGCTGAGATTCCCCCACCTGTGAAAATGTCTAAAAACCCGACAATTGAAGAATTGCTAGAATTACCAATAAACTGACGAAACAGTTCACGATCTATTCCTGGGACGGGAATAAATACTCCTAGCCGAACTAAAATCAAAAGACCAATAGTGACAAGCAGCCTACCTCGAAGACCTGCTGCCTGAGCCATTTGTAAAAAAGTCTCCTGTGCCGATGGAGTCTTTTCTCTAACCATACAGTACCTCTTATATCTTGGTATTAAATAAGTTGTTGGCGGTGAAAATATTAGCTAAATTTTTAATAAATTTATTTTTCTACCTATGCTTCTTATGATATACCAAATGCGATCTGGGCTTACTTAGCGATAACTTCACAGCTACCGCCAGCAGCTTCAATTTTTTGAGCTGCACTTTTAGTAAATGCAGCTGCTTTGACACTTAATGCCACACTTAATTCACCATTACCTAAAATCTTGAGTGGTCCGTCATTACTAGTAGCAATACCATTTTCCAGTAAAGATCCTAGAGTGACTTCTGTATTAGCAGGCAATGAGCCTAAAGCATCTACATTGATTGTAGTGTAATGTTTTTGGTTAATTAAAGTGAAATGTTTGAGTTTGGGAACTCGACGATAAAGAGGCATTTGACCTCCTTCAAAACCAGCCTTAGTTCCAGTACCAGAACGAGACTTTTGACCTCGCATACCAAAACCACAACTAGCACCTTGACCAGCGGAGATGCCGCGACCAACTCGGCGCTTACGCCTTTTTGAACCTTCTTGAGGGCTAAGATTTTCTAGTTTCATTGTTATCCAATCTTTAATGAGCTAGGCGTATAACTGTTCAATGGGAATATTTCTTTCCCTGGCTACTTCGCCGAAAGTACGAAGACCAGCCAAAGCATCGACCGCTGCTCTAGCATTATTTAAAGGACTATTAGAACCTAATTGTTTAGCCAAAATGTTTTTGACTCCAGCAAGTTCTAATACTGTACGCACCGCACCACCAGCAATTACTCCAGTACCAGGAGAAGCAGGACGCATAAATACTTTAGCTCCACCAGCAATCCCATTAGTAACGTGAACAATTGAATTGGACTTGGTTAAGGATACTTCTACTAACTGTTTTTTCGCATCGGCGACCCCTTTACGGACTGCACCGATTACGTCGGCAGCTTTACCGACCCCAACTCCTACCTGTCCTTTTTCATTACCGACGACAACAATTGCGCGGAAGCTGAGTTTTTTACCACCCTTAACTACCTTGCTGACGCGACGTATCTGCACTACTCGCTCTTGCCAAGAGGAATCTTTCTCCTTAGCACGTCCTTTTTTACGTGACTTATTATTAGCTTTAGCCATAATGATTTTCCTTGATATTTTGCTCTAAAAATCTAATCCAGCTTCGCGAGCAGCTTCAGCCAAAGCTTTAACTCGACCATGATAGAGATTACCCCCACGATCAAATACTACTTTCGCCACGCCTTTTTCTAAAGCTCTTTGGGCTACTAGCTTACCAACTTCAGCGGAAACAGCACAGGTCGAACCTTTAGTTTCAACATTAAAGTCTGATGCTGCTGCCAAGGTGTGCTGCGCGACATCATCGATCACCTGGGCATAAATATGATTATTGGAGCGGAATACACACAAACGAGGGCGTTCGGGAGTACCACTGACTTTTTTACGTACCCGTCGGTGACGGCGTTTTACTGATTCTTTGCGTGAAAGCTTCATAATTTCTACTTACCTGTCTTACCAGCTTTGCGTCTTACTTGCTCATCAAAGTAGCGTATTCCTTTGCCTTTGTATGGTTCAGGAGGTCTGACTGCTCTAATTCGAGCTGCAACATTGCCAACTAACTCTTTACTGATGCCGCTAATAATGACTTCTGTGTTTTTATTTTCTACGGCTACATCGATACCGTCTGGCATCTCTATTTCCACAGGTTTGCTATAACCAACGTTGAGGGTTAGTTTTTTGCCTTGAGCCTGCGCTCTATAACCAACGCCTTGAATTGATAACCGTTTTTGAAATCCTTGGGAGACACCATCTACCATGTTTGCCACTAAAGTGCGACATAAACCATGACGCTGGCGACCAATCCGAGAATTATTGGTTGGGTTAACCGTAATTATTTCCCCATCTTGTTTAACCTCAATTGGTTGGGGAATTTCCCGCTCTAAAGTACCTTTTGGCCCTTTAATCGTAACGTGTTGCCCTGAAATTTGAGCGCTGACTTTATCAGGGAGGGGAATCGGCAGTTTGCCAATACGAGACATATATTTACTCCATTTACTCCTGTTAAATTACCAGACGTAACAGAGGATTTCACCGCCAACACCTTGACTGCGAGCCTCTCTATCGGTCATTACTCCCCGCGAAGTGGAGACGATCGCAATACCTATACCGCCTAAGACGCGAGGAATATCTTGTTTGCGAGAATAAACCCTTAGTCCAGGTTTGCTCACCCGCTTCAGGGTGCTAATGATGGGTTGACGATTTTTACCTTTATACTTTAGAGAAATTTCAATAAATTTTTGCGGTATTTCGCCAGTTTCCTCAAAGCTATCAATAAAACCTTCACTTTGCAGAACTTTGGCGATCGCTTTTGTCATGCGAGTGGACGGAACTTTGGTGGTTTGATGCTTGACCATACAGGCATTGCGAATGCGGGTCAGCATATCTGAAATAGTATCGGTTGCTGCCATTATTTCCTATTGTTATTTTTTGATTCGTAGAACACGTTAATTTTCACGGAAAGGCATTCCCATTTCTTTGAGCAAGGCTCGCCCTTCTTCATCGTTAGCTGCGGAAGTAACGATGGAAATATCCATCCCTCGAATTTGATCGATGCTATCGTAGTTGATTTCAGGGAACATTAGCTGTTCTCGAACCCCTAGACTATAGTTACCGCGACCGTCGAAACTCTTGGGACTGATCCCCCGAAAGTCACGAATCCGAGGTAAAGCTAGGGCGATTAAGCGATCCAGAAAAGCGTACATTTTTTCGCCTCGGAGAGTCACCATAATACCTACAGGCATTCCTTGACGAATTTTAAACCCAGCGATCGCTTTTTTGGCTCTGGTGACTACAGGTTTTTGCCCTGTGATTACCATCATTTCGTTAATTGAAGATTCTAAAGCCTTGGCATTTTGCGATGCTTCTCCAAGACCGCGATTAACTACGATCTTGACGACTTTAGGAACTTGGTGAACGTTAGTGAAGCTAAACTGTTCCGTTAGCTTGGGGACGATATCTTCTAAATATCTGGTTTTAAGTGGTTTTGGCATAATAATTTGATTTTCCTGGGCTTGGTCAGGAGACAATGAATAATCAAGAGAATATTTAAGACCCTAGAACGGCGATTAGTCGATGATTTCGCCTGTTTTTCTCAGCATTCGTACTTTGCGACCGTCTTCGGTGTAGGTGTAACCCACGCGACTAACTGTTTTTTCCTTGGTGGAGTAAAGCATGACGTTAGAGCTGTGAATCGGCGCTTCAAAAGTGATAATCTGACCTGATTCTCCTTCTTGCCGTGGCTTAACGTGCTTGGTACGAACGTTTACTCCTTCGATGGTCACTTGACTGGTTTTGGGGTTGACGGCGGTTATTTCCCCGACTTTGCCTTTGTCACGTCCAGAGATCACTTGAATCGTATCTCCTTTTCTGACGTGCATTCTTTGCCGAATTGGTGTTTTTTTGGTTTTCGCCATTTATATTACCTCTGGAGCTAAAGAGACAATCTTGGTATAGTTACGCTCTCTCAATTCTCTTGCCACAGGACCAAATACCCTAGTTCCCCTAGGATTACCCTGTTCGTTGATGATCACCGCTGCATTGTCGTCAAACCGAATGCTCATGCCACTAGGGCGATTAACGGACTGCTTCGTTCTCACGATCACCGCTTTGACCACCTCAGATTTTTTGACTCCCATGTTGGGGAGAGCATCTTTAACCACTGCCACGACGACATCACCAATAAAAGCGTAGGGACTATTCCCCTTGCCAATGACACGCAAACACATCAACTTGCGTGCGCCACTGTTATCCGCGACATTTAAATAGGTCTGTTGTTGAATCATGTTGTCACCTCAACTGAGGTTGGTTGATAAAAATTAAGCTTGCTTGGATTCAATAATTTCCTCGAGAGTCCAGCGTTTGGTTTTGCTGAGGGGACGAGTTTCTTTGATCCGTACGCGATCGCCAATTTTGCATTGGTTTTCTGCGTCATGTACTTTATATTTCTTAGTGCGGACGACAATTTTGCCGTACTTAGGGTGAGGAGAACGGTTTTCAATCGCCACAACAATGGTTTTATCCATTTTGTCACTGACTACATCTCCAACTCTTTCCTTTACTGCCATAGTCTATTCTCCTTTTGCAGCAGCGATTTCACGCTCGCGTTCTACGGTTAATAGTTGTGCCAAACGGTGTTTAGCGTGCTTGAATAAGTGAGGTTTTTCTAGACGGCGAGTTGCCTGCTCTAATCTCAGTTGAAATAACTCTCGCTTAACCGCTAGAATTTCTGCCGAGAGATCGTCCCCCTCTAATTTTCTAGCTTCTTCAATCTTAGGTAAAGCCATTACATATAATCCTCATCGCGAGTAATAAATTTAGTCTTGATGGGTAGTTTTTGAGCAGCTAGGCGCATTGCCTCTTTGGCTATATCTTCAGGTACACCAGCCATTTCAAACATGACTCTGCCTGGTTTGACTACTGCTACCCAAAATTCAGGTGAACCTTTACCCGAACCCATCCTGGTTTCAGCGGGGCGCATGGTTACAGGCTTATCGGGGAAGATCCTAATCCAAATTTTTCCACCCCGTTTGACGTAGCGCGTCATGGCTCGACGAGCAGCCTCGATCTGACGAGCAGTGATCCAGGAAGGTTCGGTTGCCTGGAGGGCAAAATCACCGAAGTTAAGGGTATTACCACGGTAAGCCATCCCTCTCATCCGACCACGGTGTTGCTTACGATATTTCGTTCTTCTGGGACTAAGCATAATAGTATTATTTTGCTAAATAAGTCTTGTTAATAGTTAGTTACTCTGAGCGATCGTCAAATTTTTGACGGCGACGCTGACGACGAGGAGCTTGAGTCGGCGCAGCGACTTCTTCTTGTCCTGGAATAATTTCGCCTTTGAAGACCCATACTTTTACGCCTAAAATCCCATAGATGGTTAAAGCAGTACGGTAAGAATAATCAATGTCAGCTCTCAGGGTATGTAGCGGGACTCGACCTTCCCTAACCCATTCTGTACGGGCAATCTCTGCTCCATTCAAGCGACCACTAACCTGAATTTTAATTCCCAAAACTTCAGCCCGTTGCGCTCTTTGAATTGCTTGACGCACCACTCGGCGGAAAGAAACCCTCCGCTCTAGCTGTTGACAGATGTATTCAGCAATCAAGGCAGCGTCAGCGTCCACGCGAGCAACTTCAATGACGTTAATGCGGATTTGACGGTTATTACCGACTTTCTCCTGTAGCTCTGTTCGTAGTTTTTCAATCCCTGAACCACCACGTCCCACTACCACACCAGGTCTGGCGGTATTGATTGCCAAGTCAATTTGATCTGCCTTACGCTCGATTTTGACTTGAGAAATACCTGCATTGTTCAACTCTTTGTTGACGTATTCTCTAATCAAACGATCTTCTTGTAGTAGTTCGGGATAACGTTTAGAGTCGGCATACCAGCAAGACTGGTGTTCTTTAGTGACTCCTAAACGAAAGCCTGTTGGGTGTATCTTCTGTCCCACAAATGTTTCCTCGTATAGTATTTAATCGGTTACTTCTGGCGCAACAGCCACAGTGATATGACAGGTTGGCTTACGGATTTGATAAGCTCTACCTTGCGCTCTGGGGCGATAACGTTTGAGAACAGGACCACCATCAGCAAAGCATTTGCTGACTACCAAAGTTGCTGGGTCTAAACCATTGTTATGTTCTGCATTAGCTACCGCTGACCGTAATGCTTTTAAAATTGGGTCACAGGATTTATAGGGCATGAACTCTAAAATAATTAGAGCTTCTCGATATTGACGACCGCGAATTTGGTCTAAAACCCGTCTGACCTTAAAGGGGGACATGCGGATATATTTGGCGATCGCCTTAACTTCGTTACTTGTATCTATTGCCATAGTAGTATTTACGGTCTAGCGTCTCCCTTTCTTGTCGCCTTTAGCATGACCCCTAAAGGTACGGGTAGGAGCAAATTCTCCTAGTTTATGTCCCACCATCTGATCGCTAACAAATACAGGAATGTGCTGGCGGCCATTGTGTACGGCGATCGTGTGTCCCACCATTAAGGGTAAAATGGTTGAGGCTCTAGACCAAGTTTTGATTACTTCCTTTTTGTTATTGGCGTTCAACCTTTCAATTTTTTGAGGAGGCTGTCGGCAATAAAAGGCCCTTTTTTTAAAGAACGGCTCATAATTTATAGATCGACTTTTAAAGATCAACGATGAATTAACGACGACGACGAACGATTAGCCTATTGCTGGGTTTATTTTTCTTGCGAGTTTTCTTACCTAAGGCTGGTTTACCCCAAGGAGATACAGGACCACTTCTACCGATAGGAGCGCGTCCTTCACCACCACCATGAGGGTGATCGCAGGGGTTCATCGCACTACCACGAACTTCAGGTCTTCTGCCACGGTGACGCATCTTACCTGCCTTACCGAGCTTCAAGTTGCGGTATTCGACGTTGCCTACCTGTCCAATCGTGGCGTAGCATTCTTTGCGCACCATTCTGACTTCTTTGGAGGGCAGACCAATAGTAACGTAGTCACCTTCTTTGGCCATAACCTTAGCGGCAGCCCCAGCAGCGCGAACGATTTGTCCACCTCTCCCCGCTACTAATTCAATGTTATGAACTGTTTCACCCAAAGGCATTTTGCTCAAAGGTAAAGCATTGCCGACTTCAATCGGCGCGTCTTCACTGGCGATAATTGGTGTACCAACCTGCATCCCCACCGCTGCCAAAATATAGCGCTTTTCGCCATCTTCGTACTGCACTAAAGCAATACGGGCATTACGGTTAGGATCGTATTCGATCGCAATTATTTCGCCCTGAATATTACGCTTGTCACGACGAAAATCAATAATCCGATATAGACGTTTGTGCCCACCACCACGACGACGGCTAGTAATTACACCACGGTTGTTACGACCTTTTTTACGGTGTTTATATTTAGTTAACGATTTTTCGGGAGTACTTTTGGTAATTTCCGCAAAATCGGGGACTACGGCTTGGCGTGTCCCTGGAGTGTATGGTCTAAATGAACGAGTACCCATAATTGCTTTGGTTAGCTTTTTCGAGTGCGAGTTGTTTATACGTCAGGGAATAAGGCGATGGAATCTCCTTCCTTCAAGGTCACAATTGCTCTTTTGTACTGAGCCTTGTATCCCACAAATCTACCGACGCGACGTTTTTTACGAGGTAGGGTCAAGGTATTTACTTTGACAACGGTGACATCAAACAAACTTTCAATGGCTGCTCTAATATCAGGCTTGGTCGCTTTGGGTAAGACATCAAAAACGTACTTACCAAGCTCCATTTGGATTGTGCCTTTTTCGGTAATAATCGGCTTAAGGATTAAGTCGGCTAAATCTCTTTCTTTATGTTTAGTCACTGTAAACCTCCTGGATCTGTTCTAAGGCATCTTTAGCAACGACGAGTTTGTTGGCGTGCAGCACGTCAATGACGTTTAGATTAGTCGCTTTAATCATTTTGACTTTAGCGATGTTGCGGGTAGAAAGATTAACGTTGTCGGAAACTTCTTTAAGGATTAACAACACTTTCTCGTCTGAGCCAATACCCCACCGCTCTAAAGCAGCAAGAATTTCTTTGGTTTTAGGACGCTCAAGCTCAGCACCAAAATTTTCGACGACAACCATGTCTTCTACACGAGAACTAAATGCTGTTCTCAACGCCAAGCGTCTTTCTTTACGATTCATTTTAGTGCTGTAGTCTCTGGGCTTTGGCCCAAAAGTTACACCACCTCCACGCCAGAGAGGAGAACGAATCGAACCAGCACGGGCGCGGCCAGTTCCTTTTTGTCTCCAAGGCTTACGTCCACCACCACGAACTTCTGCACGAGTTTTACTAGAGGCTGTCCCTTGGCGAGCATTATTTAGCTGACGAACTGCTGCGCGATGCACGATATGTTCGGCATTTTCTGGCTTGGCTACTTTTAGCTCAAAAGATGCCTCGCCCGCATCTTCCCCCTGCCAATTTTTGACTACACAATTAACCATGGTTATTTGTTATCTATCTATATTATTCTTCAATAACTACTAATGAGCTGTTATTTCTATCCCACGATCTTGCTAGGAGAGATACTTAAAAGAGATCCAGGTTTGCCAGGAATTGCTCCTTTAATCAGCAGTAAGTTCTTTTCTGCATCAACTCTGACAACCTTCAGTTTTCGAGTGGTTACCTGCTTCCCACCATAACGCCCAGCCATTTTCTTCCCAGGATAGGTACGACCTGGAGTAGTACCCGCACCAGTAGAACCAGGCGCACGATGACTTTTAGAACCGTGACTCATCAAGCCACGATGAAAGTTGTGACGCTTGTGATATCCTGCAAAACCACGACCCATGGTTTTACCACTAACATCTACGGTAGTTTCAAGATTAAAAATTTCGGAAATGTCTAGAGCTTTTCCTAGCTCATAACTTTCTGTATCTTCAAGGCGATACTCTTTGAGGTGACGTACAGGAGTTGACCCTGCTTTATTCAAGTGACCAAGCTCTGGCTTGGATAAAGCTTTTTCTTTTACTTCACCATAACCAATTTGAATGGAACTATAGCCATCCGTTTCTTTGGTTTTGATTTGAGTTACGATACATGGTCCTGCTTGAACCACAGTAACGGGAATTGCATTTCCAGATTCTTGATCGAAAACCTGAGTCATGCCTAACTTAGTGCCAAGGATACCGACAGACACGAATTGAACCTCACTAATATTGCAACACAACAAGCCAGCCTTGATTTGATTAGTTTTGAATTAACTTCGGGCTGACATATATTTACCGCAGGCTACTACCGCATTACGGCGTAACTCCAACTGACGAAAAAATAGTCATCAAGTCATAATCTAGAAGAATCTAGTTAACGAGATGTCCAGCAGCAAATATATAATTTTGTTTTCTAAGATTTACAGTTAGGACAGTCTGAGCGAAAGCTCTACCGTGACTAACTTTTAAAGTTACCTTGACCCTCTAAGACTTAAAAGAAAAACAACTTCTCTCAGTTTCTTGGAGGAGGCAGCAAACCCTATAAAATTTCTCACTAGCCCCATAACCAGTTTGTTTTTTGTTTACACAGTGAAAACTCTCAGGTTTAGCTTTAGAGACTATATACTAGTGATCCTAGTGACTCTTGGGCTGGGGGATGATTAGAATTTATATCTAGATAGTGTGAGATTTGCCAGTTTTGACCACAATCACCAATGATACAGGAAACGGTTAACTTATGGCAAGGTTAATTTTTTAAGTTGGGGAAGTTGGGGAGAAAAGGGCGATCGCTTTATTGTTGTTCCTCCCATCCTCCTGGTGTTCGAGTGCGACAATATTCCAAACGATACTGTTCAATTTTAGTTTGCTCTCCTTCAATAAAGCGATCGCATTGAACTTCTGTTAATCCCAACTCAAGAAATTGCGACAACTCGGCATCTGATAATGCCCAAGGAGGCCCATCTGGGATGGTATTAGCGTCACGGTGTCGAGTAATAACCAAAAGTGTGCCGTTGGGTGCGACTAGAGCCGCAATCTGGCTAATAACTTGCGCTCGCACATTTAAGGGTAATGCTTGAATCGTTTTGCATTCAAAAATAAAATCATATTTGCCTTGCCATTGGGGATCGAGGTTAAATAAATCTGCTACTAAATAATTAACGGTCGATTTGGGAAATTTTTGTTGACACCAGGCGATCGCTGTGGGCGAAATATCAAATGCCGTTACCTGGTAACCTATATTAGCGAGGAGTTCTGCATCATCTCCTAAGCCACAACCAATGACTAAAGCTAATTTTCCTTCTGCTTGAGGTGAATTGATCCTTAACCACTCCTGTAGAAACGGATGAGGCTGATTTTTGCCCAGGGTACTTGCGCTGTGTCGCCTTTCGCGTTGGCATATAAAGGTTCAAACCAACCAGTGGGATTTTGCGGATCGACTGAAATGTTAGCCAAAAATTTCACCCTTCATGGACAATATAATGTTATTCAAACACATCTCTTATATTTAAAGAAGTATCCCAATCTGGAGAAGCAATATTGCCTGACTTGGTTATTGAGTTGGATTTTATCTGGCAATAATTAATTATGCGATATTGTAGTGGCGATCGCTAAGTAAATAGATGAAATTTGATTTTTTACGACGAATTTATTTAAGCGATACCGATGCAGCAGGAGTGGTTTATTTTGCCAAAGGATTGGAAATCTGCCACCAAGCCTATGAAGAGTCTTTGATTTGGGGAGGAATTAGCCTCAAGCAAATGATCCAAGAAGGAAAGATTGCCTTACCGATTGTTCATGCAGAAATTGATTTTTTGCGTCCTCTTTTTTGTGGAGATCGAATCCAAATTAGCTTAGTTGCTAGTTTAATTAATGATAGTGAATTTGCGATCGCCTATCAAATATCCCCTGTCGATCATTTAGAGCAAATTTTAGTTAAAGCTCAAACCCGCCACATTTGTATTAATCCTCAAATTAGACAGAGAATAGATTTACCAGCAATGATACTTAAATGGTTAAGAGTTTGAATCATGCGCTCGTCTATAGATTAGCCTGTTAAAAGACTATCTGAAGTATTGTTTTGCTCAATTAATATTTTTTGACGAGCTACAGGAAGTTGATACCAAGGTAAATTTGGATATTGGTGATGTTCCCAATGGTAGCCAAAATGGTAACAGGCAATAAAAGACCAAAACACTGAGTAATTGTTACTTCTGGCTCGATGGCGATCGCTATATTCTTCATCTCGTTGGCGATGGGGTAAAAATATACCAAAGGTAAACAGTTGCACAGAACTAATTAAAATAGGAATTATCCAAAACAAAAATATATTAATGATAGAGATATGTAAACAAATAAATGTGCAGAATATAATTGTCATCCCTACCAACAAAATCCAAAATTGTCTACCTTTTTGATACTCTTGCATAAAGCTTAGATACCAAAATAAGAAATTATTTGAATGCAAGCAATTGAAATCTGGATCTTTTTCGCTAGCAGGATGGCGATGGTGTAATTGATGATTTTTTGCCAATGTTTTATAGGGTAGTATTGCGTACAAAAAAGAAGTGATATAGCCAAAAGCATCATTGATTAGGGAATTTTGGTAAATAGTTCCATGAATTGCCTCATGAGTAGTAATAAACAGTCCTGTCTGTAAAAAAATTCTCAAGAAAATACCTAAAATAATTAAGTATAGAGGTATTGTATTAATATCTAACGCTAATAAGACAATTAAACTAACAAACCAAAATAAGATTAAAGTTGTGCTAACAATAATTCCCGTTGTTAAATTAATATTTGCAAAAGTCAGCCTGGACAAAAATTGATTAAAAAACATAAATTATTTCAAGCAAATTAAGCTTTTGTAGTGGTATTTTCTGAAAGCTTTTCTTCTAAGTAAATAGATTTTGAAAGCTTTTCTAGCTGCTGGACTAAAAGATATTTTTGTTCCTGTTCGTGAATAACTAAAGCTACTAAATGGACTACTGCTAAAGCGATCGCAGCTGTAGATAAAACATAGCTATGAAGCGTGTAAAAATGCACAATTGTGGTGGTATTGATGCCGCTGCCACCTGTGAGTAGATTACTCACGAATGTGCCAACAATGGGAACAGAATCAATAATTCCCAATTCGACTTTTAAACGCCAGTATCCTAATTGATCCCAGCTAAGAATCATTGCTGTCCAACCTAAACCAATAGTTGATAAGGTTAGCAAAATCCCGCTAATCCATCCCGTTAACCAACTGCGTCTAAATTGTCGACCGAGAAACATGACTACAATCTGAATTAGCGCCACAGCGATAGTTCCATTCCCAGCTAAGTCATGCAGGCTGTAGATTAACCAACCGTTAGATATGGAATTATTGATCTGGTTTAAGGATTGATAGGCATCTCCCGCAACAGGTTCGTAGTAAAATCCAATTAATATGCCAGATATAGCTGCAATAATTGCCAAAGTTAAGATGACAATTGACAAAATAGTTGCGGTTCGTCGCAACACGAAATTGTATTGAAGAGAGTTCATGCTTAGTTTAATTATGTATGGGGAATTGGAATTAGTTGTTGAGATTAGAAATGAATCGAAGAAAGTACTATGTTTCAGATAACTTGGTTACAAATAAAATTTAAAGTCATGTGATGCTAAACTGTCGAAAAACGTTTTGACTAATTTTCATTTTGACTAAATACAGCAGCTAAGAAACCAATGATTGCCCTGGAATTGTTCCAGAGTTGGACAAATCTAGGAGTAAATTTTAATTTTAGTTTTGATATCTGTGTTTGCATGTTTTGCCAGCCTTGTTAAGTTCTGTTAATTGAAGTGCTTGTTTAGAAGTTAACAAATTGATTTTTTAGAGAACTCTATCACAGGGTGTAGGATTTTTAATTTAACTTATTTTTCTTACCCAAACGATCGCATTTATGGCAATTGAATAATCAGAAAAAGATTAACCTAATCTTAACGACAGATATTTACAGATATTTAATTTTTGATTAAGGCAAAATGAGCATAGCATCGCCAAAAGAATAAAAACGGTATTCAAGAGCGATCGCTTGTTGGTAAAGACTTAGTAACTGTTCTCGACCAATCATGGCACTCACTAACATCAACAAGCTCGAACCTGGTAAATGAAAGTTAGTAATTAAACCATCCACCACTTGCCATTGATAGCCAGGATAAATAAATAAATCAGTCTTACCCCGAAAGGGGTCGATAAAATCTGATTTGGCTTCTCTGGCAGCTCCTTCTAAGGCTCTAGTGGCGGTTGTTCCCACAGCAATTACACGACCGCCTCTGGCTTTTGTCTCTTTTATTTTATCCACGGTTGAACCACTGACTTCAATCCATTCTTGGTGCATAGCATGATTCTTAATCTCCTCTGTTTCTACAGGACGAAAAGTACCAATGCCCACATGAAGAGTAATCTGAGTCTGTTCAATACCCAAGCGCTGTAATTCTGCTAGCAACTCTGGCGTGAAGTGTAAACCTGCGGTGGGTGCTGCGATCGCTCCTGGCTGTTTGGCATATACGGTTTGATATCGTTCGTCAGGAGCATCACTATCGATAATATAGGGTGGTAAAGGAAGCTGTCCATAATCATCTAATAATTCCCACAGAGACTGGTCAGTCGGTAGCTCAAACTGCAAAATTCTACCGCCTGTGGCTTCGTCTTTGCCGATCACCGTAGCTTGAAGAGTATGATTGCTTAAGCCAGAATTACCAACGGCATCAAAATTAATGGTTGCTCCGAGGGGAAAACGTTTACCAGGTTTAACTAGAGCCAGCCAACAGTTAGGCGCTCGCTCTTCAATTAGTAAAATTTCTAACTTAGACCCCGAAATTTTATGACCATAAAGACGAGCAGGAATAACACGGGTATTATTAAGAACTAACAAGTCACCTGGTTTTAACCAATTAGGCAAGTCACGAAAAGTAGCGTGGGTAGACTCTCGCCGTGAATCTACGATCAGTAGACGGGAGCTATCTCTAGGGTCAGCAGGAGACTGCGCTATAAGCTTTTGAGGCAATTGATAAGTGTAGCTAGAAAGCAAAAAATCCTGGTTCATTCTCAGTTATTAGTTTAATTTACACAATCCCATTTGGGTAATATCCCCTATAGCAAATTTAAAAGATCGGGTGCTTTTCCCCAAGCGGGATCGACACATTTATTGTCAGACTAGAAATACGCTTCTATAAGAAATGTAATTTATGGACTATCTGTATTTCCTGCCCAATGCCAGCGTGACCTTAAGAACAATTGAGTATCTCCGCAATATGGAGCATACCGCAGACGCTTCTTTAACCGTAATTCATCAAATTGATGGCTGGATCGTCAAAATTCATTTTCCTCAAGCTTTAGAACCAAAATTACACGGTAATCTTTGCTCTTTCATGTCGGAGTTAGGTATTGCTTATAAACCAGAAATGCGCCTAAAAATGGTTTTTGGAGTTTAGAAACTGGTCAATCCCCTGTAGAAGTTATGCGCCGTTATCAGGTAGCGGTAGTTGCTTGTGGTGTCCCAGATACTAAAGATATTGAAGCTTTTCGTCAACAATTTACCATTGGACTAGGTTACTGTCCAGAAACCTTAGCCTAATGGGATCAAGGTCAAGGTGGAGAATTTAACTAGAAATAATTTTTAAGACTCTAGAGATATCGTCAAGCTGTCCCACAATACGTTTAATAGGTTCAGGAGAAACTCGAATTAGAGTAGGGGTAGTTAAAACTTGGTGTATTACTGCCTGTTCGGGATTTTTAGCAACATCAATAACTTTCAAGCTGTAGGGATTAGTCAATCTCTCTTCTAATAACTGATGCAGATTACTCAAGGTTTTTTCGGCGCGATCGTGAGCGCTAGAAATAAATAACCGCAGATTATATCCTTCGATTTGGGGTGAATTAGCTAGTTTGATTTGATGCTCAAATGTCTTAGAGTCTTCATCAGTCAATTTAGCTGACTGTTGAGGATCGAGACGAACAACTAAATCTTGTCGCTGCCAAAGCTGGGGAAAATGGGGTTTATAAGTCTCAATAACCGCTCGATGACAGTAGTTTTCTTGCCAAGGAGCAATTTGCCATTCAGTTTTTGGATCGAGTTCAAATAATACTTGCAACAAAGGGATGTATTGTTGTACCGCAGGATAGATTTCGGCAATAGTTTTGAGCTGATGAGTTGAGGGGTCTAACCAACGTTCTACTGTCGCTGTATATTGAGGTACTAAAAAATGGGGAGACTCAGCTAAATTAAGGATCTTTTGTAAACCATGGCATAAATGAGCATGCCATTGGTTTTTTTTACTCGGATCAATGCCATAAATCAGATCTCCCCCTGGTGTAAACAAGGCTATACCCTTAAATACTTGAGGTAGAACATTTATCATTTATTGTTTAATTATGATCTCAAACTATACTGCCTAATAACTGCTCAATAACTAGCAATCAGACTTTTAAAGTATATCTATTTCTGTATGATGAGTATAGATACATAACTAACATAAGATGATAAGTATTGCTGCATTTAAATTCTTCCTCTGAGCATCATTGCCATTTCATTGGCTGTCGGAGACATTTCCATAGCTACATCTTCACTAATTCTACCTTCTTCATAAAGACTAAAAAGAGCTTGATTGGTAGTAATCATACCGTCATATTCTCCATCCAACATAAGGTTGTGAATCTCATCATATTTACCCTGTTTGATATATTCTTTGACGGTTTCTGTATTGACCATGATGTCATGATACGCAGCTCGCTTGCCATCAGTGGTACGGCATAATCCCTGGGAAATCACAGCCACTAGGGATTCAGAAATTGCCACGCGCATTGCGTCCTGTTCTTCAGCAGTATAGAGGGTTAAAATCCTTTCGATAGTTTTAACCGCACTGTTGGTGTGCAATGTTCCCATAACTAAGTGACCTGTTTGAGCTGCCTTGAGCGCCGTATTGACCGTTTCGCGATCGCGCATCTCCCCAATTAAGATAATATCAGGGTCTTCCCGCAATGCTGCTTTAAGGGCATGATCGAACTTGTGGGTATTGATGCCGACTTCTCGTTGTTTAATTAAACAGCGTTTACTACGATGTACAAATTCAATCGGATCTTCGATGGTAATAATGTGCTTGGCATGTTCGCTGTTAATATAGTCCACCATTGCAGCCATGGTTGTCGATTTACCTGAACCAGTCGGCCCAGTGACTAGAATTAGACCCTTGTGCTGATCAGAAATATCTTTAAACACTGGGGGTAAACCCAATTGTTCCATCGTCAAAATTTTCAAGGGAATCAAACGCATCACTAATGCAGGCCCTCGCAAAGTGTCAAAAACGTTAATCCTCACCCTGGCAAACTCATACTGAGTTGCCCCATCAAATTCTAGCTCTCGTTTGAATTGTTCTACTTCGCGATCGCTCAAAATCTCGTGTAGCCAACTCATAAAAGTATTGCGATCGGTTTGGGGATATTCTGTTAACGCCATCTCCCCGCGATCGCGCATTCGCGGCACTTCTCCCACTCCACGTGAACATCTGAGTATCCTTTGTCGTATGCTTGTTTGATGATATATGCCAAAGTAGGTTGACCAGAAGACCTTTGTGGCTTGTTTCCTGGTACTGAGACTGGCGATTTAACAGCATCATTTTCAGCCTTGACTGGTGTTTCAGGCAATGAATTGCTAGTTCTACCAATTGTTGATGGTGGCGGTGGTGGCAGTGGTCGAGATGATTTATCTACTTTTTGATTCATTTTTATTGTGTGTAATTCTCTTGTTTTTATTTAATTTAGTATGCCCAAGCCTCCTCGGTTTCTAACAATCTCAACCTTGAGTTAGTTGTTTTAATTACTCTTGTTAGATTTATTAAGTTTTGTACTAAGTCAATTAAGCTGTTACAACTATGAAAAAAGTAAAAAATGATACTTGAATGATGATAATTGCCATTATTTAATAGTTCATAATATTGCATTACTATTGCCTTACAAAATGTAGTTATTTCATTCTTGGTTGATTAATTTATTTGAATCTTGAAGCTAAATTTTGGTTATTTTAATACTAAGTATTTATACTTATTTTTTCAAAAGACTCTTCTCGAAATATAAATCGAATAAGAACAAAAGTATTATGGTAAAAACAATCATTTTTACCAAAAGAGTTGAAATTTGCCTCAAAGGTATGGGGATCGATAGGAATTTAGGAAATTAAAAATAAAGAGTGATGATTAATGATTAAGTTTATGTATTGCTAAATGTAAAAATATATTTTCAAAATGTATTTTTCTGATTGAACTTTCTTATACTTAGTTTATTCAAAAGAAATAAAGTCTGATTTTGGCTTCGTTGTTGTTTATGTTTAAGGATTTTTAAGTTTATGGAAACTACCCGAAAGAATAATTATGTTGGTTTAACCAAAAGCTTTTTGATTTGGAGTTTTACACTGACAGTCTGTCTTCTAGTAGTAGGTTTTCCCGTGGGAGCTTTATTAGTTACAGTTGGTCTTTTGGCGACGATTATTTTGCAAACAGTTCTACCTGCTAGCGCAGTTTTACTCGTGACAGGAAGTATTCTGAGTCTCAACGTGGCGATTGTCGTGATTGGGGCTGCGGCTTTAGCATTGAGAGGAGTTAATCCTGAAGAGGTAAGCTGGCTAAACTGGCTGCACGGTCATAAAGATTTAATAAATACCCCTGTATACGCTTCGTGTCCATTAACCTGCCAATTTGACATTATTAATCAATAAGGTAATTCACCTCAGACGTTTAATTACTTACTATTACTTAAGAGTGTAAAATCGAATCCCCTAACGATTAATACCCTCAATAATTGGCAACTCCCTCATCCGAACTTAAAAAGCCCAGAGTATACTGGGTTTTTTACTGTCAATAAGCATGATTAGTTCTGTTGTTGCGTTGAGGGATTATGACTAAACCAATTTCTGTCGGGGTAATTTTGGGGACTCGCCCCGAGGCAATTAAGCTCGCTCCAGTGATCGAACAGCTTAATCTGGCTCAAATTAAGACTCATCTAATTCTGACGGGGCAACACCGAGAAATGGTAGATCGGGTTATGGAGCTATTTAACCTCAAAGCAGATTTTGATTTGGGGATTATGAAGCCCCAGCAAACTTTAAGCAGCATCACCTGTGATAGTTTACAGGGTTTGGCAGAAATTTTTACGCAGATTAGACCCCAGTTAATTTTTGTTCAGGGCGATACCACAACTGCCTTTGCTGCTGCTTTGGCTGCTTTTTATCATCAAATTGCGATCGCTCATGTTGAAGCAGGCTTACGTACTGATAATCTTTATAATCCTTATCCTGAAGAAGCCAACCGTCGCTTAATTTCACAAATTGCCCAACTACATTTTGCCCCGACTGAACTAGCCGTTAAAAATCTGCAAAAGTCTGGAGTGACGGGGGAAATTCATCATACAGGGAATACGGTGATTGATACTTTATTGACCGTAGCGAAAAATAAGCCCCAATGTGAGGTGCCCAATTTAGATTGGTCAAAATATCGAGTGTTGTTGGCGACGGTTCATCGTCGCGAAAACTGGGGTAAACCTCTGGCAGATATTTTGCAGGGATTTAAGACGATTTTAGATCGTTTTCCCGATACGGCTTTACTGCTGCCACTGCATCGTAATCCTACTGTCCGTGAGCCAATTAAGGCAGCATTAGGAGATCGCCCCAGAGTATTTTTAACCGAACCATTAGACTATAGCGAGCTAGTCGGCGCGATCGCTCGCTGTCATTTGTTGTTAACCGATTCGGGCGGATTACAGGAAGAAGCTCCCAGTTTAGGTAAACCTGTTTTGGTCTTGAGAGAAACGACAGAAAGACCAGAAGCAGTTGAAGCAGGGACAGCTAAATTAATTGGTACTAATCCTCAAAGTATTGTTGATGCCACCGCCCAATTGCTGGAAAACGACCATGTTTATAATGAGATGGCAACGGCGATTAATCCTTTTGGTGATGGACAAGCATCCATGAGGATTGTCAAGATTGCTCAAGATTATTTGCAAAGAACAGAGAATACCTAAAAGGCGGGTCGTTAGAAAACCCACCTCAATTAATTATTGTGTTCTTACTTACTATTTAGCCAATATTTCTGCTGATAATTTTTTAAAGACTAATCTTTCGTCTTCAACATCAACAAAGATGGTGTCTCCTGGTTGATATTCCCCGCGCAAGATTGATTTGGCGATCGCAGTTTCTAAATATCGAGAAATTGCACGCTTGAGTGGTCTTGCGCCGTATACAGGGTCGTAACCTAAATCGGCAAGATAATCTAATCCAACATCGGCAATTTTCAGCGCCAGTTTTTGGTCATCAAGACGCTGTTCTAAGCCCTTGACCTGAATCTGAACAATATGACGCAGTTGGTCTTTAACTAGAGCATGGAAGATAATAATCTCGTCAATTCGATTGAGGAATTCAGGACGGAAACTATCCCGCATTGCTGCCATGACTCGCGATCGCATTTCTTCGTAAAGAGTATCATCTCCCGATACATCAAGGATGTATTGAGAACCAATATTACTGGTCATGATAATAATAGTATTGGTGAAGTCTACGGTACGACCTTGGGAATCGGTAAGTCTGCCGTCATCTAAGACTTGCAGCATCAAGTTAAAGACATCGGGATGCGCTTTTTCAATCTCATCAAACAGAATTACCGAATAGGGACGACGGCGTATGGCTTCGGTTAACTGTCCACCTTCGTCATAACCGACATATCCTGGAGGCGCACCAACCAAACGAGATACGGCATGTTTTTCCATATACTCTGACATGTCGATCCGAATCATGGCTTGTTCGGTATCAAACAAAGCTTGCGCCAAGGCTTTAGCTAGTTCAGTTTTACCTACTCCTGTTGGTCCGAGAAAAATAAAGCTAGCGGTGGGACGGTTGGGATCGGCAAGTCCAGCGCGCGATCGCTGAATAGAATCGGCTACCGCAGTCACAGCTTCTTCTTGTCCGATCACTCGTTCGTGCAGTTCAGCTTCTAAGTTTAGTAGCTTTGATTTCTCTGATTCAATTAGTTTTTTAAGCGGAATTCCTGTCCATTTAGCGATAATTTCCGCAATATCTGACTCTAAGACTTCTTCTCGTAACAGAGAATTGCCTGTAGTTTGTCTTTCCGCTAATTTTTGCTCAATTTCTACTATATCCTGCTGTAGCTTGGTTAGTTTGCCATAGCGGAGTTCGGCTGCACGATTGAGGTCATAATCTCGTTCTGCTTGCTCAATTTCCAGGTTTACTGCGTTTATTTCTTCTTTATAACTACGAATTTGGTCAATTACTTCTTTTTCCGACTGCCATTGAGCATTTATTTCTGATTGCTCTTCTTTTAAGTCCGCCAGTTCTTTTTCTAGCTTTTCGAGTCTTTCACGAGAAATAGAATCGTCATCTTTGGCAATGGATAATCTTTCCATTTCTAGCTGAAGAATTTTGCGATCGACTTCATCTAACTCTTCAGGTTTAGAAGTAATCTCCATCTTGAGTTTGGCTGCTGCTTCATCTACTAAGTCGATCGCCTTATCGGGTAAAAAGCGATCGCTGATATAGCGGTTAGATAATGTCGCAGCCGCGACTAAGGCGGTATCGGTAATAGATACCCCGTGGTGTCCTTCGTAACGTTCTTTAAGTCCGCGTAAGATGGAAATTGTATCGACAACGTTAGGTTCACCAACCAATACTGACTGAAAACGTCGTTCTAAAGCTGCATCTTTTTCAATATACTTACGGTATTCATCTAGGGTAGTCGCCCCAATGCAGCGTAATTCACCCCTAGCTAGCATCGGCTTAAGTAAGTTGCCTGCATCCATCGAACCCTGTGCTGCACCTGCACCGACAACGGTATGAATCTCATCCACAAACAGGATAATATTACCTGCCGACTCAGTTACTTCCTTAAGCACAGCCTTTAGACGTTCTTCAAACTCACCCCGCAATTTTGCCCCAGCAATCAACGCACCCATATCTAAGGCTACCACTTGGCGATCGCGCAAAGATTCAGGCACATCACGGTTAATAATCCGTTGAGCTAATCCTTCGACGATCGCTGTTTTACCCACCCCTGGTTCACCAATTAAAACAGGGTTGTTTTTTGTCCGACGGGACAAGATTTGAATAGTACGGCGAATCTCTTCATCTCGACCAATTACGGGGTCTAACTTACCTTCCCGCGCTAATTGAGTTAACTCTCGTCCATACTTCTCTAAAGCCTGATACTTTCCTTCGGGATTTTGATCGGTTACTGTTTGCTTTCCGCGCACCTGTTTAATAATTTCCTTTAATTTGTTTTCAGTTAAGCCAAAGTCTTGTAGTAGTTTGCGTCCAAAGCGATCGTCTTGAGTAAAACCTAAGACAAGATGCTCAATAGAAATATAGTCGTCACCAAACTCGGTGCGATATTTCTCCGCACTATCTAACAGAGTATCTAAACTGCGTCCCAAAAACACACTATTATTCGAGTTACTGACTTTGGGTTGTTGATTGATAAACTGATCGACTCTCTGGCGCAGAGATTGAACACTTACGTCAGCCTTGTTAAAAATACTGCTAGCTAATCCTTCTTCGGTAATTAAAGACTTAAACAGGTGTTCAGTTTCCACCTGCTGATGCTGATTTTGTTTGGCGATATCTTGGACATTGGCGATCGCTTGCCAGGCTTTTTCAGTAAACTTTTGGGGGTTGTTTGGTTGCATTTGAGTCACTTCTCTCTTAACTTAAGGAATAAAATCTGATATTTAGTAATCTGACTAAATTAATTAAAAATATATTGATTTAAGCCATAGCTAAAGATAATTAGGTATCAAACCTGCACTTAATCTATAGACAGACTACTTTAATTTGCTCTATATAACTGATTTAAGTTAATTGTAACGACAAGCTAACCACCTAGTTAGGTAGGATACCCCAACCCTCAAGTTATGGTTATCCAGATGAGTTATAAACTTGCTAAAATTTAAGCTAAATTAACCTTTCCCCAGATGACTGCTGCTACCAAACTACTAACTCTAAAAGCATATTTGGCATGGTCAAACACTACTGAAAAACATTATGAGTTGGTGTCAGGAAATTTAATCGAGATGCCGCCTGAAAGTCCGCAAAATGCCGAAATTGCCATTAAGTTACTGCTAATCTTTGCTCAGTTTATTTCTCCTCGTCTGCTTCGCTGTAAAGATACTGAGATTGTAGTCAGTGGCAGTAGAGCAACTGTTCGTTTGCCAGATTTAATGGTGCTTACAGAAAATTTAGCGAACGATCTTTACAGCAATCAACGCAGTACGATCGACATCGATATGTTACCCCCTGCTTTAGTTGTAGAGGTAGTGTCTCCTGGAAAAGTCAATCGAGACAGAGATTATCGTTATAAGCGATCGGAGTATGCAGCAAGGGGAATAGCTGAGTATTGGATTGTCGATCCTCAAGAAAGCAAAATAACAGTACTGTTATTAGATAACGGACTTTATCAAGAAAATGTTTATCAAGATGATGATTTAATTAAGTCTCAACTGTTGACTCAACTGCAACTTACTGCCAGTGAAGTTTTCAGCGTTTGTACTTAAGCTAATTATGCGATCGCTCACCAGTTTTAAAATACTTACGGTTTAAGTCTATATTTTTTTATCAAAATGAATTTACCAACCATAGAAACTGTTCAATATCAAGATCACCTAGTTGCGATTAATCAGATTAGAACTAAGGTATTTCAAGAAGAACAGGGGGTATCAGCCGAGTTAGAATTTGACGGTTTAGATGCTAGCGCAACCCACTTTTTGGCTTACATTAACCGTAAAGCGGTAGGTACAGCCAGAATTAGAGAAATTGATGGCGATACAGTCAAAATAGAGCGGTTAGCGGTATTACCTGATTATCGAAAGCAGGGTATTGGAAAACAGTTAATGCGATCAGCTTTATCAGCTATTACTCAACGGGGGAAATTTTTAGTCGTAGTTCATGCTCAAGAATATGTTGCCCAGCTATATCAGCAATTGGGGTTTGAAATAGTTGGCGAACAATTTAATGAAGCGGGTATTCCTCATGTAAAAATGATCAAGATGAGCAAGCAGCTATAAAACAGCCTTGAGTTATGCCACAGTTAGATAAATCCGCTTTGCGCCGAGAAATTTTGCAACAAAGACAGTTAATCTCCCTCGCGCAATGGCAAGTAAAGAGTAACCAAATTTGCGATCGCCTTAAATCGATTACCCTATTTCAAGAAGCGCAGACGATTTTGGCATACTTTAGCTTTCGTCAAGAGCCAGATCTTGCTCCATTGTTTAATTTAAATAAAAACTGGGCTTTTCCTCGTTGCGTTGGCAAGTCTTTAGTCTGGCACTCCTGGCAACCTGGAACAGAATTAAAGATAGGAAAATACGGTATTCAAGAACCCCTTGAGAATTCAACCATAGTCGATCCAGCCACAGCCGACTTAATTCTAGTTCCCACCGTAGCCTGTGATGCTCAAGGTTATCGCCTGGGTTATGGCGGTGGTTTTTATGATCGTTTATTGAGTCGCGATGTCCTTCGGACTGACAAAGCCGATCATAATTTGAATGTTCCCACTATCGGCATAATATTTGACTTCGCTTACGGAGTTCAACTAGCAAAAGATCCTTGGGATATAAAGTTAAATTTTATCTGTACTGAAACAAAACAGTATTGTTTTGAAAAATTGGCACAAAAAAGCTAGCAAAGCCTCTTTTTTCAGCAAGCCTTATTTATATGTTTCAATGATTAACTTTTAAACTGGCAAGACAATGCCTTGTCACTACTGCTTAACGCCTAAATCAGTATGAACTGTTTTATATTCCTCATAATCTACCCCCAGCAAACCAGCAAAAGTTCCCGTACCTCGATAGATAAATAACAAAGCTTTGGCAACCTCTGCCTTTCCCATAACGGAAGCGGGAATAAAGTAGATAATACCAAGTAAAATCAAACCTAGCCCTTTGATCATCCTCGCCAACCTAACCTGAAAAGTAGGATATAGCTCTTTTTCGACTAAGCTGTGAGTCCCCCAAGTGCGAAAACCGCGATTGAGAATCCATTTTAAATTAGTGCGCGAAGCGGGAATCCATTCATAAACGATCGCTTCATCTGCCCAAACAATTTTATACCCAGCTTCGTCTAGACTTAAAAAGAAATGCGAATCTTCCCCACCTGTCATGGCAAAACGGTTGTCAAACACGGGTTCGTACTGACGAATAATTTCCCCTTTGATCATGACATTATTAGTAAATGCAACATGACGTGTTGCTCCAGTTTGGTAACGAGGAGTCTCAAAAAAACGTCCTTTTTTAATCCAGTTAGGAACATCGTCTTCTAGAAAGCGAGGAATGATTGGGCCTGTGACAACATCCCCTACATATTTTTGTTGGACTAGCAATAATTCTTCAAGCCAGCATGGTTCAGGAGTTTCATCATCATCAATAATTGCCACAAAATCTGCTGATCTACTAGCTAAACTAATAGATTTATTGCGGGCATAAGTAATACCTCTTTGTGGCTGTATTGCAAATTTTAAAGACCAATTAAAATCTGCTTCCAGAGACTGGCAAACAAGTTTGCCAACATTTTCCGTGTCATTGTCGACAACTATTACTTCAATCTCAGGGCGATCTAACCTAACAAAAGTCAAATTGTTAATTGCCTTAAGTAATCTTCTCAAGCCTTCGGGTCGCTTAAAAGTAATAATACAGATAGAAACAAGCATATTGATTTAGAATTTTTAGATTTTAATTGTAGTATTTTTAACCACGGTTTTACTTCTCACCAGGTTAATTAAATGTTTTAATAAATAGTTTTGTTGACTTTTGGGGCTAATTAATGACTTGCATTAAGCTAAATCTGTCTAGTCAAATTTAGCATGATTTTTCAATAAACTCAGGAAAGTAAGAGCTTCATCGAAATCGACAAGAGTAGAAAAACACAGATATTATCAAGGGCTGATATGGTATTACTTAATAGCCATGATTTAAATAATTATTGAGATGGAATTTAGTTTGATAGTTGACTTTATTTTTATAGCAGCAGGGATTATTATCTTAATTCCCTGTTTAATGTTTTTTTTAGAGTGTCTGGGCGCATTTATTTTATCTTCTCCTAGCCTGAACCTAGAAAATATCAAACGACCTATAACTACAATTTTGATTCCTGCTCACAACGAAGCCGAGCAAATTATTGATGTCATTCAAGTTTTACAAACTCAGATAACCGAACAAGATCGAGTAATTGTCATTGCCGATAACTGCCACGATAACACCGCTGAACTAGCTAGATCGACTGGAGTAGAGGTCTTGGAGCGAGAGCATAAAACAGATCGGGGCAAAGGATATGCTTTAGATTATGCTATTCAGCAGATTCAAGATAATCCACCAGAAGTTCTAGTTATTCTTGATGGGGATTGTATTGTCGAACCCGATACGATTAAAAATATTACGAGTAGCGCGATCGCTACAGGCAGACCAGTACAGGCGACCTATTTAATGGAGCAGCCAGATAATCCTAGCCTGAAAGATAGAGTCTCAATGTTCTCTATTAAAGTAAAAAATCAAGTACGTTTATTGGGTTTAAATCGCCTTGGTTGGCATAGTCTTTTGACAGGTTCGGGGATGGCGTTTCCTTGGTCACTGATTAATAAGGTTTCTTTAGCAGGTAGTAAAACTACTGATGATATGCAGCTAACGGTTGATTTGGCTTTGGCTGGCTCTACTCCAGTATTTTGTGAAAATGCTTTGGTTATGGGTCGTCTGATGAAAGATCGAGACGCTCAAAGTCAGCGATCGCGCTGGGAACACGGACACTTAGAAATGATCGCAATAGAAGTACCTAAATTGCTTAGAGCATTTTTTAAAACAAAAAAATTAAGTGCTTTAATATTAGCTTTAGATATTTTAATTCCTCCTTTATCCTTGCTAGTCATGGCTTGGATGGTAAGTATGATGGTTTTTTGGTTAGTTGCCATCTTCACGGCTATTTCTATCGTCCCCGCAGTTATTGTTACTATTGCTGGGGGTTTGTTGCTTACAAGTGTTTTGTTAGCCTGGGTCAAATTTGGACGTGCCGATCTGCCTCTGAAAAATCTAATTGCTATTCCCTTCTATATTTTGGTAAAAATTCCCATCTATCTCAATTTTTTAGTCAAACCTCAAAGCAGATGGTTAAAAACAGAAAGAGACCTGCCCAATAATCATTGAATTTTGTTGTTAGGTTGCTCCTTTGTCAATACTTCTCGTTTAAGCTTTGTTATTGGTTGGGTAGTGGGTAGTAGGTAGTAGGTAATCATTACTCATTATTTGCCCTAAAGGACTAGCTCCTTACGTCGCGTCGCGTAGCTTATGCTAAAGCACTAGCTTCGCGTCGTCCTTTAGGACTCATTACTTAAGCCCAGGTTTAGCGATCGCAATTGTTAACCGAAAAGTATTAGCTCCGTTGTATATTTTTACTACTTAAGCTGATAACTTTGTCTTAATCATCTGTTAATCTAATATTTACTAAAGATCGTGTTGGCTCAAAATCTTAGTAACGTAACGTATTCGTGACATAGTGAGCAGCGCAATTAAAAATATTATTAGTAGAGGTTAGATTAAATGTTATCACCAGTAAAAACCGTAGAAATCTTCCAAACGTCTCCAGAGCCTCAATGCTTTAGCGCTGGAGACGTAATATTTGCCACAGATGATTGTGGTAGCGTTATGTATGGCATTTTAGAAGGGTCAGTCGAAATTTCGGTTAATGGAAGAATTTTAGAGACAATCTATCACGGTGATATCTTTGGCGAAGGGGCATTAGTTCATTTCGATAGCAAACGCGCTTCAACAGCGATCGCCAAAACCGATTGCAAGTTAGCCATTATGGAGCGTAAGAACTTTCTTTTTGCCGTACAACAGACTCCCATGTTTGCTTTAGAAATAATGCGTAGTTATAGCGATCGCATTCAAATCTTACAGTTGCTGTGGGAATTCCAATTCTAGCTAGTGGCGATGACGACGATGATGATGACGATAAATCAGATACTTTAGGCGGAAAAGTTCGGAAAACTGAAGCAAAAATTGGGCTTTGGGCATCAATTACGGGCAGTATTGCCTTATTCGCTGCTTGCTATTTAGCAGTCAAACTAAGTTTGATTGAAAGCCCCCTACTAGGCGTAATTATTGGGATAGTGATCTGGGCTGCCTATTTTTCGCTGATTATGTGGCTTGGTTCATCGGCAGTAGGTTCTTTAATTGGTTCTTTAGTTAGTACTGCAACCTCTGGCTTACAAGGACTGATGGGGACAGCAACTACGGCGATTGGTGCGAATGTTGCTAGAAAAAGTGCGATGGGCGAAGCCCGCGCGGAGCGCATCGCCACAGCTGAAGATATTACTGCTACCGTGCGTGAAGAATTGACCTCTGGTTTAACTCCTGAAAGCATCAATAAGACTTTAGCGACTTCTTTAAGTTCTTTACAGTTACCTTCAATAAACATTATTTCATCATAATACAATCTTAATTCAGGTTGGCAGTAGCAGGATAACGTTGTAATACCTGTTTTAGATATTGTCCCGTGTATGATTTTGGGTTCTTTGCCACCTCCTCTGGTGTACCCGTAGCAATGATTTGTCCTCCTTTATCGCCCCCTTCAGGTCCGAGATCGATAATCCAGTCAGAACAGCGAATCACGTCCAAATTATGCTCAATGACAATCAAGGAATTACCTTTATCCACTAAACGTTGTAAAACATTTAGTAGATGGTGAACATCATAGAATGACAAGCCTGTAGTGGGTTCATCAATTAAATAGAGGGTTTTTCCTGTAGCGCGACGGGATAATTCCGAGGCGAGCTTAACCCGCTGGGCTTCTCCACCAGAAAGAGTTGGTGCTGGCTGTCCCAGCTTGATATAGCCCAAACCGACATCCACTAAAGTTTGCAGTTTGCTAGCAGCGCGGGGAATATTTTGGAAATTCTCCAATGCTTCTTCCACCGTCATATTTAAAACATCGGCGATCGAATAGTTTTTATACTTAACTTGTAAAGTTTCACGGTTGTATCTTGCTCCTTTACAAACATCGCATTGAACATAAACATCAGGTAAGAAATTCATTTCAATGACGTTCACTCCCTGACCACTACAGGCTTCACAACGACCACCTTTGACGTTAAAAGAAAATCTGCCCGCTTTATAACCTCTGGCTTTGGCTTCGATGGTTTCGGTAAATATAGTGCGAATCGCATCAAATATTCCTGTATAAGTGGCGGCATTAGAACGAGGAGTGCGACCAATAGGTGACTGATCGATAGTAATCACTTTGTCGATCGCTTGTAAACCCTTAACTTCCCCTAACTGTTTGGGAAAGGGTGTTTTTTTACTAAGATGATGTTTGAGAGCAGGATGTAATAGTTCATTAACTAGGGTAGACTTGCCTGAGCCTGACACTCCAGTAATACAGACAAAGTTACCTAAAGGGATCTCCAGATCGAGATGCTGCAAGTTATTTTGATGACAGTCTTTGAGGGTAATGCCTACAGTTTTGCCCTTTCTTCTGGTGTCTGGAGTAGCAATCAGTTTTCGACCAGATAAATATGCCCCTGTTAGAGAAGCTTCCGACTGAAGCAGATCGTTGAGATCTCCTTGAACCACAATGTTTCCGCCATGTACTCCTGCTTTTGGCCCAATATCTACCAGACTATCCGCAGCTCGAATAGTATCTTCGTCATGTTCCACCACAATCAGAGTATTACCCAAATCCCTCAATCTTCTAAGCGTACCTAATAGTTTGTCATTATCCCGCTGATGTAGACCAATGCTCGGTTCATCCAACACGTATAACACGCCTGTTAATCCCGCCCCAATCTGGGTTGCCAAACGAATTCTTTGGGCTTCTCCCCCAGAAAGGGTCATGGCAGCACGGTCTAGGGTCAGATAGTCCAATCCTACATCGAGCAAGAACTGGAGTCGAGAGCGAATTTCTTTGAGGGCTAATTCTCCAATTAATGCCTGACGCTTAGTTAACTCAAGCTGATTGACTCGCTCTAAACACTCTCGAATTGGTACTCCTGACAAATCATTGATGCGATATTGTCCCAAACTGACGGCGAGAGATGCTGGCTTTAATCGCTTTCCATGACAAGTTTCACAGGGTTGATCGATTAAGTACTGCTCTAACTTGCTTTTGACCGAATCGGAGTTAGTTTCTTGATAGTTGCGCTGCAACATTTTCAATGCACCTGAATAGTGGCGATGATAACCTTTGGGCTGTCCGCCACGGCTATCAGACTGAAAGTAAACTGCTTCTGCTGCGCCATGAAGAATTACATCTTGCTGTTCTAAAGTTAGGTCAGACCACTTAGTTTGAATCTCAAAGCCAAAAGCCTGTCCCACACCATGTAGCAACGAAAGATAGTAAGAATTATCTTTATCCGACCAAGGCGCGATCGCACTATATACTGGTTGTTGGGGATCGGGAACTACTAATTCAGCCGAAAAGGTGCGATGACTCCCTAAGCCATGACAGTCAGGACAAGCACCATAGGGAGAATTGAAAGAAAACAAACGGGGAGATAGTTCTTCAATTACAGCACCATGTTCGGGACAGGCAAAATTCTCCGAGAAAGTTATGCTGTCTGGCTTTTCCTCAGTACCAGCATTAGGGATAATCTCAATCTCTGCGATGCCATCGGATAGCTTTAAACAAGTTCCTAAAGAGTCTGCCAAACGCTCTTGAATGCCAGTTTTTTTGACTAACCGATCTACCACCACATCAAGATCGTGTTTGTGGTTTTATCTAAATCAATGTTGTCATCAAGCTGGAATACTTTACCGTCAACTCGAACCCTGACAAAACCTTGAGATGCCAAACTAGAAAGCAACTGTTTGTGAGTGCCTTTTTTACTCCGCACCACGGGAGCAAGCACCATAAATTTAGTCTGGTCAGGTAATTCCATAATGCGATCGCACATTTCATCAATCGTCTGCGGTATGATTGAGCGATCGCAATGAGGACAATGGGGTTCTCCTGCCCGACCAAATAGTAATCTTAAATAGTCATAAATTTCCGTAACAGTCCCCACTGTTGAACGGGGATTATGGGAAGTGGACTTTTGATCGATAGAAATAGCGGGACTCAAGCCTTCAATCGCATCTACATCTGGCTTATCTAACTGACCCAAGAACTGACGGGCATAGGCACTGAGGGATTCTACATACCGTCTTTGTCCTTCCGCAAAAATCGTATCAAACGCCAGGGAAGATTTACCCGAACCAGAAACGCCAGTAAAGACAATCAGTTTATTGCGAGGTAACTCTAGATCAATATTTTTTAAATTATGCTGTCTAGCACCCTTGATACGAATCACATTTTCTTCAATAGAAGCAGGCTTAACCTCGATATTATTACCGTTATCTTGAATACCATTGCTGGAAGAAGACATACAAACAGGGCTTAGTAGTGCTTAATAGTTCTTAATTATCTTAACGTTATTTTGTGTTGCTCAGAGGTAATCTGAGAAGTCTTATTTACTAGATTTGATCTCCCCTTAATAAGGGGGGCTAGGGGGGATCAAAATACTTTTCAGACATCCTCTCAAATCAACGCTGGTTAGGAAATTTATTTTACACGACTACTTATTGTGGCGTTGAACTTGTGGTTGAAATTGCCAACATTTTTAGGCAGGCTGGTTTCATATTAATCAATTCTAGTATTAACTACTAGAAATAAAAACTTTTTTTGAACTATTAACAGTAATTTATCTTAGCTTAAAATAAACAAACTAACTTTTCATCTAAAGTTTACCCAATAACTTTATAGGTAAGTAATTATAGTAAGTAATCAATCTTTATTTCGAGTCAGAAAGTTGTTTTCAAACAAATTTACTGATAAAAACAAAAACTTTGAAACTTTAATTAAATATTTTTTATTACTATGATTGAACTTTTGTATTTAGCATCTCAAATTCAGTGTGGTGCAGGTGGCAGCTTTTTAAATATTCAAGTTGATGTTTATCATCAAGAACAGTTAGTTAAAACAATGAAGGTTAATGAACGAGCCTTAATACCTGTTGGCTCTGTTAACGACTTAGATTTTCGGTATACAATCATTAATAATAATACTCAATGCAGTTTGCGCACTCCAACGGAAATGGCGTTAACACCTGGTAGTCAACTACCCAGTATGGCTGGAGTTTATGAACAGGATTCTGTCCAAACTTTACTTAGTGGTTTAAACAATTACGAAGAACTATTTTTAGTTGAGTTGGGTACAACCGATCGCAACAGTCCTGCTTTTGATCTGCAAGATGTCATCTTTAAAGTAGATAATGACCCTACTATTTCCACTCCAGTCACTATATATTCAGACTAATATTTCGATTTTATATATTTAATTGCCATAGGGCGATCGCTAATTTTATGATCGAGAGTGTTATTTAAAAGATCGTCTAAAATTTGTTTGTACAATGGCCCTGGTTTAAAACCCAGGGTTTTTAAGTCGTCACCATTTAGTAATGGTTTTATTTGAGATAAATTAGTTAAATATAGCCAAATTTGACGACGATTGTTGAACTCACTTTTGGCTGCAAATAAAATTAATTGCAACAACTTATAAGGATGCAATAGCTGATAAATTTGACTATCAAGTTGAGTTTTGGCTAGCCGATCTGCTAGTTGTGTTTCCCATATTTCTAGCTGTTCTAATCGCTGTAAACTATCTTTCGATAGCTGTAGATTTTCCGCCACAATAATTCGTTCTCTAGGTGATAAATGAGCAATCAAGGTTTCTAATCTAATTAACCAATGCTCGCTCACCTTTGGTTCAAATAAAATTAACCACTTAGAGACAAAGTGTATTTCTCGATTTAAAGCGGGAGTTAAACTTAAATCTTGATGCAAACAAGCTAAAGCATTAAGTTGATCGAGCAGCTTAAGCGCTGGCTGCCAATAGTTAGACTGGAGAATATACTTAAATTCTGCCCTGAGTCTAGTAGTTAAAGCGGGAGTTTGGCGATCGCTAAGTCTTAACTGCTCATATATTTGATTATCGATCGCATAGCGAATATATTCTTCTGTCTGGGGTTCAATTGTAAAGCCAAGGCGCACAGCAAATCTGACGGCTCGATAAATTCTCGTGGGATCTTCAATAAAGCTGTTGGCGTGAAGTACTCGGATCTGGCGCGATCGCAAATCTAATAAACCGCCAAAAAAATCTAATAAATCTCCTTTACGGGAAAATTCACCTCGTTTAGGTGGAGTTAGACGCACTGCCAAAGCATTAATCGTAAAATCTCGGCGGTATAAGTCCTGACGAATGGAACTAGCCTCAACTTGGGGGTTGGCTGCGGGATAGGGATAAAATTCCGTTCGAGCAGTAGCAATATCCATTAATAGGTTGCCCAGAACTGGATCTTGATGCCAAGTCAAAGCTGCGGTTTGAAATTCCCCGTGAACAGTTACGCTTACTTGAGGATAGATCTGCTCAATCACCGAGGCTAATTCAACCCCTGCGCGAGCGTCCATAGAACGATGATAACCATCCACTACCAAATCGATATCCTGCAATAATAAGGGTTCGCGATTACCTTCTGAGTAGGCTTGGCGATTGCTTGTGAGTAAAACATCTCGTACACCGCCCCCGACTAAATAAAGATTCCAGCCTCGTGCTTGGGCTGCTGCGGTAACTTGCTGAAGTAGCTGCCAAATAGCAGGTTCTAGGCGATTTTCCAGAGTAGACAACAAGTGAGAGGTGAGGTTTTTCTGCTCAGAATCAATCTGGCATTGAGGGAACTGATCGTGAAGCTGACGTAACACATCAGTGCGAGTGACAATGCCAATTAACTCTCCCGCTTCAATTACAGGTAGTCTCCCTACGTCGTAAGTCACCATTATTGACTGTATTTCAGGCAAGAGGGTATTAGGCACAATGGTTCTCAGGTTGCGACTCATGTAGCCTTTAACGGGAGAACGATCAAAGCCGTGATGAATCGCTAAATCTAGATCCCGACGGGAGATAATGCCCACTAGGCGATCGCTTTCATCTACTACCGACAGCCCAGAATGACCATAGCGCAATAAAGTTCTTTGCGCTTCTTTAATCGTTGTGTCAGGGCGAATTGTCCTCACAGGAGAAGACATTAAATCTCTGGCGGTAGGGGGTTGAGGAATTTGATTAATCAGTTGAGTTAATAACTTCTCAAAAATCTGCTGAGGTTCATCCGTGGTCAGAGACATAGAAGCAGCTTGAGCATGACCACCACCACCAAAAGGCGTAAATAGTTCATTGAGATTAGTTTCCGCTAAACGCGATCGCCCAATCACCACTAGCTTTTGACCCTTGCTTTTTTGATATTGATGACCTAGCAAGATCGCGTCGCTTTCCGTTAGCTCAATGAGCCTGGCTGTTAGAGTAGACAAACCATGGACAAACTTATCTGTCTGCAACAACACGGAGGTGACGGTATAACCCTGAACATCAGTATGCTGTAAATTATTGAGGGCATCTTTCAACAATTCCTGAAGCTGATGATTCAACCCAGGCTCATTATATTCAGCAATAATGGCAATATTGGCTGACTGTTCCAGTAACCAGGCGATCGCTTTAGCATCACGAGGAGTCGTCTGTTCAAAAGTTAACGACCCTGTATCCACATAAATTCCTAAAGCTATTGCCGTCGCTTCAAAAGGAGACAGGGTAATCTGTTGCTGCTGTAATAACTCGACAATGTAGGTTGTAATTGCCCCTACCGCTTCGGTATGTAACTCAGTCACTGCAATATCTGAGGTGACATCTAATGATGATCGAATACTTCAATCCGCTGCACAGTTGGCAAAGTTAACCATGCTGCTGCTGTTCCCAGGCGATCGCTTTTTTGATTATCAACAATATAGATAGTCGCGATCGTTTCTGGGTGAATACTCCGCATCTCGGCAAAATCAAACTCATCTTGATATAGTGCCAAAAAATTCTTTACCGCAGGATGTGCGCCACCAGTTAGTACAATCTTGGCTCTTTTGAGCAGAGATAAACCAATTGCTGACCCCAATGCATCGAAATCCACGGTTTGATGGCAGAGAATTATATCCATTTGAGTTTTTCCTCATGGGCAAGGACAAGTAGCTTTCAGTTTAAACTTTATTGATACTTAATAAATTATCGCTGCCTCAATAAAATAAGGGCAAATTAGCGATCGCCAATTTACCCCGAAGAACCACTTAAATTTATTTCTAGCTTATAGCTTATAGCCTAAAGCTAATTAAACTGTCACCTTGCCTCCATTACGTTAGTTAATCGCTCAATGGCAGCAGTAAGTCTTTCTTGAGCAACCAGATTTACATCAGTTGCTTCTTCTTCTGCCAAAGCTTCTTGGCGAATTAAACGCCTTTTTGCTTTCTCAAATGCTTGCACCAGTACATAAATACAAAAGGCAATCACCAAAAAGTTGAGGACTGCTGCCAAAAATAGACCATACTGAACTCCTCCAGCAGATAGTTCAGACAATTTATCTACGCCAGCAGCTTTCATTGCTGGATTTAAAATAACAGGAGTAATAATATCTGCGACTAACGAATCGATAATCTTACTAAATGCTGCACCGATAATGACCGCTACTGCCAAATCAATAACATTACCCCGCATAATAAAGTCGCGAAAGCCTGATAAAAATCCGCCTGCTGCTTCTGTTCCTCTTCTAACCATAATTGTATAATCCTACTAAATTTAAAAATTACCTTATTTTGTCTTTGTTCTACTGTTTTGTCTTTTGTTTTTGTCGATCTCAATGATTATAAATGCTTGACCCTACAGGATAAATTTAAATTTCATAAAGAATTTGGGTCTAATGTATCAAAACAGTAACTAAACTAACTATATTACTGAGTATTAGCAGAATCTAAAATTTCTAACTGTTGCCAGCATAAATATAAAGCGCGAGGGACATGAAAACAGCCTTTCCATTTTCCTCCCTTAAGATTTAGTAATAATTCTCCTCTACAGTTTAGGTAACCAAACCATTCACCAGATTCAGAATCTGAAAAGTGATTCCAGGTATAGTTATGAACTAGCTCAAACCACTCTAAACATTCTGTTCGTCCAGTAAGATTAAATCCCATTAACAATGCCACTAAAGTTTCTAGATGTACCCACCATAGCTTTTGATCCCACTCAAGCTGTTGAAGAGGATGTCCTTGTGCATCCATTAAATAATAAATACCCTGATATTCTTGATCCCAACCAAACTCTAAAGTACTAATCACCACATCAACTGCCTGATTGATTAAATCCAAATCCTGGCGACGACGGGCAATATCCATCACAAACCACATTGCTTCAATACCATGACCAGGATTAATTAATCTACCGTCAAAACAATCTAGATGTTCGCCTTCTGGAGTAACATTTTCATACATTAATCCTGTTTCGCGATCGCGAAAATCCTGCATCATTTCCTGCACCGTGCGCTCAAGAATTGCTTCTAACTCACTGTCTTCAATTAGCCAATCCATTTCTAAAGAAAGATTTGCTAAGATCATTGGTATAGCTAAACTTTTTAGCGATCGCGTTTTTGGATAAGCTTTATTATATTTACCCTTCGGATTATGCTGACGACGCAACACGTTATTGTATGCTTCTAAGGCAATCTCTTGTGCCGACTCATCCCCCGAAGCCAAGGCATATTGACTAAAAGCCATCGCTGCAAAACAATCAGAAAATATATTATAAGGCTGCACCAAAGGCTGTCCTTGGCGATCTAGCGCAAAATACCAGTTACCTTCTTCATCTCGACCATATTTTGCCAAAAACTCAGCACCATGACGGGCAATATCGAGCCATTGAGATCTTTTTTCCAGACGATTGTAAAACATGGAATAAGTCCATACCTGGCGGTTTTGTAGCCAGATGAACTTGTCGGTATCATAGACATTTCCTGCTCGATCTAAACAGGTAAAATAACCTCCATATTGGCGATCGAGTGAATGTTCTGACCAGAAAGGCAAAACATTATCAAGTAGAGTGCTTTTATATAGTTCAGCCAGTCTCTTAAATTGCTTCATCAGATTCTTAAGATAAACTTTTTCTTGGTTTTTGTTGAACTTTGAACTTAGAGTCTCAAGCTAGAAACTAGTTAATTTGCCAGAAAACAAATTAGAAATTTTTATTAAGTAACAACTTATAGGCAACACGTGCAAAAAGGTTGATGTTAATCTATAAAAAGCGCCAAAAGCTATTGTTTAATAAAAGACAGGCGCGGATATGGGTAGTCATACCAAAGCTATTTGTAGCCTTTTATTATCCATGATCATGATATTGCATTTCTTGCTACTGAAGGTCATGTGATTGTTCAGCTACTATCGCGATGATTCCTAAGTTTGAAATTGATTTTAGGTTTATTTTAAGAAAAATGCAGGAGTCTACATTATGACACCACTTAACAGCACTAGTGCAGATTTTGAGCAGGCTGCCTTAGCTAGATTTCGTTCATTAGTTGGTTTTTTACCTGAAGATAGCATAATTTTCCGTGAATCTTGGGGTCGTTCTACAGTTTTGTGCTTAGATTTTGTCAATTGCCCTCACTTATTTAATATCGACCAAGAACAAGCACATTCTTTGTCTCAGGCGATCGCCGAATTGAGTTTGGCAGATTCGATGATTTTTCGATTGGGTAATAAAATTGTGGGCTGGCAAAAAGTTACACCTTAGTTCTGAAGAGATTGAATTAAATTGTGCGATCGCTACTTAAAACTAATTAAATCAGGATGCTGCTTTAAGCATATGATAGGTAATCAACAACTGAGTCAAAGCTAAAGGATAGCTCTGTAAAGTTTCTCCTGTAGTTCCCACCACTTTTCCTAGCTCTTGGTTTCCTTCCAAACTACAGAATTGACCCAGGTAAGGCACGTCACTACACATCATTTTTCTAACTCTCTAACCTGTTCCATAGTGGCATGTCCATCTATTTCCAAGATATCTACGGGTTTACCCATATCACGACTTAAACCTAAGCGAATAGCTTCACCTAAATGATTTCCCTGAGCATTAAGAATCCTACTCAGTTCTGGGTGAGGAATAGTCGGACGTAAAATCAGATTAACATTCAGCAATAAATCGTTACCCAGATTTTCTTCTGGAGGATAAAAAGAAACAACCATATCTGCCCATTCACGTTGAGGACGGATAAAAGCTTCTGAATCTGGCTCTCTTTGACGCAATTGCTCCATTACCTGTTCTTCGTTGTAACCTCTTTTACGAGTATCCCGTTTGATTTTCCAAGTGGCACGTAGAGATTCTGGAGGAGCAAGATAAGTTTTAACGTCATAGCTATCGCGCATTTGGCGAGTAGAATAACCTAACAAGCCTTCGACAATGACATATTTACGTGGTTCAATATATTCTGGCGGATCGAACGCCCTGTCGAGTGATTATAAATTGGCTTAAGGATAGCTTGTCCTGCTCTTAATAGTGTCAGATGCTGCTCAATGATGTCTAAATAGTTACAGTCAGGATGGAGAGCAGAAATTCCCATTTTTGCCCGCTGGGCGCGGTCATAACGATGGTAATCATCAGTACAGATGATCGTCACCTTATCTTCTCCTAATACTTGAGCAATTCCCTTGGTTAAAGTCGTTTTCCCTGCTGCACTATCACCAACTATGCCAAGAATAATCGTTTTCTCACTCATACATTTCTCCTTCCCAGAAATAATTGCTCAAACATCCCAAACATAGAATATATCGGATGAGTAACACTTGTAAAACGAAAAAACCTGGGTATTTAGCTGGATGTCTTTTGAGTTAGGTCTAGTTTGAGATTTGTTTGATGATCAAGCCCCAAATTTTAGCGAGATAAATAAGCGATCGCGACGAGCAAAACATTAACTAGATAAAATACCCCTACCACTTGGGTTTCATTCCAGCCACTAAGTTCAAAATGATGATGAATTGGAGCCATTTTAAACAGGCGTTTGCCCTTGCCATCTCCTCCCTTGGTGGCTTTAAAATAAGCAACCTGAGCAATGACAGAAAGAGATTCAATAAAGAACAAACCGCTGATTAAAAATAAAGCCCAAAGATGATTGCTACTAAGCCCTACCGCAGCTAAAGCGCCCCCTAAAGCTAGAGAACCCGTATCCCCCATAAACACCCTAGCGGGGTTACGATTATGCACCAAAAATCCCAAGCAGCTACCGCTAAAACAGGCACAGAAAATTGCCAGATCTGGGTAATCTAGTCCCAGAACTGCCCCTAGACCTAAAAAAGCGATCGCTCCTGTTCCTGCTGCCAACCCATCTACCCCATCCGTCAAATTAGTCGCATTACTTTCTGCTGCCAAGACAAAGATTGCTAAAGGTAAAAATAGCCATCCAGTGGCAAGATTTAATCCTCCAGGGAGACTAATAGTGGCGATCGCACTAGACTTATGCCAGAACAGCCACAAAGAAAACAACATGCCAAAAACTATTTGGAGAGTTAGCTTCATGCGCGGCGAGATACCCTTATTCGACTTGTGCCGTAACACTTGCCAGTCATCAATCCAACCGATTAAGCTATAACCTAAAGTCACCAAACAGACGGCAATTAACTCTGGGGTAATCCCTACTGTCTGACCGCTTGTGCCATCGCTAAAATTGACCCAGAGCAAACTCACAACCACTGCTACTGGAACAAAAAAAATCCCCCCCATCGTCGGAGTTCCTGCTTTTTTTAAGTGAGCCTGAGGACCATCCTCCTGGACGATTTGTCCTGTTTTCAAACGATTGAGCAGGGGAATGATGACTATTCCCAGCAAAGCGCTAGCAACTGTACAGACGAGAAGGGGCAATAGTAAGCCAAACTGTTCTAAAGAGCTAGAAGTGTATTCAATGGCGATCGCACCGATAGCCAAAACGCATGTCAGAGAAACTAGCAGCATCTTACCAGAAGGAGCGATTATTAGTTTCTCGGCATCAAATGGTTTAACATTCACAATTAAATTTTGCCAACTTACTAAGAAGATTAATTACTTGAGAACGATAACATAGCAAAAACTATTGGTTGCAGCAACAATATTTGCTTCTATCTGACTAGCGATTATCTTTCAGATATCCTAAAGGACTAGCTTCGCGATCGCCAAGATAATTTATTTAATCATCTTCATCAAAATCATCATCCTCTCCATCCATCAACACGTCTAGATCTTCATCGGATTTAACTTTTTCAATTTCTACTGGTTCACGGGGAATCAGACGGTTATTTGCTTTTAACCAATCTAAAAGAGAAGCCTCTTGTTTTAAAGGAATGACAATTGCTGGTTCATAACGAGGTTCTTGAACCAAAGCAGGATTTTTATGTTCCATATTAGAATAGTAAAGTTTATGATTGGAGCTAAGAAATTTGAACGGCTGATGTTTATGGTTAATCAACAGCAGTAGTTATTTTACGGCGCGTTTTGGGGAAAAATACTCTCACCCAAAAGCACCCTTATTAACAATGGCGGTTAGTCCCTTTCTAGTTTAGCCTAAGAAACTAACTCAAACTTTTAACTTAGGGTTTTTGCTCATCTTGGCGATCGCCATGGATATATTGCTTTATTTGAATAATTTTATCTAGCAAGCAAAACTGAATCAACCTCACCAACAGCTCATTCAGACTCGAATAATTTCGAGGGAATAGCTGTTTTATTTCTCTCAATTCTATTGACTACAGATCATTCCATCATTAAGGCTGTGTGCTTATGACAGAAAAAGAAGAAAATCCTCTAGTTGAACTTTTAAAAACTCTAGTATCTGCTGGAATTTTGGCTATAGGAATTCGTGCTTGTGTAGCGGAAGCTCGCTATATTCCTTCTGAATCGATGTTGCCAACTTTAGAAATCAACGATCGCTTAATCATCGAAAAAATTAGCTATCATTTTCGCAAACCTAAACGGGGGGATGTGGTAGTTTTTTCACCAACAGAAGCGCTTAAGCAAGAAAATTATCAGGAAGCTTTTATCAAAAGGGTAATTGGCATTCCTGGGGACGTAGTGGAGGTCAAAAATAATGCAGTATACGTTAACGGTCAAAAACTGAATGAAAAGTATATTCTCAATCCACCAGAATATGACTATCCTCCTACCAAAGTACCCCCTGGACAGTATTTGGTTTTAGGGGACAATCGCAACAACAGCTATGATTCCCATTACTGGGGATTTGTGCCGCTGAAAAACCTTATTGGTCGGGCAGCAGTTCGTTTCTGGCCTCCTGATCGATTAGGAACCTTAAATGATCAACCTTTATATCCCGAAGCTGAAGCTAAGTAATCTTGTCGAAATTGTCGCCAGACAGCTCCTGTAATAGTATGATTAATTGCGATCGCAGGAGCATTGATTTATCTCGTTTTAATCAGCGAAACATACTGCTAACGGAGCTAGCTTCATGAATTCGCCAAATTGCCTCTCCCAGCAGACTAGCCACCGAAAGAACCGTTAACTGTGCAAACTTTTTCGCTTCAGGAATAGGAATTGTATTAGTCACAATAACTTCTTTAAAAATCCCTTCAGATAATCTTGCCACCGCAGGACCAGAAAAGACAGCATGAGTAGCACAGGCGTAAATTTCTTTTGCTCCTTGTTCTCGTAATAATTTACCCCCTGCGGATAAAGTTCCAGCAGTATCAATCATGTCATCGACTAAAATAGCCGTTTTCCCTGCCACATCACCAATCACATTCATTACTTCTGCTACATTATGAGCCTGGCGACGTTTATCAATAATTGCTAAAGGAGCATCGTTTAATTTCTTGGCAAAGGCTCTAGCTCTGGCTACTCCCCCCACATCAGGAGACACTATCACTAAATCATCTAATTTCTTCGCTGCTAAATATTGCAGAATAGCTGGAGAGCCATAGACATGATCCGTGGGAATATCAAAGTATCCTTGAATTTGCGCTGAGTGTAAATCCATCGCCAAAACTCTGCTAGCTCCTGCTTCGGTGAGCAAGTTAGCCACTAGTTTGGCAGTAATAGACTCGCGACCAGCAGTTTTGCGATCTGCTCTGGCATAGCCATAATAAGGAATCACTGGAGTAATCTGGCGGGCAGATGCTCGACGACAAGCATCAATCATAATCATTAGCTCCATTAGATTATCGTTGCCAGGATTACAGCAGGGTTGAAGTAGATAAACATCTGCTCCACGAATCGATTCCTGAATTTGAACGTAAAGCTCCCCATCAGCAAAACGCTTGCGGATCATCGGACCTAAATCCATGCCGATATAGCGGGCTACTTCTTTGGCAAGAGGAATATTAGCAGAACCAGAAAACAATCTAAGACGATTGGAGTCTGATAAGAAGGGAGTCTGCTCCATCGACTGAGGCATTAAGGTAGTACTATGGCTCACGGCAAATGTATTCAAATTAGTTTAGGGCAGTCGTAATAATTACTATGATTATGATTATTAGCGATAGTTTGGCAGTTGAAATACCAAATCACCTAGTTAAAGGTAAATAACAATTTGTCTAGAAACAATAGAGTTAAAATTCACTAATAAAAAAATTGAAGTAAAATTTTAAGATTATTTTAGCTTTTTTTAAAGCTTCCTAATCTAGTTTTGTTTATTCCTATACTAAATCTTTATGGCTACATTGTACTTTTTTTTAAAATATTTAGCATTGGTAAGGTGGCTTTTTCTAAAGGACATTGTACCCTTGTCCTAAAGGAATCCTTCGGATAACCACTCCGCATATGGTATACACCTTCGGATATGGTATACACAAAACGCGCCGTAGAATTTACTGACATCAATAGGAGTCAGTTTTTCTCCTCAATAATATTGGTATTCTAAAAAAGCAAATCAAAAAAAAACTATATCTAAGCTAAAATTGCCATTATGACAACCTTATTAATTGCAGGTACAGATACAGATGTAGGGAAAACTTTTGTGACGATCGCCTTAACAGTTTACTGGCAAAAATACCGTTTAAATCAAGATAATAATGGGGAAAATCTGTTAAGTATATTTAAATTAATGCAGACAGGGGTTGGCGATGTAGAGCTATATCAACGTTTATTTGCTGAAGTTAAGGACATTGAAATAGTTCCTCCCTTGCGTTTTAAAGCACCCCTAGCCCCACCGATCGCTGCTGCTAAAGAAGGTAAGATAATTAATTTGGGGGAAATATGGCAAAAACTTAGTTTGGCAGAACAAAAGTCTCAGTTAGTTTTGCTTGAGTCTTTAGGAGGGTTGGGTTCTCCCGTGACGGAAGAGTTAACGGTTGGAGATATTGCTGCTGATTGGCGCTTACCCACTGTTTTGGTTGTACCTGTGAAGTTAGGGGCGATCGCTCATACAGTAGCTAATGTTGCTCTCGCTCGTAGTTTGAAGCTGGATTTACGAGGCATTATACTTAACTGTTCGCAGCTAGAAGCGGTAGGTAGAACAGAAGACTTGACTCCCATTGATTTAATTCAGTCTTTAACCAATGTACCCGTAATTGGCACTTTACCCTATGCTAAAGACTGGGATAACAGCGATCGCATTGCCCAAAAGGTTGCAAATTGGGATCTAGAACTAATTCTGCCTAAGCAAGAAATATATCTCTAAAAACATAAAAATGAATGACGGTCTGAGAGAGAATTATCTTAGGCAACGTTTGTCTCTCTCTTCCCTGTCTTTAATCAATTTTAAAGCCTATAGCCTATAGCTCATAGCTTTCTGTTAACAGCTTACCAACTAGATTTAACCACTCCAGGAAGCAAACCTTCGTGCGCCCATTCTCTGAGGACGTTACGAGATAAACCAAAATCACGGTAGTAACCTCTGGGTCTACCTGTTAACATACAACGATTGCGTCTACGAGTAGCAGAGCTATCTCTAGGTAGTCTTTGGATTTGACGACTAATTTCTAGCTTTTGAGCAGCAGAAGTCGCTGTCCGCAACTGTTCTTTTAATTCTGCTCTCTTATCAGCATATTTTTCAATCAAGTGGGCGCGTTTTTTTTCGCGCTCTACCATTGCTTTCTTTGCCATAAAAATTTATTGATTTAAAAATAAACACACAATTTCAAATTATAACTCGAACTTAGACGTTAATCATGAGTGATTAAATTTTTCTGAAGTACGTTCTGCCGCACGATTATATTTAAATTTTGTACGGTCGGCGTGCCAGGAAATTGTTTATCTCGATGGCATTTACTAAACTCATATAAACTCACACATCATATTGAACGATACTTCCCCTACTCGATTTACAACTTCGCTTCCTGGGATTTTAATGAATCCTGTCCGCTCATATAGCCCCAAAACTGGATTATTTGCCCTGACACTGAGACTTATGGCGGGATAGTTGGTTTTCGCTGTACTCAAAATTTGCTTCAACAGCTTAGTCCCCACACCTTGTCCGCGAAAATCTGGGAGAACAGCGATCGCCAATTCTGGAATCTTATCGTTGACATAACCAAATCCTTTATCTTCCCCTAACCATAAACGTAGCCAAGCTGCACCAATAGGACTCAGATCTCCAAAAGCAACATATCCGATATCACCTTCTCTACCCCAATCCAAAGCGTAGAGAGCTAGAGAAGGCTGTTGTTGAACTGATTTGACGGAAGATTCATGAGCTGCATATCGCAACATTTCCCACACGATTAAATCATCTTCGAGTGTCAAAGGCTGATAAGTGAAATCCATAGTCAACGATCAAATAATTACCGACTCATATTTGTTTTTACGATTCTGAAAAATGATCTCAAACAATTAATTTAGATATTCTTTTGCTGATGGACAAAACTGGACTAGTTGGCAAACATCACATTGAGGCTTGCGGGCTTTACAAACTGCTCGCCCATGATAAATAGTGCGAATGGAATATTTTTCCCATTCTGGCTGGGGTAATAATGCCATGAGATCTCGCTCAATCTGGATTGGATTGTCGGATTTTGTTAATTTCCAGCGGTTGCTCAGACGTTTGACGTGGGTGTCTACCGTAACCCCTTGAATATTGCCGAAAGCGTGAGCCGAGACAACATTAGCCGTTTTACGGGCGACTCCTGGCAATTTTAGCAGTTGCTCCATTTCGCTGGGGACTTCCCCGCCAAAATCACGCATAATCATCTGGCAAGCACCCTGAATGTTTTTGCCTTGTTGCGATAAAAGCCAGTGGAACGAATTAACGTTTCTAGACGATCGCGATCGCATCCCGCAATGGCAGGAGCATCAGGTAGTTCAGCAAATAAAGCAGGGGTAACTTTATTTACCCGTTCATCGGTACATTGAGCCGAAAGAATTGTCGCTACTAAAAGCTGTACGGGAGTCTCATAATCAAGGCTACAAGTAGCTTGAGGATATAGTTCGGTTAAGAGGGCAAAAATATCGAGCGATCGCTGTTTGAGAGCTTTACTAGGAGATCTTTTTCTAGTTGTCTTGGCTTTAGCTTTAGGCGTATTCGACTTGGGCATTGATTTATAGCAGTTTTAAATAGGATAGACTACGCTTTTAAAAAGCTAAGAGCTAAAAGCAAGTAAACTTGAACGCCAGCTAATTCACCTAAAACGCTTATTGAAATAAATTCTGGAAAAAAGCCAAGTTAATGGTGTCACGCACAATGATAAATACCCCTAAGCTGAGTAACAACACTAAACCAGTTTGCATAATTCCATCTTGTAGCTTGCTAGGTAGGGGTTTACCAGTAACTCCTTCCACTGTCAAAAATGCTAGTTGACCACCGTCTAAAGCAGGTAGGGGCAAAATGTTGATGATTGCCAAATTGATACTGATTAAAGCACCAAACTGAAAGAGATTACCCAGGTCATTGCGAGCAAGTTCTGCACCTACCGCTACAATGGCTACAGGACCTGCTACCTGTTGAGCATTTTCCTGGAAATTGCTGATTAACTGCCAAAATCCCTGGACTGTTAACTGAATAATTCGTTGGAATTCGTTTGCTCCTGCGGTAAATCCTTCAACTATACTTGCTGCACGACGACGAACAATATCGCCATTAGGCGCTAGCATGACACCGATTTTTCCTTTCCCATCCTGACCAATATCAGGCTTGACATCAAGGTTAATCACTTCATCGCCACGCTTGATGGTCAACTCTAAAATTTGATTAGGAGACTTTTGAATTTCTCGACGCAAATTTTCTAAAGCATCAGCAGAATCTCCTAGATTGATGTTATCTATTTTTAAAATAATGTCACCAGGCTGAACTCCAGCTTGAGCGGCAGCAGACTCTGCTTGATTTAGTAATTGAGGAACTAGTACTCCAGGTCGATAGTGAATATCTTGAAATCCAATGCTAAAAGCTTGACCCACTAACAGAAAATAAGCAAAAATTAAGTTAGCAATTACTCCAGCACTAATAACAATCGCTCGATCTAAAACTGGACGATTGCGTAATAAGTTGGGATCGTCAGGAGGGATCGTACTCTCAGGATCGTCATCGGGAAAGCCAACGTACCCCCCTAAAGGAATTGCTCTGAGGGCGTATTCGGTTTCTGAACCCTGATATTTTAAAAGAGTGGGTCCAAACCCAATCGAGAAGCGGTTGACTCTGATTTTTTGTAATCTTGCAGCTGCAAAATGACCAAACTCATGAACTACGATTAATAGGAGTACGACTGAAATTGCCGCTAAAACTGACATATTTTAAAAATATTACTTTTAGTAAGTGTTGAGTACGATTTACTATTTTAGAACATTCTTCTGCCTATCTTGATATATCAAGGGTTTTAGATATGAGCAATAATTTTGATAATTTAATTTGGCAACAAAATAGCAGCCAGTCTGACAATGGGGATAATCTTAAGGCGATCGCGAACTGGTGGTCGGGATTGGCGGGCAAGGAAGTAACTTGGCAACAGCGGTTAATACCCACTAGCGGTAATTTAGAAGAGCTAGACTGGCAACCTCAGAAGTTTGATGAGAAGCTGATTTTAGAAACGCCACAGGTTAGGGGGATTACTCTTTATTGGCGCAATAACAAAGGAGTAGATGAGCGCAACATCACTCCTAGCAAGCTAAGTTTAAACACTTCCCAGCAAAGACTTTATGTTTTTCCCCAATCCCAATCTCAGGTAGTAATTAGTGTTACTCTACCTGTGACAATCTATCAAAAAATTAACTTGGTAAATCCTCAGCTAGCAGCCACCATCAAAAATGGTCAAGGAATTATCTTGCTGCGAGACGAGACTGAAAAATTAGAGGTAAAAGTAGCTTTGAGTCAGTCACAAATTAATCAACTACTCGATCAACTTAAAATCGCCGATAATCAATAATGACCAAGAGGAGTGGCAAGTTTTGCCATATTAATCGAGGTGTTTACCTTTGACAATAACCTATGAATGAATTTTGGGATCGCGTTTTAGACTTTTGTGTTCAGACTACCGCCACAGTTAGCGATCGCCTAATGAAAGATTTCGGCAAAATCCAGGCTAACGAAAAAGAAGACGGTAGCTTAGTTACCCAGGCGGATAAGTGGTCAGATGAGCAAATCCGCGAGGCGATCGCCAAAACTTTTCCCGAACATGGTGTTTTAAGCGAAGAAACAGTACATATTTTTCCCGCTCAAGATTGGTGCTGGATTGTCGACCCCATTGACGGTACGACTAATTTTACTCGTGGAGTTCCTCTGTGGTCGATTTCTTTGGGGTTACTTTACCAAGGAACACCCGTTTTTGGTTTTGTTTATCTTCCCCCCATTAAGCAGACATTTCATGGCTATTGGTACGGTGACTCAGGATTATCTGGCTATACAGGTTCATATCTAAATCATCAGCCGATTCATACTAGTCGCGAATATCCTAGCGGGACACAATTATTCAATCTTTGCGCTCGCAGTAAAGCTATCTTGCAAAAGCCTTTTCCTTGCAAGGTAAGAATGCTCGGTGTTGCCAGTTATAACTTACTCTTAGTCGCCGCAGGAGTAGCAATGGGGGGAGTAGAAGCCACCCCAAAAATTTGGGACATAGCTGCTGCATGGGTTATTGTCAAAGCTGCTGGCGGGGAATTTGTGTTTATCGATCATCAATTTGATTTTCCATTACAGCACGGTCAAGATTACGGTCAAGTATCTATTCCCAGTTTAGGCTTATGTCGGAGCGAACTAGTTCCTCAGTTTGAACCTTTGGTCAAATGCGTTTTGCCTGATAAAAAATAGCCTGTTTTTTAGGTCATTTTACTGCCTACTCTTGCGTCATCCCTGAATTAAACTCATTAAACGAACGTCGTTTGAGAACTTCAGATTCAGAGCGTGGTAGCAGATCGAAAACTTCGCGCAGTACATCGTCTATTTCTTCATAAGGAACTTGCCCTTTGCCGTCGTAGACGACTTTACCTTTTTGATCGAGGATTACGGTTTCAGGTACTACCCCGCTGTAATAGTAAGCAGGTTCATCAGGACTGTATTTGTCTTGATCGATAAAAGAATCGACACTTACAGGAATAATGCTAGCTGCACGACCATAAAATTCTTGTAGACGAGTAACTAAACCAGAAAACTGCTTACAATCACTACTATCATCGACATAAAATACTAAAATTGCTGGTTTTTCTCGCTTTAAAGAGGTTGGTAAATCCATCCGAGGGGGAACAAGAGAGCCATTACCGCCAAACAGAACATAAACATTACCTTCATAGCGATCGTCGTTAATCGTTGCTGATGCGGGTATAGTCCAAATGGCAAAACTAGCGATTAAAACTAGCAAAAAGAGAGCTAACCGACTCCAAGATATTTTTAGTAATTGAATAAATTGAAGAAGATTTTTAGATAATCCGCTTAAAATCATGCTGAAAATAAATTTATGCTGAAAAATATGCTGTAAATTAGCTTTAAGCTTTAAGCTCTAGGCTTTAAACAAAGACCAATTCGATTCAGTTCCCAGTTTATCTTTCTTTAGGCTATCAAATTTGAAGTATGGAGAAATAAAAAGTGAGGATAATCAAAGAGTCCAACATTAAGTTAATTGAATATAACAGCGCGGAATTTCAGCAAGCTTGCCAACTGAGATATGAATTATTTTTTGCCGAACACAGCTTACCTTGGCACATAGTGCAGGATGAAAGCCAAGCAGACTATTTTCATGCTGCTATTTTGATTAAAAACTCCGTGGTTGCATACGGTCAATTAGTTCCCCAGGACAACAGTGTTTATCAAATTTCCCAGATGGTAGTAAAACCAGGGTATCAAGGACAAAATTTGGGTAGCAAAATACTTTTGTGCTTAATTGATCGCGCAAAATTAGCAAAAGCGATCGCTCTTACTCTTCATGCTCGAACTACCGCTGTTGGCTTCTATCAAAGATTCGGGTTCCAAACCCACGGGACAGAATTCCTTTCAGCCACTACAGGAATTCCTCACATCACCATGAACAAAAGTTTATCATCATCTTTACTCTGACTTCTGTACGAACGTTCCATGGAACGTCCCTTCATTTAAATTGTCTGAGGTACTCGCTCAATTTGGGCATAACCACTAAATAACAGCATTTGTCCTTCGGTTTGCAAACGATTGAGGCGTAACTTAACTCCATCAAGATTAAACTTGTCAAGGTCTACCATCTCGTTCAGAATTTCGCCCAAAGCTAAGGTTAAATCTTTTGAGATGCTTTGTAATTCTGGAGGTATATTGTCCTGAGCAAATTGAACCTCATCAAACTTAACCTTGCGACGCTTGCCAATACCCAGTATACACTTAAGACTTACGGGAACAACGGTATCTTCCCAACTAGCTTGAGCCGACAATTTAACTCTGTTGTCAGGCAATAGCTGAACCTCGACATCAGTAAAAGAAATGGGTACTCCACCTGATATTTCAGTTAAGGCATCAGGGGTCAGATTTTCTAAACGCTTTCTGACTATATCCGCTTCAAAAGACTTGTTGATATCGTCTTGAGACAATTTTACCTGAGCGATTGCCTGAGTCGGTTGTTTAAGAGCAATCTTTCCTTGAACTGCCGAACCAAAATCGATCGCCACCGCATCCGTCTCAAAAGACATTTCTTCGGTGCGAAACTGCTTACGGATTACTAACCCACGACCACTCATTTTGAAACTATCAATTGTTCCTTGAAGTAGCTTGCTAGAAGGATTACACTTGACCGAGACTTCTACCGCATCACTACGAGTAAATAAGTGACGGATTGTGTTGCTTGCGACAGTATTAATTAGGTTTTCGCCCCAATCCCCGCCTTTTTTATTCCCAAATCCAACAAATCCACCAAACATAGAGCTATAGATAGAGTTACTATTACCTTGTAACAAATTATTAAGAAGACAGCAATTAAGATTGTAACTGATCAATGGTTAAAACCCAGTTGGCAATCAGATCGTTTACCTGTTCTGGAACTTCATCATGAGGGCAATGTCCCGCTTGTAGATAATGTTCCGTTAATTGTGGATAGTACTGACGGAATTGTACTCCCTTCTCTCTCGCTTTAATCCAAGGATCTTTTTCACCCCAGATAAGCAGCAGAGGACATTGCATTTTACTTAACAAGACATCAACTTTTTCCCCTTGAGGAGTTTTAAACACAGCATTAAATACATCCGCTGCACCGCGATCGCAAGAAGGACGATAGATATCTTCAATCAATTGCTCGGTAACGGCACTGGGATCAAAATAAACTTTATTTAAGGTCTTACGAATTATAGAGCGACGGCGTACATATTGAAACAGTAATAAACTTGCCCAGGGCTGCAATAAAATTGAGCGTACTAGTTGACCCCAAGGATTAGAGCGAGACTGGGACTGAGAATTTTCTTGAATATCAGAAAAAGGGCCTGCACTATTAAGCAAAATTAATCCTGCCGTAGATTGGGGATATTCTGCTGCTACACAAAGAGAAGCATAACCTCCAAGGGAATTTCCTGCTAATATTGCTGGCTGTTGGATCACCTCGGTAATAAAGTCGTGTAGCTGTTCTCGCCATAAGTTGCCACTATATTCTTGTTTGGGTTTAGCCGATCTGCCAAAACCCAAAAGATCGATCGCCCATACTTGAAACTGGGATTGTAGCTGAATAATATTTTTGCGCCAGTGATCGGTAGATGCCCCAAAACCATGCACCAATAGTAAAGGAGGCAAGTTAGACTGAGCTTCTCCTACACAGACATAATAGATTGAATTACCGCGCCACTGCCAGTAAGTGCCAGGAACAGATTTTGCGATCGGAGGAGAAAATGTGGACATTAATAATTTAGAATATAGTCACTATGAATTTATGTTAACTTCTTTGTGATGTGGTTTGCTTTAGTTAAAGATATTTCACTGATGAGTAATATGACAACCAACTTAAGGCGGGACAAAAAGAAGAGTGAGTTCGCGGGTCTTAATCGAGAACTAAGATTTTTTCTTCTCTTCTAGATCGGAGTATAAATCTGACCAACTGTCTCTGAGAGCATCAATTG
>JAAUOU010000164.1 GCA_012034765.1 Pleurocapsaceae cyanobacterium CSU_1_1 | reverse complement strand
GTCAGCAATTTTATTTAATTCAAGAATTTGTCAAGGGTAATAATCTCCAGCAAGAAGTCAAGAAAAATGGAGTTTTAAGCGAAGTACAAACTAGACAGGTACTTAAAGAAGTTTTGACTATTTTAAGGGATATTCACCTCCAAAAAGTGATTCACCGAGATATTAAACCTGCTAATATTATCCGTCGCGAAATAGACGATAGGTTAGTTTTAATCGATTTTGGGGTTGTCAAAAATCAAGTGGATTCAGTTGTATCGGAGCAAACTGCCTTAACTGCTTTTGCTGTTGGTACGCCTGGATTTGCCCCTCCCGAACAGTTAGCAATGCGACCTGTATACGCTAGTGATGTTTATGCCTTGGGTGTTACCTGTATGTATTTGTTGAGTGGAAAAGCACCGAAAAACATGGACTGCGATCCGATTACTGGAGACATTAACTGGTTAAAATATGTCAATATTAGCGACGGTTTCGCCAAAATACTAACTAAGATGCTGGAGGTAGCGGTTAAAAGTCGCTACAAAACGGCTCAAGAAATATTAGATGTTTTGGATCTAGAAAAGCATGGGGATAGCCTAGCGGAAAGTATGCTGAGTAATCCTACTGCGACTGATAGCAATATCAGCACCAATAGAACTGGAATTGTTTCAGGTCGTAGTCAGTTACGTAACCGAAACACTAAAGGCTCAGGAGGCAGAAGCACGTCTACTTCTAAATATCGCAGTAGTGCCACAGCTAGGTATAAAACTGTTGGTCAGACGACATCCCTCGACCAAGCTGCCAAAGTCCCTGCTAAACTAATGAGAATTTCCGCAGAAGAGGTTTTAAGCGCCTATGATGCGGGGAGAAAAGATTTTGGCTGGAAAGATCTGAGTATGCAGGATTTACAAAAAGCCAACTTGTCTGAATCTAAGTTTCATGACTCTAAGCTAATTAGAGTTAATTTTCAAGGGGCAGATTTGTATCGGTCTAACTTCAATGATTGTGACCTGCGACTGTCCATGTTTCGTAATGCTGATTTACACAAATGTTTGTTTCACTCTTCTAATTTAGAAGGAATTGATCTGCGGGGGGCAAACTTAAACGGCGCGAATTTCAAAAATACTAAATTGAAAGGCGCAAATCTGTGTGGCGCAAATTTAAGTGAGACTAACTTAACCAAGGAACAGTTAGAAGAAACTAAAACTAACTGGATGACTATTATGCCCACTGGCAAACGCGGTTTTTGGTAATACCAAATTAAACGATATTCATTGCAGATGTATCGTCAGGGCGAACGGCGACGCGAAGGACGCGAAGCTAATCCTTTAGGGCGTTCGCCCCTACAGAAATCATGTGTCGCATTCTCTTTTCAAATTGGTATAACTTAATTTTAACTGAGAGAGAGAAATTATAGATCTTGCAGAAACGATAAAGGATTACTCATATTAGCTGCAAAACCTAAAATATTGCGATCGCGATGTTCATAGAGCAACTTTCCCGACTCATCAAATAAAAATGTCCCTCCTCGTTGGGTTAAATAACTAGCATCGGGGACATAGGTGTTCCAGTTGCTCAATACTTCCGTCATGTTTCTCAGTCGCAGGGTGGCTAATTCAAAGGGACGCTGGAAACCCGAACCTCCCGCCAGTTTAAACATCGAACCTTTAATTGCAGGTAATGGTGTATCTGTTACTACCTGATCGTCAGCAATTAATTGGGGTGCAGTGCGATCGCCTGTATAACCTCTAAAGACTTCGGCAAGTGTCCCAGGACTACCAATACCCGCACACATCAACATTAAATTGAGAAAAGCACGGTTTTGTGCCGATAAAAACGGAAATTTGAGCTTCAATCCTTGATTTAGTCCTAATTGCCGATGTAGTGCGGCAGTACGATCGACGTATAAACAGTCGGTGGGAAAACCAGTATATTCACAAAACTTGATTCCACTTTGCGATCGCCAATCCCAATTGCTTTGACGTTAATTTTTGCTGCTTTAAGCTGCGAAGATTCTCGCTCTAGCCACCAGGCATATTCTAAATTATCAAAATCTCCTAACTGAGACCATAGTAAAACCAGAGTTTTATTACTATTGTTGTCCCCCAAGATTGATTCGCGATCGCCACTGCTGACAAGCTCTCGCTTAGTTTGCTGGAGCAAAGAATATACATTAGATACGTCCATAAAAAAAGTTTTTAGCTTTTCCTATAAGGATAAGCTTGGCAAATGGTTTTTAGATAGTATAGAGATATTAAAGCTAGTGGCTGCAATGATTGATCAATAATTATGCCTACTTATATAGCTACCTACTTATTATTTCACTTAAATTGAAAACAATTATGAATAACAATAACTACGAAGTTGTCATTATTGGCGGTGGAGTTTGCGGTACGGCATTACTTTATGTTTTAAGCAATTATACCAACGTCAAAAGAATCGCTCTGATTGAGAAAGAAGCAGATATAGCTTTAGTCAATTCCTTTACCAATAGTAATAGCCAAACTCTTCATTTTGGCGATATTGAAACCAACTATACCTTGGCTAAAGCAGAGAAAGTAAAGGCAGGAGCTAGTTTAGTCAAAAATTATTTACTAACCAAAGATCCTCACCAGGAAATCTACACTAAGTATCACAAAATGGTTTTGGGGGTGGGTAAAGAACAAGAACAATTAAAAACTAGATATCAGCAGTTTAAAACTCTTTTTCCTGATTTAAGGTTGTTAGAGCGGGCAGAAATTGCTGTTAAAGAACCAAAAGTATTACTTAATCGCCCTGAAGATCAGGAAATCATGGCGTTATATACTGATGAAGGTTATACCGTGGATTTTAATCGTCTAGCCAAGTCGTTTGTGGCTAACGCTTTAGAGAACACCGAGACGACAATAGATCTGCTATTCAATACTAAGGTAAAGCAAATTAGCAAACAGGCAGGAGAATATCAGCTTAAGACATCAGACCAAACTATTACTAGTAAAGTGATCATGGTGGCAGCAGGAGCGCACAGTCTGTTGTTTGCCAAATCTCTGGGCTATGGTCTGAATTATGCTTTACTCAGCGTAGCGGGAAGCTTCTATTTTGCCCCACAGTTCCTTAATGGTAAGGTATATACCGTTCAGCAGGAAAAACTACCCTTCGCTGCTATTCATGGCGATCCTGAAGTCCACGATCGCGCGATCGCTCGTTTTGGCCCTACTGCCAAAGTTCTACCCATGTTAGAACGTCATCACTATGGCAGCATTATTGAATATTTCCAAACTGCGGGTTTAAGCTTCAAAGCAGTTTTGAGCTTTGCTAAAATCTTGTCTGACCCGATTATCTTTAAATATATTGCCCTCAATTTTGTCTATGACTTTCCGATTATTGGTAAAAGACTATTTATCAAGGAAGTAAGCAAAATTATCCCTTCAGTAAAATTAACAGATCTGACCTACGCTAAGGGTTACGGTGGAGTTAGACCCCAGGTTGTGAACCTTAACACCCAAGCATTGGAAATGGGAGAGGCAAAAATAACTGGCGATCAGATTATTTTTAATATCACTCCTTCTCCTGGAGCATCAACCTGTCTCCAAAATGCTTTAGAAGATACCACTAAACTGATCGATTTTTTGGGTTCAGGCTATCAGTTTGAGCGTCAACAATTTTTGGATGATTTATCAGTTAACAGTGAACAACTCCTAACCCCTAACTCCTAACTCTCAATAGTACAAACGCTCACCTTAACAGGGGGACTCCTAAAGGATGCACCTGCGGATGAGCCTAGAGCCAATAGCTATCCTGTGACCATTTTAAGTATCTTAACCCCCACTAACTTTAACCTCGATGCGATTTGCTAAACGACTACAATCAATTTCTAGTAATGTCTTTGCTGATATGGATCGTGCTAAAACTCAAGCTAGAGATTTAGGCAAAGAAATTATTGACTTGTCTTTGGGTTCATCAGATTTACCCGTTGCCGCAGAAATTCTTGAGGTAGTTGCTAATGCTCTACAAGATCCTGATACTCACGGCTATCTGCTTCATGGGGGGACTAAAGATTTTCGCGCCGCTGCTGCCAACTGGTATAGTAAAAAGTTTGGTATTCCCGTCGATCCTGAGACAGAGGTTTTAGCCTTAATTGGCTCTCAGGAAGGAACAGCCCATTTACCCCTGGCTATTCTCAATCCAGGAGACATTGCTTTACTATTAGATCCTGGCTATCCTTCCCATGCAGGAGGTGTGTATCTGGCTGGAGGTGTAATTCATCCCATGCCTTTATTGGCTCAAAATAATTTTCTTCCCGTATTCGAGGATATTCCTCTAGATATACTGTCAAAATCAAAGATGATGGTGCTAAGTTATCCTCATAATCCCACTACAGCGATCGCACCTTTAACCTTCTTCAACCAAGCCGTCAACTTTTGTCGTCAACACGATTTAGTATTGGTGCATGATTTTCCCTATGTAGACCTAGTATTTGATACCCAAGCAGTTGCTCCATCTATCTTGCAAGCCGATCCGCAAAAGGAATTAAGTATTGAATTTTTTACTCTCTCCAAGTCTTATAACATGGGAGGATTTCGTATCGGTTATGCGATCGGCAATAGCTCTTTAATTCAAGCCTTGAGGCAAATAAAAGCAGTGGTGGATTTTAATCAATATAGAGGAATTTTAACTGGCGCGATCGCTGCTTTATCTAGTTCTCCAGAATCTGTAGCTCAAACAGTACAAACTTTCCAACAACGCCGAGATGTTTTCATTCAAGCATTGCAAGATATTGGTTGGGAAGTACCGTCGCCTATTGCAACCATGTACATTTGGGCAAAATTACCCGAACCCTGGCAACATAATTCGGTTGACTTTTGTACTAAATTAGTGGCGCAAACTGGGGTTGCTGCTTCTCCTGGAGTGGGATTTGGGCAAGCAGGAGAAGGCTATGTACGGTTTGCTTTAGTCAGAGATCCCGATACTTTGTGTCACGCAGCACAAAAAATTCAGCAGTTTTTGCAAACATCACCTGACTTTTAAACTTCGGCGCTGCTGACGAAAAATATTAAATTAATGTTGAGATCGTTTGCAAAGATTCGCTTTTGTTTCGCTTCAATCTTTAACAAGACTTCTATTCTCTGGTGTTGAGCTTGTTTTCAAGATGGGCGCGCATTTGTTCAATCAAATTAAAATCGTTTTGATCGTATAGATTCATATTGCGATCGCCTAGTTGAGGCTCAATACCGAGAAATTTAACGTCGTCTTCGATGGTTCTGGGCGAAACATTAAAAATGTGCGCCATCTCGCGCTTGGTATAGGTTTTCATTGCTAGTGTTAGGGTGGATGTGAGGGTCGATTCCAGTCATACATTACACTACTAGGTAGTAGGTAGTAAGGAGTAGGTAGAAAGTGGAAAGTAAAAACCTATACGAAGAAGATTTTAACTTGTGGGCGGAGCAGATGGCGATCGCGATTAGGGAGCGAAACGTAAAGCAGATGGATTGGGATAATTTGCTAGAAGAAATAGAAGATATGTCGGCAAGTCAAAGAAGGGCTTTGAGAAGCTATAGCAAAAGACTGATTGAGCATATTCTTAAGCTTAAATATTGGCAGCAAGAGAGAGCGCGCTGTAAAAATGGTTGGCGTGAAGAAGTTTCTAATTTCCGTTCTGAAATTTTGGATATTTTAAAAGATTCTCCTAGTCTTAAAAATTATCTTAAAGAGAACTATAGTGATTGGTTTGACAAAGTTGTAGTCAACTATCAAAAAAATCAACTGTTCTTGATCGAGGACACTACTGTCATTCCTTTGGAAACAATGATGGACGACAATTTTTTCGGTTGAATCATTTGGGCATTGCCAAATCAACCGCCCCTCTCGTGGCTGGCAATCCTGGGGATATCGTATATTGCTTACGTCGCGTTTTCGGTGGGAAGCTTCCCACCGAAAAGCCGACTGTTGGTTTTATGCCATTGTTTGGCTTTGGGGGGAGTGTCCCGCGCAATGTTAATCGATTCCCTCGCTGCATTATTTTGATTTTATCCAGCTTGGTATTAGCTTTGTCTATTTTGTCTTGCACTAAATTTGATCTAGATTATCTTGTTAAAATAATAAAACTGATCCGATTATTTTAATTATCTTAAACTTACGGATATTGTGCAAAGCTAGATTTGGTACGGAGAGGGGGGGATTCGAACCCAAGATTTGCCTCTTTTTCACGCTATAGCGTCATCTCAAACACTTACTCACTAACGTTTAGAACTAAAGTGAGTAAAAAGTGAGTAAGGATTACACAAATGAAATTGGTT
>JAAUOU010000044.1 GCA_012034765.1 Pleurocapsaceae cyanobacterium CSU_1_1 | reverse complement strand
TTACATAAACTTTTAAATGAAGGAGACTTAATTATTAAGTGGGACAGGAAATTGAAAAATAAGGGCAATGCTATTAATGCAATTTAAATGCACAACAGCTTATCTACTACCTACTATCTACTACCTACTACCTATTTTTATTATGCAATTTTTCCCTTTTAAGATCATTTTCAGATCATCATTAGTTGGGAAATAGCCCTGGTTAGTGAATTAGTACAATACTTTATATTTTGTCTTAATTAATCAAGCTAGAATTAAGGAAAATACTTAAGGTTAAATAACCAGGGAGGCATTATGTTTCTCAAACAAAAATCTAGTGGTGACTTAGTAGAACTATTAGAAGTAGAAAACCTTTATAATCCTTTTAAGAAAGAAATTCTTGGCAGATTTCATGCTGGCGAAGAAATGCAAGATCCAGAAACATTTTTGAAGTCGGAACTTATTTTTCCTTCTGGTGAATTTTTACCTCAGTGTTGGCTAGATCCAGACTATCGTCACTTGATTCAGAAGCTATCTGAATCCACATTGACATAAAACTTAGCTGCATAAATTTTTTTCTTTTCTATGTTCGCCTCTGATTAATTAACTTTCATAAATTATCTCCACTCTATTTATCATCTAACCTTTGAATATTAAGTATGATTCCAACTTGCTTCTTTTAAAGGATGAATTGTTCTGTTTTTATAATTCTGTTGCGTTCTCAATATTTCGCACTAGCGCATCTGTAAATCTGGCTGCGGGAGAACCATCAACAGCATCATGGTCGAACAATATTGTCAGATGCATGATCTCTCTAATAGCGATCGCATTATTATTAATCCAGGGTTTTTTTATTATTGTTCCAATCCCGAAGCAAAGATTGTGAATACTTTTGGGTATAATCCATCCTGGAAATTTTCCAGACATTCCCATATTGCTCACAATAACTGTTCCCATGTTTTTTTTCTTGGTAAATGGATTTATTAGAATAAACTTCCAAATAATCATCCTCATGAATTGCGGTAAATTAAAAAATAGTTTATTTTCATGCTTTTTACTTTCATTATTGAGGACATAATCTATTGCTGAATTTACCTTTTGACTTTTCGCTTGTTTGATTTCAGCATTTATTTTCTCAATCGATTTTTTGTTCACTTCCCTAATTACAGTTACCAGAGGAACTTTGATTCCATCTACTTCTTTTTCGATGGGTATTGCAATATCAATATCATTGAAAATTATTTGTTTTCTTCCTTTATAGTTTATAGAGTGTATATATTTATGAGTTTCAATTGTCGTGCCAATAACTTTGATTAACCAGGCAGTAAAACCTATATTTTTACCCGATCTAAGCTGGGTTTGAATTTTTTCTTTGGCTGTTGTTACATCAATTTCTAAGAGTGCAATTATATGATGCTTTTTTCTACCAATTTTTCCCACATCTATGGTGGCAACTCTTGATTTCGGAAACTCATGAATCTCAAATGTATTCATATTAATAACGCCAAATAATATCAATTTTCAAAAGTCGAATGAACCGCAACATCGATCCACTACTACGTTTTTGAGTGAAAAGCCTTGAGTTGTTCCAATTTCGCTGAATCTGTTTGCAACTGTCCGATCAGGCGATCGCAAACTAAATCGCATAATTCAAAGATAGTTGGATCGACAATTTCGTAAAATACGCTTACTCCCTTGGGTTGACGCTCTAACATTCCAGCCTGAGTTAGTACCCTGAGATGTTTGGATACATTAGCCTGTCCTAAATTGGTAACTTCCATAATCTCGCTAACATTTTTACTGCCAGATTTTAGACTACACAAGATTTGTAACCTACTAGTCTCTGAAAGTATTTTAAAGTATTCGGCTACACGAGATAAAACTTGAGGTGATATTTGGTTCATAGCATTTTTTTTGTAATCAATACTCCTAACTTTAATAGTATTATATTATTATATAGTTATATATTTGTAAAACAACCTCACAGATTCCTCAGCTTGTTTATTTAATCTCAAGGTGAGGCGTAATACACCTTATAAATGGAGGCGACAAAATGTTATTCCGTCAACTATATGACAGCGAATCTAGCACCTACACTTATTTACTAGCAGATTTAGAACTAAAGGCAGCAATTCTTGTCGATCCTGTTTTGGAGCAGGTAGAAAGGGATTTAAAGCTACTCAAGGAATTGGGTTTAAGTCTGCATTATTGCCTAGAAACTCATATCCACGCCGACCATATCACGGGGACTGGTAAGCTGCGAGAATTAACTGGCTGTTTAGGTATTCTTCCTGCCAATGCCCAGGCTGATTGCGCCAACCGTCATATACAAGACGATGAAGTTTTAGAATTGGGTTCGATTGCGATTAAGGCGATCGCTACTCCTGGTCATACCGATAGCCATATGGCTTATTTAATCAATGGTGAAAGGATTTTGACAGGGGATGCGTTGTTTATTCGTGGGTGTGGACGTACTGATTTCCAAAGTGGTGATGCAGGTACGCTATACGACTCAGTGACAACTAGATTGTTTACTCTGCCCGATGCAACTTTAGTTTATCCTGCCCATGACTATCGAGGGCAAACCGTTTCCACTATTGGGGAGGAAAAAAGCTGGAATCCTCGCTTTGTCGGTCGAGATAGGGATAATTTCATTCAGTTTATGAATAATCTCAATCTTCCCGATCCTCAAAAATGATGGAGGCAGTACCCGCTAACGAACGGTGCGGACACAAATTAGCAACAGTTGAGTAACAGTCATGGCTACTTGGATTACTGGACATCTTCTGGCTTTGCTGATCGGTCTGAGTTTAGGACTGATTGGCGGTGGTGGCTCAATTCTGGCAGTACCAATCCTGGTCTATGTTCTGGGATTAAATGCCAAAACTGCGATCGCTATGAGTCTGGCAATTGTCGGGATGGTCAGTCTGATTGGAGTCATTCCCCATTGGAGACGGGGTAACGTCAATTTAAAAACTGCCTTAAGTTTTGCCCCACCTGCAATGGTCGGGGCGTTATTAGGATCGCGTTTAGCTGCCTTGCCTTTTGTGACCGATACCCTGCAACTAATATGCTTTGCGGTAATGATGCTGATTGCCAGTTATTTCATGATTCGCCAGCCCAAAACAAATTTAAGTAACCAGGCAAAATTATCTCTTCCCCAAAAACATCAGTCCTCGTATCCTTGGCTAGCCATAACCTTAGAAGGATTGGGGGTAGGTATCCTGACTGGCTTTGTTGGCGTTGGGGGAGGATTTATGATCATTCCCGCATTGGTGCTGCTAGGGGGAATACCGATGAAAGAAGCGATTGGCACATCTTTATTAATTATTTCCTTTAATTCAGCCACGGGGTTTTTAGGTTACTTAAATCAGGTAAACATCAACTGGAATTTAACCCTCACCTTTACTGCGGTGGCAATTTTAGGTGTGATTTGGGGGACATACTTTTCCAGCAAAATACAAGGAGCAAAACTACAAAAGGCTTTTGGCTATTTTCTAATTGCGATCGCTGTTTTCATTCTAATTAAACGCTAGGACTAATTTATCAAGGAGAACAATCATGACAACTACCAACAATCGACAACTCAAAGAAATTAATGCCGTTACTCTCAAAAAATGGCTGGAAAGCGATCGCGCTTTATTAATAGATGTTCGAGAATCAGGTGAATTTTTTGCCGAACATATCCCTGGGGCAAAGTTAATGCCTCTGTCTTGGTTCGATTCTCAAGTTGTGGCTCAAAACAACAACAAAAAGATTGTCTTATATTGTCAATCTGGTAATCGTTCAGCTCAAGCAGCCCAGAAAATGATCGATCTGGGGTTCGACGAAGTATTCCATCTTCAAGGAGGATTGCCAACGTGGAAAGCTGCGGGCTATCCTACCAAAGTCAACAAAAACGCCCCCATCAGTATGTTCCGCCAGGTACAGATTGTCGCTGGGTCATTAGTCTTTCTAGGAACTGTATTAGGAGCTTTTGTTTCTCCCTGGTTCTTGCTCCTGAGTGGTTTTGTTGGCTGTGGCTTAGTATTCGCTGGGGTGAGTAATACCTGTGCAATGGCGATGTTACTGGCGAAACTGCCTTATAACCAAAAAAGCGATTAGGTACGGATCACATTTTCCTTATTTTGGATCTGTAAAAGCGTGCATTTTTTTTCAGCAAAATTGATCCCTCACAAGTTACTCAAAATCTGTTGCTAGATTGGATACATGTAAGCGGAAAGTCATTAAAGATTAGCAATCAAAAATTGTAGTAGCTTCCATTGAGGAGGTGAAAGATCGTGAAAAGCAGATTTTTTTGATTTCGGGGTTAAGTCTTTCATGAGTGCGATTGCTATTCTGGTAATCGGTGACTTGTGGCTACTTACGGAGAGAACGGTAGCTCATCCAGCCCCAAAAGATTTGGTGGTTCAAAGAATTGATAGCCTCAAGGTTTCAAATCAACCTTGGATTGAAATCGATCTTTCCGAACAGCATTTGTCTGCTTGGGTAGGAGGGAATCAAATTTTCACTACGGCGATCTCAAGCGGGAAGGCGGCAACTCCTACTTATCCTGGAGTCTATAACATTCAGAGAAAATACTCCCTAGATAGAATGCGTGGTCTAGACTACGATCTGCCTGATGTCCCTGATGTGCTTTATTTTGATCGCGGTTATGCCCTGCACGGTGCGTATTGGCACAATAATTTTGGCACCCCCGTTAGTCATGGTTGCGTTAATCTGCCTCTAGATAAAGCCCAATGGTTATTTGATTGGACGGCAATTGGGACAGCGGTGGTGATTCATGATTAGTCTTTCGTATTTTCTCTCGCCTTGACAGATTGTACTTTTTCTTAACTTCTCACCTCAATGAACTACTTGCACTAAATCGAAGATTTAGAACAAGTTTCTAGCTTCGCTGGGTGCTGCATTACCTTGGTCTTTCGTCCACGGTCTTGTCTTACGCTCCCTCCACTAGCAGAAACGGCTGTTCCATCCGTCTTTATCATTCTGATTCCTTCTGCCCTAATGTTGCGACTTGCTGCTTCATCTCGGTCGTGCGTCTTACCGCATGATTGATTCAAGCAAATCCACTCTCTAATACTCAAATCCGAACGCTGGAGCGTTCCGACATCGCTTCGCGATGGCGATTCGGCAAAGCCGAATGGTTGTTGAGTTAGACAATCAGGGCAAATGTGTGAACTGGGAAACCATCTGTCAATTTCAACCAGGCGTTTTTCTTCGCGCTCTAGTTTATAACTCAGGAAGTTGACAAACATCCCCCAGCTAACATCAGATATTGCTTTAGCTAACTTGTGGTTACGCACCATGCCTTTTACGTTGAGGTTTTCTACCACAACCGACTTTGCTCTCGTTAGTCAGTTTTCTACTCAGTTTGTGTAAGAAATCCTGACGGGCATTACTTATGCGTGAATGAACCTTAGCTACTAATCTTTTAGCTTTATATCTTGTCTTACTACCTTTTTGTTTTCTAGCCAACTTCTGTTGTTTACGAGCTAGATTTTTTTCATGCTTTTTGAAGTGCCGAGGATTAGCATATTTGCTAGTCTTCGTGCCATCATGAGCAATACAGAAATCTTTGATTCCTAAGTCTAGACCAATTATTTGGTCGCCATTGCCAGATATGAAGCAAGCGTCTAATTCGTAAAGAATTGAGGCAAAATACTTATCTGAACTGTCTTTGCTGACAGTAACAGTCTTAATCGTTCCACAGTAACGACGGTCAAATACTGCCTTGACCAGCCCAATCTTGGGCAGTTTAACCCAGTCTCCAGTAATTTTGACTGACTGAGGAAATCCAACCGACTGTTTACCGTGCTTTGATTTATACCGAGGAAACCTTGCTCGTTTTTCAAAGAAGTTAATAAAGGCGCGAGACAAGTTAAGTGATGTCTGTTGTAATGACTGAGAATATACTTCTGTTCTCAACCATTCATTTTCTTCTTTAAGATTAGGTAGCAAAGCATTTAATCCTAAGCGAAATAGTTGCCTACTCATAGTTGAAGCAGGAAAACTTGTTGGTATTTTTACAGAAAGAGATGTAGTCAAGCTGGCTGCTGCTCAAAGAGATCTTAACGGAATTACGATCGCTCAAGTGATGACGAAGGAATTAGTAACTCTAAAGCGATCGCCAAACCAAACTATATTGACTGCTCTATCTTTGCTTCATCAGCATCGAATTCGTCATTTACCGATTCTAGATGCACAAGAGCATCTTGCTGGACTGATTACCCAAACTGACTTGTTACAGGCGATCAATCCAGCGGAGTTATTGAGGGTAGTTGCCATGCTTCAACAACAAGTTGGCGAAAAAACGACAACATTAGAGCAAGAAATTAGCCGACGACAACAAGCTGAAGCTGAATTAAAACAGATTAATGACCGCTTAGAAATGAAGGTACAAAATCGTACAGCAGAACTTACTGATTTTATTGAAAATGCTGTTGTACCAATGCATTGGATCACCTCAGATGGTAAGATCGCCTGGGCAAATCAAGCCGAACTAGATCTGTTAGGTTACGCCAAGGAAGAATACATCGGGCGATCAATTGTCGAGTTTCATGCCGATCGACCAGTTATTGACCAACTTCTCAGGCAACTATCGAACAATGAAACAGTGCAAAACTATCAAGCGCGATTGTGCTGCAAGGATGGTTCAATTCGACACGTTCTCATCGATTCTAATGTCTCTTGGCACAATGGGGAGTTTCTCCATACCCGCTGCTTTACCCGCGATGTTAGCGAACAGCAACAAGTAGAACAACAACTTCAAGCAACGTTGCGATCGCTGGAATTTCAAAAATCTGCTTTGGATCGAGCAGCAATTGTCGCCATTACTGACACAAAAGGTATTATTATCTATGTTAACGAACGATTTTGTCAAATATCTAAATACGCAAAAGCAGAATTAATCGGACAAACCCATCGAATTATTAACTCTGGCTATCATCCTGCCGAATTCTTCCAAGAACTGTGGACAACGATCGCCAAGGGGAAAGTCTGGCAAGGTGAGATTAAAAATAGAGCTAAGGATGGCAGCTTTTACTGGGTAGAAACGACAATTGTTCCCTTTCTAGATGAGACTGGTAAACCGTTTCAATACTTAGCAATTCGCTTCGACATTAGCGATCGCAAACAAGCAGAGCAAAAAATTCGCGAACAGGCAGCACTATTAGATTTGACCACCGATGGGATTATAGTTCGAGATTTAGAGAGTGTAATTCAATTTTGGAATCAAGGCGCAACCAGAATTTATGGGTGGCAAACTTCGGAAATTATTGGTCAAAATTTGCGATCGCTTCTATATAAAGAAATCTCCCCTCAAATAGAAAGTGCTTATGCTATTGTTCTAGAACAAGGTGAGTGGCAGGGAGAATTACGCAAAGTTACTAAAACAGGTAAAGAAGTGATCGTCGCCAGTCGCTGGACGCTAGTGAGAGACGAAGCAGGTAATCCTAAATTTATCCTCAGCGTCGATACTGATATCACTGAGCAAAAACTACTAGAAGCTCAATTCCTCCGCGCTCAACGCATGGAAAGCTTAGGAACGTTGGCTGGTGGTGTCGCTCACGACCTCAATAATATTCTCGCGCCTATTTTAGGCTTTTCTAAATTGCTTCCCCTTAAATTAGCCGATGCAGATGCCCAGGTCGGTTCTTATATTGTGATTACCGTTACTGATACAGGGGTCGGTATACCTGCTGAAATTATTGAACGCATTTTTGAACCCTTCTTTACCACTAAAGAAGTTGAGCGAGGTACAGGATTGGGTTTATCTACCTTGATTGGCATTGTCAAAAGTCACGCTGGTTTTGTTGATGTGGTAAGCAATACCAAGTCTCAACCACGAGGAACTCAGTTCAAAGTTTTCTTACCCGCTTCGGAAACAGCAGAAACCAACCTAGAAGCAACAGAATCAATTCCTCAAGGTAACGGTGAATTAATTTTGGTGGTGGATGATGAACCCTCAATCCTCGAAGTCACCAAAGCGACTTTAGAAATTTATAACTATCAGGTGTTAACCGCCAGCAATGGGATTGAAGCGATCGCCCTTTATGCTCAAAATCAAAATGCTATTAAGCTAGTGGTCATGGATATCATGATGCCCTCAATGGATGGCAAAACCGCAATTCGGATTCTCAAAACCATCAACTCAAAAGCCAAGATTATTGTCGTTAGCGGACTTGTTTCTGACCAAGAAATTGTCACCGAAATCAATGGTAATATCAACGCCTTTGTGGCTAAACCGTACAGTAATAATGACTTGTTAAAAGCGATTAATGAGGTGGTTAATCCCTGACATTGTTCCGTTGCTATACAAACACCTCGTCAGGCAGTCAGGATGACAGGAGTTTCTCAAATTGCCCTAAAGGACTAGCCCTAAAGGACGTTGTACCCTTGTGGTATACCGCTCCGCGACGCGCAGCTAGTCCTTTAGGGCATATCGCGTCCTTCGCGTCGCGATCGCTGAATCAGCAGAAAACTTAAGAGCATTACTAAATCGGGTAGAAAAAACCGCTATACTGTCGATCTGCCGATTTTAAGTTGTTGAGCGATCGCAGTTCCTTCTGACTCCTCAGCGTAGAGGCTGGCTACTTTCGAGAGCGAAAAAAAGTGGGGGTGCGATTCAGGAATCAAAGGGTCATTTGTACAGCAATAGTTAGTTTGAATCGTATTCCTTAAACTGTAGATCATAAAAAATTGTTGATTAATTATAAGTATATTTGAAATTAGTCTTACGATTAAAATAAGATAATTTCAATGTATAAAATTACAATATATTGGTTATGAAACATAGAGTAAGCTTGATTTATATTGTTATGGCAAGTTGTCTTGGCGCGATCTCTCTACCTAGTCTGGCTCAATTTCCTAATCCTACTCAAAACCCCGTGCCGACAGCCCAACCAGTAACAACTCCTGCTTTAACACCCCAGTCTGGCTTTTTTTGCGATAGTAGTAGTGGAAAAGTTCCGACAACTATGTATCAAAGTAGTCAAGGAAATTCAGAACCCTGGATTCAGTGGGTCAGCGATCATTTTTCTGGTTCTGGATGGAGTCCAGATACACGTTGCCAAGAGGTCAGTTCTCGCTTAGAAACCTACCGCAAGAACAAGCAACTAAGATATGTGACTTTAGGCACGGTTAATAATCAATCAGTCATTTGTGTTGCTAGCAAAGATCAAGGACCATGCGAAGGAATTATCTACACTCTTAAGCCTGGTCAAGACGGAATACAAGCGTTAAATAATCTCTTTGCTTGGCGTAAAGGAGAGGAAGGCTTGGAGTCAAATTACGAATCAGTTACGGCAATTCCCTATATTGATGTAGGAACAAGACTAGATGAAACCACAGTCGAAGCAACATCAGAACCCAAAACTAGCACAACTAAAAAAACTGCACCGCAACAAGTAACTCCCGACAACTATAGAGATTTATAAGCAAGCATAGCGCTCGAACAGAATGAAAATTTGTCGCAGACAATTTCCACCAAAAATTCTTAACTACGCGGTTCTATCTTTGCTAAATAACTATAAATGGGGATTAAAAATACTCTTACCTACTGTCATAATTTGTGCAGGTGTTTGGCAACAACCCTTACAAACCCAAGCAGTACCGAGATACGTTCTTCCTGACGATACCTATAGTCAAGATATTTATGAATTAGCACAGTCTAGCACTGTCAGAATTATTCATGATAATGCTGCTGGAACGGGGGTCATTATTTATCAAGCAGGACAAACATATACTGTTCTTACTAACTGGCACGTCGTAGGGACTAATAATGTTTTTCAAGTTATGACTGCTGACGGTCAAATACATCAGCTATTGCAACCTCCACAACACTTAGGTAATTTTGATTTGGCTATTGTCCAGTTTCAAAGTTTTGAAAATTATCAAGTAGCTACTATTGCTTCTGATCATCTAAAAGTAGGAGAAAAAGTATACGCAGCGGGTTTCCCTCTCTACGAACAAAATAATAGTTCGGTTAATACCATTTCCTTGGGAACTCAAGCATTCAGGCTGACTCAAGGAGAAATATCTTTAATTCCGCCCAAGTCATTACCAGAGGGGTATCACTTAGGATATACCAATAATACAGAAATAGGCATGAGTGGAGGACCTATTTTTAATACCAAGGGTTTTTTGGTTGGGGTTCATGGTCGAGGTAAGCATCGTGACCCCGATTTTGGGGTATACACTTTTGAAGATGGAAGCGAACCAACGCCCGAAATGCTGGAAACCATGATTAACTCTAGCTGGGGAATTCCCATTTCAACTTATTTACAATTTACTTCTCAAGCATCGCAAAATTAATTTACATATGAATCGTTTTTTTTTAAATTCTAGTTTAGTAACAAGTATTATATCGGGAACGGCAGTTACGGTAGCACTAATCATAACTCAATCTTCTGGGGTAATGGCAAAAAGCGCGACGGAAATTGCAGTGATCGCTTTAGAAACGACAGTCAAGATTGAGAATACCCTGGGAATTCCTGGGGGATCGGGGGTGATTATTGCTAAACAAAATAATACCTATACGGTGCTTACTGCCAATCACGTAGTTCTTAACCCTAACGTGGGTTACATCATCAAAATCAAAAATCAGCAACACTCTGCTAAGGAAGTGAGCAGCCTCAAAGCAAAAACAGGGTTAGACTTAGCGGTGGTCAAGTTTGATAGTACTGAAGTTTATCCTACCGCCACCTTTGGAGATTCAGCATATGCTACGGCTGGAGCGAACATTTATGTTTCGGGGTTTCCTTTGTCGGTGGATATTAATGCCGAGCGAGAACATGAGTTTACTACAGGTATGGTAACTAGCGTTCGAGAGGCTGCCAGTGAAGGTTATGCTGTACGTTATCAGGCACTAACTCGCCGTGGCATGAGTGGCGGACCAGTATTTGATGCTAGTGGTCATTTAATTGGGATTCATGGGCAAGGGGATGTTATTGGCAGTGTCAAAAACGAGTCTTCTAGTATTCCCGAACCTTTGAAAACAGGTTTTAATGCAGCTATTCCAATTGATAGCTTTCTAAATTCTCTCGATTTGGCAGGATTAAATAAATCGAGTCTAATTGTCAATAGTGACAAGCCCGATCAAGAAGAGGGAGAAGTTGATGTTGAAGCAACCAAAAAATATGTTGAAGGTATCGAACTACTTCAAAGGGGTGATGCTTCTAGAGCGAATGATTATTTAATCGAGGCATCAGAAAAAAATCCCAATAATGCCTTAGCGGTATATTATCAAGGTTTGATTGACTACACCCAAAGAGATATTAATTCGGCGATCTCTAATTACAATAAGGCAATTAAAGTTAATCCCAATTTTTCTTTAGCTTATTTTAGTCGTGGTTTAGCTAACTATCGCTTGGGAAACAAATCAGAAGCACTCGAAGACTATAACAAAGCCCTACAAATTAATCCGACCGATCCTTGGTCGTATCTCAATCGCGGTATTGTGCGCGAAGATTTAGATGATGTTTCTGGAGCTTTGTCAGACTACAATAGTGCAATTAAAATCGATCCTGGTTATGGTAACTCCTATCATAACCGTGGCGCAATTCGTTATGATCAAAAAGATTTTGCAGGGGCAGTAGCTGATTTTGAGAAGGCTTCGCAACTATTTTTTCAACAAGGAGATGAAGAGAGTTATAACGTTGCTACGGACAGTTTGAACAAAGCTCAAAAAGCTCTTCGCAACGAGGAGGCAAGACAAAAATCTGAAAAAAATCAATTTCAGTTGCCAAAGATTGAACCCAATCAAAATAATGCTCCTACAGAAAACCCCGCTAGCCAAAACAACGCGCCAGTGGAAGAAAATCTTAGAAGTTTGTAGCTAGCTTATGGCTTGAAACTTCAAACTTGGCTGAAGAAAGAGGAACAAAGTATTAAGGTGAATACAAAATAAGAAGCCTTTATCTTTCCCTTGCTTTCTCTGCTTCCTCTTTGATTACTTTATATTACAAATCTCTTAAAGGAACATCATTTGGTGGCGACGAATTAGAAGGTGCGCTAGGGAGAGATTCGCTGTTGTCATCTAAATCTCGTAATGATTCTGATGAATCTTGGTTGACGCGAATTGTTGGTTTAGGCTCGGTAATAACAGGTTTATTAACTTTGATTATTTCAGGAATAGGAACTTCTTTGATTTGTGAGCTAGGAGCGATCGCTTTAGGTTTTTCTGCTTCAGTGGAGACCGTCTCGGCAATTCCTTCTTCCGCTTGAGAGATAATTGCTTTCGCCTTTTCCTGCCAATACATTGTAGGAGATGAGTCTTTAACTTTGATAGCTTGTTGTTTGGCGTACACCCATTTTTCTTCACTCAAGGCTTTTTCAGCAGTGGTCATAATTGCTTCATTAGTTGCAAACTCTGCTTTCCAAGAGTCTTTGAGATCGATCACCCTAGATCTGACGGTACTGTCTTGGGGGATTTGCTTGACTGTCTCAAGAGCTTGTTCAATATTTCCGTCTTGTTCGTAGAGTTTAGTTGCCTGTTCTAATAGCTGCCCTGACCAAAAATCGACTTGTTGTTGAATTTCTGCATCTATAGAAGTGTTTTTCGGTAGAGTTTTGGCGATCGCTAAGGCTGCGCCATACTTAATATCTTCTGCCTCTGCTTGGGCTTGAGCTAGACCACACTGAGCTTCAAATTCTTGTAGTTGCTCTTTGGGCATACTCGCTGAGTTAGCCACATCAGCAGCTTGAGCATTCATAGCAACTGCTTCGTCATAGCAAGCTTGATATTCTTGCTTTTCTAACATTTCACTAAAATGATTTACCTGTTTTTCGATATTGTTTTGGTCAGACTGGGTAGTTCTTTGCTTGAGGAGATACATTCCCCCAGACGCGATCGCTCCTAATATTAAAGCTACTCCTAGAGTAGTTAGGGTTTTACGAGATTTTTGAGCCTTAGACATGGAATTTGATTCGGTTTCAAGTGAGTTGGATTGAGTTTCTAATTGTGGTTGCTGTTCATTGTTCGTAAGTAATTCAGGTAATTCAGAGTGAAAATTAGTTAGATTTTCTGGCGTGTCGATAACTGAGCGAGCGCTATTTAAGGATGAGGAATTTATGGATGTGCCTTGAGGCTTTTTGGACAAATTGGCTATTTGAGAAGCACTTAACTGAACTGTTGGAGTATACTGAACTGCTTGTGTTTGACGAATAGCTTCGGGTTTATTTCCCAAACTAGCTAAAGCTGTGATAATTTCTTGAGCCGATTGATAGCGTTCTTTAAAATGATATCTGGTCATTTTGGCAATAATATCCGCTAATTGTGGGGTACATTGAGCTTGTTCGCGCCAAATAATTTCACCGTCTTCATCTTCAATCAACTCGACAGGATGCACTCCAGTTAAAGCCTGGATCGCAATAATGCCCAAAGCATAAATATCGCTGGTGGTACGGGGTTTTCCTCTTGCTTGTTCAGTGGGCATATAACCTCTTGTTCCTACTGCTACGGTTGCAGGAACTAATTGAGTTTGCTCGGCAATAACTTCTTTTACAGTCCCAAAATCTACTAGTACCAGCTTATGATCCCAACTGCGACGAATTAAATTGTCAGGTTTGACATCACGGTGAATTACGCTTTTTCCATGAATAAAATCGAGGATATTCAAACAATCTATCAGTAATTCAATAACTTTTCCTTCTGACCAAGGTTTTCCTAAAATAAGTTCTTTACTTAGGGTATAACCTTCTATATATTGTTGCACCAAATAAAATTTCTCATCTTGCTCAAAATATGCCATAAGTCGAGGTATTTGGTCATGAATTCCCAACGTATAAAGAGTTTCTGCTTCTTTCTTAAATAAACGTCTCGCTACTTGAATAAAATTCGGGTCGTCAACGCTAGGATAAAGCTGCTTTACTACACATTTATCTTTATTTGGTAGCTGAATATCTTCTGCTAGATAAGTTTTACCAAATCCACCCTTAGCAATATATTTAATTACCCGATAGCGTGAGCCTAAAATAGTTTCCATGAATAAAATAGATTGTTTAATTAGATTTATATATAATTCTTTTATAGTTTTATAGAGATTTATAGAGAGGTGGAGCAACAACTACATTTGCTTAAGTTTTTCAAACTCAGATAATTCTGTAGCCAAGCTTTTTTGTTGAGTTTTGTATTGCTCTAAATTATTTTCAATTCGGATTTGTTGTTTTTCGACTTCCACTAAGCGATCGCTATAGATATCGCTGACAATTTCTAGTCCATTGGTAATTTTGTTTTCTTCTAACTCTAGATTTAAGTTCAGATCTTGAATAACTTTATCTAGTAAGTTTTTAGCAAAAGATTGGTAGTAACTAGAAAGATCTTTCTTAAGTTTTACGCCCGCCTCATCCAACTTGAGATCGTTCTCTCTATTGTAAGCACTGACCAAAAGAAAAATAATTCCAAAAATAAAAATGCCAAACAGCCAAGGATATTGTTTAAAGTAATTAGACAAGCCTTGGGTCATTTGATTTTTACTAGATTTAATACCGACAAAACCCAGCACCAAAGTAAGCATCATCATAATCTGCATCATCTGACTTCTTAGGTGGTTCATAATGTATGCACCGAGAGACTTTTGCTTATGACTGGTTTCGCAATTAGTTCCTGCAAAAGAGAGGAGAAAATTATCCTGCACGTTAAGATCATCGGGAGGAGAAAACGGGGATTGCGATAGGACTTCGGGAATGACATTGGTTTTTTCATTAAGTCTGTCTAGTAAGCCATGCAAACCACCATTACAGTAGACATGACTGACTTTGTACCATTCTTCTATTGCCCACTTTTCCAGTGAATCTGTACAAAAACCGATAAGACTTGGATTAATATCATCAGAATCGGCGGAATCATCATTTAGCTGAATAATTTTCTGTCCATTTTTATTCAAAACTACGGGGTTTAAACTATCAACAAAATCCTGAATCTGATAGACGACGCTTTTCTTACTATAAACATCTACAAATGCAGCCTTAGATTGAGCCATGTCTAACTTGATTGCTTTAAAAAACTTATCTTTAGTTTGATTAGCTTCGACGATCGCTTTTTTACTAACTTCCTTAAGATTAATTTCTGACAAGGCGACTAATTCTTGCTGTGCTTGAGCTAGCTTTTCGGCTAATTCTTGCTGTTGCTGTTCTAGAAAAGGTTCGACGGGTTCTGCTGCACGAACAACTTGAACCGCGATCCGTTTAGCAAGGATATTTTCTGGCTGACGTTTGACGAGATCACCAAGAATTTTGGTAAATCGTTCTTGTTTTTTTTGCTGTTTAGGGTCTAGGTTATTGTTACCGTCTTCTGTATAAAAAGATTTGAGATAGAGTGGTATTAATTCAAACCTAGGTTCTAAAACATCATTTTTTAACCAGACTTCGATCTCTTGTAGATTTTTTTCCGCTACTGCCACCTCTTCCTGTTTGGGATCGGGGGTATCTACCAGTAAATAATACCGAGAGATGTAAGTTTGGTTGAGATTTTGCACGAAGTTTTGCACTTCTAGTGCTAGTTGCTGTTTGCTGTCTATCACCACCATTAATAGATCGCAATCCACCACGTCCCAGTATTCTCGATCTATTTCTAGATCGAGTGCTTCAATTCGGAGCGTAAAAGCTAGTTCCGCTACGTTTTCTCCAGCTTGGGGACAGGCAAGGGTAATAATATCTCCTGAGTTGAGCAATCGAGAGTCTGTTAACCGCTCTCCATTAACAAAAGTGCCGTTGGTACTATGGCGATCGCTAATTTGCCATTGAATAGCCTTTTCTGCTTCTATTAAAGGCTGAACTACTGCATGATTCCAAGATACTCCCTGATAAAGCTGAGGATTAATTTTTACATCAGCTTCGGGAGATCTGCCGATTACATACTCGCATTTAGAGCTTAGTTCAAGATACTGATGCAAACCAGTAGCATCGGTTAGATTTTGCCTTAATTTTAAGCTAGCACAATGCTGCGGTGCAGTTTGTGTTAATGGTTTGGGGATAGCATCAAATTTTAGTTGAAAAAATTGCTTGAGTTCAGTTTGACTATTAATCAAATCGAAAACAGCCTGAGCTAAAATTGGAGACTGACTGACAATTTGAACCGTGAGTTTTTTCTGATTGAGAGTTTTGTTTAATTGTGCAAGCTGTCGGGATATCTCGGCTAAATCTTCCCGTTCATCGGCTTTTCTACTCAAAAAAAGCTGAAGATTTTCGATGGTTTGACTTAATTTATCTGCTTTTGGTGGCATGAATTCAACTTACAATTGAGTGAATGGCGATCGCCTATAAACTAAATCCTACTTCTCTTCACAGAAACCAACCTATTTAGTTTCTAGCTGGCTAAAATTAGGCTGACAGTATTAGAGATAAGGTGTTAGGAACTTATACTGCTAGAATCCACCGAGTATTTCTCTGATATCGTCAAGAATACCAACTACTGTACCTACGCCAACGTTAGTTAATTCAACCCCGTCAACTAAAGTATCCTTTGCGGTGTCGGCGGTGTCGCTAGTGGTATCTACAAGTTCAGCAATATCCGTGATGGCTTGTTTCAACTCTTCTGCCTTAGCAATTAGATCGCCAAAGATCTCTTCTTGCTGGCTGGTGAAATTGTCCATCGTCTCTTGAGAAGAATTATTGGTTTCCTCTGCTTTAGCTTCCCCTTTTTCCTTCAACTCTGTTTGGATGGTTTCAAGCTGGGTGGTTAAACCTTCTAGCATTTCGCTCAGTTTATTGGTCGCTTCGTCCGATATTGCTTCTTGAGTTTCGGCGGATTTATCTTCAATTTCCGCTTGAAAATCGGCGATCGCATTGCTAACCTCGTTGGCTAAATTATCCCCCGACTCAGAAAGGCTTTCGGTAAGGTTTTCTTTGACCTCTTCGACTTTAGTTTGCAGACTACTAATCGTTTCTCTCACCGACTCAAACACATCGTTAAGTTCTGAACCATCGCTATCGGCTTCGTTGCCCAATGCTTGTAACTCGCTAATGGTTTCTTCTAGTCCCTCGCTGGCACTAGACTGGAGCGATTCGACACTGCTTTCCATGTCAGCAAAACCTTGAGTTACTGCTTCAGATTCGCCGTTCAAATCTTCCCTGGCACTAGAAATTCGCTCTAATAATCCTTCTGCCCGTTCTGCCAGACTAGTCCAGTTACTGTCAAATTCTGACGATACCTGGGCTAACTTTTCCCTGGCTGTCGATAAATCTTCGCTGGCTTGGTCAGCGCGATTCATCAATTCCTGTAGCTTGATTACCGTCTCAGCTGCGGTGGTTTCAAAATCTACTGCCATCTGTAATGCTCCTGTTTAATTAATAAAATCTAATAATTGCCAATCTTCCTAACCAAAATCTACGCCAAACTTATCGGCTGCTGTTTTGACGGAATCTACCCCATCTTTTAAAGGTGCGATTAAGCCATCTAAACTTTCAAATAATGGCTCTAATAGCTGTCTTTGAGTTGAAGACTCTTCCTCCGAATCACTAAGCTTTTTCGCCATATTGTCAACCGAACCAGTGATTTCTGCTACTGCCGTGTCGATTAGCTCTTTAATCTCTCCATCAATTGTTTCTTTCGTTTTTTCCATCAGATCGTCCACACCGCCAGACATCATGTCGGCAGTATCGCTGAGGCTACTACTAAAGTTTTGGGCAATGCTGGCAAACTCACTTGCCATGGTGCTGATGTTGCTGCTAACTTCTTGCTGTCCTTGGTTAACCTGTTCGCTAAATTTATCTACCTCTTGTTCCATCGAACTGCTGGCAGACTCTAGCTTTGATCGTAGGGTGTCGATCTTTTCAATGGTGCTTTCCATTGCCGAGGCTAGCTGTTCTTGACTGTCGTTAATCGCAGTTCGCGCTGCTTCTAGTTCGCCGTTGCTTTCTTCTGACTGAGCTTTGGTTGATTCTTCGTTGTCGTTGAGCAAGCTTTGATACTGACCTAGTTTTTCTTGAGTCGCCTCTACCTCTCCATCGAGTTTTTCAGTAGCTTCGTTGAGAAAACCAGTCAATTCTTGGACGCTAGCTTCAAAACTCTCTACCTGAGATTCAGCTTGAGATTGATGTTCTGCCACCTCTTCTCGCATTTCATTCAAAGCTTGCTGCACCTGTGCCAGAATATCTGCTACCTGTTGCTGTTTCTCTGCCACATTTTCCGTAAGCTGATTTGCCTCGGCTTCTACTTCCTGCGCCTGAACGATAATCCCATCTAAGCGATCTGGAAAATCCATAATTAGCTGAGACATTAAGTCTAATGATTCGCCTAACTGACTCATGGTTATATACTCCTAAAATTTTTGTTAAATACTGATTAAAAAAGATCCATCACCGCCTTGATTGCTCCTGTCGCCAGTTTGGCTGCTACGATCGCTGGCAGCAAGGGAGACAAAGCACCAGTAGCGCTAGCACCAACGCTCATCATCACCGTGTTTTCTACCGCTTCTTGCATCATTGCCTGAACTGAATCTTCGATCGCATCCTGGAAGCTTTCGGTAATCTTGTCTTTCATTTGCTCGCCAGCATAATCTTGGGCATTTTCTAAGACTTCGTTGAGAGTTTGTTTCAGCTTGTCTCCTAATTCCCCTGTATCTTCCCCAAAGGAGGTAAACATCTCTTCAAAGTTACCGCTTAACTCTTCAAAGCCAGAGCTAATTTCCCCTAGTTGTTCGCCTGTAAGCTGGCTGCTAAATTCTCCTAAGATAGAATCCAGATTAGATTTGAGGGTTTCACCAATATTGTTTGCCACCTCCTCAAAGTCACCTTCAGTGTCCGACTGTGCGGTTTCCATTTTCTCCTGCAAGCCTTTAACATTCTCGGTAAAGTCATTAAAAAAGCTTTCTGTCTCTTCTGAACTAGACTCAGCATTTTCTTCCATCTCGGAAATAGTTGCAGCCAGTTGGTTAAACGCTGCTATTACCTCCTCTAGGCTGCTGTCTAGTTCGCTCTGACGGCTTTCGTTTGCCGAACCAAATTCATTTTCGGAACCATCTACCGTTTCGCCACCATTGCCTAACTTTTCTTCTAGTTCGGTTAGGGACTCCTGTAAGCTCGTCATTACGCTTAACATCTCATCGCGAGAGCTAGCAAATTCGGTTTGCGTATGCTCAAATTCTTGAGTAGTAGCTTCTAGACCTTCGATAATGCTATTTTTTGCCTCTTCCAAGCTAGTATTAGTCGATTCTAGCTGTCCTGAAAGTTCGGTCATTTGCGTCGATGCCAACTCAATCGCGTCGATAATCTGTTGCAGTTTCTCACTAGATTCTTCGACATTCTGGGCTAAAACTTCTGCTGCTGCCATAATGATTCTCCTGTTAATTTATTAATTGCTGCATTGATGCAAAATTTAGCCCAGTAGTGCTTGAGCGGTGTCTAATACTGGTCTTACCTCGTCGATTAGGTCGGTAACCTTTGAGATTTGATCGACAATTTCGCCGATGCTACCTTTAAGCAGATCTCCCATTTCTCCCCCCGCACTATCTAATGCAGAGAAAGCCTGAGTTAGTCCTTCGGATGATCCCGTCAGATCTCCCATCACTTCTTCGGCAAACTTAGAGGCGATCGCGGTAGTTACTCCTTCAGCTAGGGAATCAAAACTGGTTTCTAAATCTTGCTTTTTGCTATCGCTTTCTTCAGCCACGCTAGAGAAGTTGTCTCCTAAAGTTTCTAGCTGCTCTTGCAATAGGCTTTCAAGGTCGCTAAACTGTTCTATCAGATCTGCTTTTTTCTCATCAAAGCTTTCTTGAGCAGTGGTAACAGCCGAATTGTGTTCTTCTAAATTAGCGTTGGCAGCTTCTTCATATCCTGTGATCGCTTCTTGTAAAGCATTGATATTTTCGGCAAAAGTATTTAAACCAGAAGTGGTATTTTCCTTTTCCTCTGCTAGCTGTTCTGCCATTTCTGCTTTACGGCTTTTTACTTCGTCTAAACGAGTGCTAAAACGTTCCATAGCTTCGGTTAACCCATCACCAACTTCAGTAATCTTTTCTTGAAAAGAAGTCAGTTTTTCTCTGGTGCTTTCCATTTCAGTTTCTAGAGACTCTTCTGCTGCTTCTAATTCGGCAATAATTGCTGACCAGCTTTCTTGGGCTTCTTGATTAGCAGTGGTTAGCTCATCGGCTAGATTAGTAGCAAATTCCACAATTTGATCTACCTCATCAAAAGCTTTTTCTGCATCTATTAACAACACTTGAGATTTTTGATCGCATTCGTCGATCAGCAGATTAATATCTTCAGCCATTTTTTTAAGAATAAAAAACTTTGGGTTAAAGTTAAAAACAATTTTAGATTTAGAGACTTAAGTATGATTCTAAGATCTTAGATAAATACGATATCTTGCCATGAAGTATGCAGTTGCTGATAGTAATTATTTAGCCAAATGCATATCAAACAGATTTTCTATTTTACTTATTGAGAAATGCTACTCTCTATTCAACAGAATTAAACGGTTTAAATTAAGATTAGTTATGCATTTAAAGCTCTTGCTACCGAAACTGTTATTGAATAGAAGTATATTATGTTTAGTTATGAATCGAAAATTCAATTTTCCTTATGTTTTATCAATAAATTCGGATTATAAAACTTAATTTTAGATATGTATTTATGAATATAATATTTAATTTTACAAAATAAGGTATGGCAATCAATCTTGGAGAAAAAAAATTATGACAACTGAGCATAATGGAAATTGGGCTACGCTTACCTTAAAAACAGGGTCAATCGAGCAGTCTGCCGCCAAGAAACATATCCTATCTACAGTAGAAAACACGGTAATTGGTCGGTCTCCAGATTGTCAGATTGCTTTAGATCCTCATGAATTCGTCACCGTATCTCGTCGTCATGCAGAGATAAAATTAGTTGATGCCAGTTGGCAAATAAATGACTTAGGAACAACTAATGGAACTTTAGTAAATGATCGCCCAGTCAGCAATAATCAACAATTAGAATCAGGCGATCGCATTATTTTAGGCGCAAAAGGTCCTGAATTTAGCTTTGAATGTCTTACTCTCAATGCCACCGTGATGGTACAGCCTAGCGAAATAAAGGTTGATATACCCGAACCAGAACCTAGTCCATCTAAATCCGAGAATAAACCGACGGAGACTCCCGAAGTTGTAGCAGCCAATGCCACTATTCCTGCTGTCCAAGAAATTGTTAAAGAACCCGAACCAGCACAAGCACCTATAGCTAAAAATGCTAAGGATCGAGTAAAAGAACAAAAGCTTTCCGCTGAAAATGAATCTATTGCCGAACCTAAACCCGAAGACCAAAAACTTACTCCCGCTAAGGCTGTAGTCAACGCCACCGTTTCCGAGATCAAAACTACTCCTGTTTCCAAGCCAGTTAACACAAGCCCAAATACTCTCGCTGTTGATTCGGGGAAAAGCTTATGGAATTTAATATCTGCAACAGAACTAGGTCAAATAGCCGAAAATTCTCAGTCAGTATTAGCCCTGGCGTTTAGCCCAGATGCTCAAGTATTAGTCAGCGCAGCCAAAGATAAAACCATTAAACTATGGAATATTTCTAACCAGGCAGAAATTGCCACTTTGACAGGACATAAATTAGCAGCAAATGCTTTAGCATTTAGTCCCGACGGACAGATATTAGCCAGTGGTGGTGCAGACAAGACAATTAAGCTTTGGAATATTTCTAATCAAGCAGAAATCGCTTCTTTTTCGGCACATAAATTAGCCATTGAATCTTTAGCATTTAGTCCCGACGGACAGACATTAGCTAGTGGCAGTAAAGATAAAACAATTAGATTGTGGAATGTCGCCAATCAAGCAGAAATAGCAGTGCTTACTGGTCACAAACAAGGAATTAGCAGTATTAATTTTAGCCCCGATGGGCAGACCATAGCTAGTGCTGGAGCAGACCAAACAATTAGATTGTGGAACAAAAAACGCAACTAGAAATAGCGGCGATCGCTACTCCTAGTTGGCAAACTGGTGCGATCGCGATTTCATCTAATGGGCAAATCCTAGCAGGCATTGACTCTCAAGGCGCGATCAAATTATGGCAAATTTAATCAAATTCATAATTTTCTATTCGGTTTCTCCAAACCATTTTTTATAAATCTCATCGTAAGCACCACTTTCGACGATGGATAATATGGCTTGATTAATTTCTTCTCGGTAAGGACTATTCGTCTTCAAAGCAATACCATAACTTTGCCGTTCAAAAGTCGAACCAACAACCTTCGCTTTACCCACACCATCTCGCGCAGCATAATTTTGGAGTACAGGCGCATCATAAACTACAGCATCTACCTTTGATTCTTCTAAAGATTGAAAGGCATCTTCGATAAATTCATATTCAACTTTTTTCATCGGACGATTGGCTAAATATTCTGCTGCGGTGCTTCCTTTGACTGTTGCCACTCTTTTGCCGTTGAGATCTTCCAATCCCTGAACAGAACTTTCTAGCTGCTGTACTGTTAAAGCCGAACTGACTGAAGCAGTAAAATAAGAGACTAACAAGACTCCTGTAAACATCCAGATAGTTGCCACAATTCTGCCTGGGATACCGATAGGGGCTTTATCTCCATAACCAACAGTGACTACCGTTACCACAGACCACCAGCAGGCTTCCCATATTCCCTTGAAATATTCTTGGGGGAACATTTCAGGGTTGTTTTTCCGCTCAAAAAACCAAATTAAATGAGCAGAAATGCTGATTACTATTAGCAATACCCCCATAGTTTTCAATAAAATCGGCGAAAAAATCAGCCAAAGAAAAGTGTTCACGGGAGAAGGTTCAGAATGTATAGGAACTAATATTTGCAATCCCGATTCAAAAAAAGAATGAGAGAAGTCTACGGTTTTCTCTCGTTCAGAAGTGATCGTAATACCTGCGATCGCAATATCGGTATTACCCGAACTTACTGATTCTAAAAGATCTGTAACCGTTTTTTCGCCATATAACTCATATTCTAATTCTAGTTCTTCAGCTATTTCTTCCCAAAGCTCGATACTAAAACCAATGTATTCACCATCCTGTACAAAAGCAAAAGGTGCAAAAGGTTTTGTACCGACTCTCAAAATTTCAGCTAATACAGGTGTTTGGATAATAAAGACTAGAAACGAAGATATTAATCCAGATAAGCTCCAGCAAATAATATTACTGCATTGAGACAGTCTATTAAACATCAAATTTCATAATACTCTTGCTTTTATTTAGACTCTTCAATACCAAGAAATAAATATTAAACAGTTTTTTTGAAAGAACCGATTAAGTTTTATTGGTTTGAGTGTAGCATCCAAATCCACGGAATACATAACCATTCTCTCAAAATGGGGTGGGTCACGGCATCATTGGTCATTCAGAAACTTCAAGCTTTTCCCCGAAAACATCCTTATAAGTAGCATTAAATTTGCCAGCTCATTTGCCATCGACAGAGATTCTACATCAATAGAGATAAATCCAAGACGCTCAACCTCATCTTTCATAAGTAGATCGTAGAGTAGAGTACGAGCTAAAAACTTTACATTAATCGTAGGGGCGAACGGCGACGCGACTTTAGGAGCTCATCCTTCAGGGCGTTCGCCCTTACAAAGTTTTATTTGTAGCAAACATTTAAGTATTTCTTATAAAGTGAAGAGTCAAGAGTTTCAACAAAAAATAGGGGTGATAAAAACCCCTACTAAGATCTATTTACCGATCACTGTTCACTGTTCATTGAAACTACATTCCAGGTAAATTCAAACCACTAGTAAGTTCTTCCATACGTCCACGCATCAAATCTGTGGACTGTTCATAGGCAGACTTCATTGCTGCGGAAACAGAGGCGGAAAGAGCTTCTGCTCCATCATTCATGGCTTCGGGGGAAATCTCGACGCGACGGGGTTCTTGGTTACCGCTCATGACGACTTTAACTAGTCCGTCTTCACTAGTCCCTTCAATTTCCATCTGCTCTAATTCATTTTGGAGTTGTTGCGCTCCTGCTTGCACCTCCTGAGCTTTTTTGAAAGCGTCAGCAAGTTCTTTCATTTTGCCTAGTGGCCCAAATCCTTTTCCTGCCATATTCTATTTATTGTATTTTGTGTATTAGTGACTACGAAATTAATTAGAAAGATTTAGCATAACTCAAAGATCGGTTAATTCGGTTAATTAGAACTCTCCAAGTAACTTAACTTCTGGCTCTAAAGATACTGACCAATGATATTCTACTTTTTCTTGAGCATAGCGAATTAACTCAAAGATATCTTTAGCAGTAGCCGTACCGCAATTGAGAATAAAGTTAGCATGACGATGAGCTATTTGTGCATCACCAATTTTGTATCCTTTTAATCCTAGTTGCTCAATTAAATTGGCTGCTGCTTGAGGTTGGGGATTACGGAAAACGCTACCGCAACTAGGTAGGTGATAAGGCTGAGTTGTTTTGCGCTGCGTCCAATTTTGGTTAGACATTTCCATAATTTCAGCTTTGCTATAGCCAGGCTCTAGCTGCATTGTCGCTCTGACCACGAGGCGATCGCCTCCTTGCAAGTTAGAGGTACGATAGCTATAAGCCAAATCTTCGGGTTTTAATTCCGCCATTGTCCCATCGGTAGACAACACAGTAGCGCTGACTAAAATATCCGCCAGGCAAGACGTATGCGCACCTGCGTTCATCACCACACCACCGCCAACAGTACCAGGAATACCCACAGCCCATTCCAGCCCTTTAAGACCCCGTTTAGCAGCTTTCCAGGCTAGTTTAGCGATCGCCTCCCCCGCATCCGCCACCAAAATACCAGTTTCAGGATCGAACTCATAACTACGAAAGTGTCGGGTTGAAAGAACAAATCCTGGTAAACCGCGATCGCTAATCAGTAAATTTGAACCAGCACCTAACAAAGTTAAAGGCATGTCCTGAGACTGATACCATTCAAAACTCGCTGCCAACTCGTCCCAGTTTCTTGGTGCCGCATACCACTGAGCCTCACCACCTACTTTATAGGAGGTTTGGCTAGCTAAAGAAACCCCTGACTGGATTAAATTCTCATTACTCATTACTCATTACTCATTACTCATTACTCATTACCCATTACCCATTACCCCTTCGGGTTCGACAGTTTGCTCAACGGAGGAAACCTCCGCAACGCAACTGTCTCACCATTACCCATTACCCATTGTTCATTGCTCATTGTTCATTGCTCACTGTTCACTGTTCACTGTTCATTGTTCATTGTTCATTGAAAACAGGGCAATAGTTTTGGGGATAGATTGATTAAGGTTACCCGCTCCTAAGAATATTGCCAAGTCTCCAGACTGTAATATTTCTGAGTGCAGGAAATTTTCAATCGAATTAACCTCTGGGTAATAGTGAACATCATGATGGTAAGTGGCGATCGCCTTAACTAAATCAGAACCACTAATGCCGAAAGTGTTTTGCTCTCCCGCACTATAGATATCAGTAATCACCACTAAATCTGCATCTTTAAAAGCCTGGGCAAATTCTTGTAGGAAGGTATGAGTACGGCTGTAGCGATGGGGTTGAAAAATTGCCACTACTCGCTGGAGAGAATTATTACCCGATACTCTTTGTCTAGCTGCGGTTAAGGTAACCTTGATTTCGCTGGGATGATGGGCATAGTCATCAATAAAGGTGATGTCATGGACTTCTCCTCGATGTTCAAAGCGTCTTTTCGTGCCGCCGAAAGTAGCGATCGCTCCAGCAATGGTGGCAAAATCTAAACCTACTTGTCTACCGACGGCGATCGCAGCTAAAGCATTATTTAGATTGTGTTCTCCTAGTAATGGTAGCTCTAATTCTCCTAGACAAACTCCTCTTTCCCAAATCTGGGAATTACTTCCTTGGGCGTGATAGGTAATGTTTTTCGCGGTGTAGTCTGCACCCAAATCTGGATTTAAACCATAACTAATAGTTAAAGCTAATTCATCCCGAATAATCGGATCGTCAATGCAGCCAATTAATGTATTACACTGTCCAGCAAAAGTTTGAAAAATACTGACTACTTCGTGAATATCTTGATAGCGATCGGGATGGTCTAACTCAATATTGGTAATGATCCCAATACTTGGATGATGCTTAACTAGAGAACCATCCGATTCATCTGCTTCCGCGACTAAATATTCTCCTTGTCCACTTCTGGCATTACCATCCCAAGTATCTACCTCTCCACCAACAATAATTGTGGGGTCAAGCTGACATTTAAATAGCATGTAGCCAATTAAGCTACTGGTAGTGGTTTTACCGTGAGTCCCAGAAACTGCGATCGCCTGGTATTCATCAATTAAAGCTGCCAAAAGATCGGAACGATGAAAAATTGGACAGCCGAGTTTAACTGCTGCTTGATATTCAGGATTAGTTTGGGCGATCGCCGTAGAACAAATAACTTGGGGGAGCAAAGTTGGAGTGGAACTACCCAAAACCTTTGTTTCTAAAAGGGTTTCAGAACTTCCTCCTGCCGATACTGGCTGGCGTTTCAGCTCTGGAGTTGGCACAAAAAAATCTAGATTTCTGGCTTCTTGACGATAAAAAATCTTCGCTCCCAAAGCTTCTAATCTATCGGTAATATGGCTAGAACGCAGATCAGAACCTGATACTGGCAGTTGTCGTTGAGCAACAATCTGGGCTAAAGCCGACATCCCAATTCCGCCAATACCAATAAAGTGAAATGGTTTTCCTTTCAAATCTACTTTTGCCACTTCTTTGACTCCTGCCATAGCACGTATATCTTGGTTGAGGGTTACAAAATACTAACTTGTTTCCAAGTAAAGCACCCTGTATATTCTCATTGCCTTAAACAATACGGGCTATGATAGCAAGAATTTTTTAGACTTAGTTATACTTAAAGATAAACAAGCAGCATAAAATCGGTAAGTCTGGGCTATAAAGCTGGGTCTTCCCAGAATTCAAAGTCAATTGTTCCCTACCTTTCAAGGTCAAAATTGGTTATCTAATCGCTTGTGAGACTGCACCGCAATATTTTTACCTACAGACAATTATTATCTTCAGATTATTAGCCTAATTAAGGTTGAAATTGATTCTGGGTCAGGTCTTGAAATGTGCTTACTTTACGATATGATGAGTCTTATTAAGAATGTTTTAATGTATTAACCTAATAAAATAGAGGGCAAGAGAATAGTGGTTAGAGTAGCAATTAACGGTTTTGGGCGTATCGGACGTAACTTTGTCAGATGTCTACTAACCAGAGGAAATGATACAAATTTAGAATTGGTGGGTCTTAACGATACTTCTGATCCTAAAACAAACTCTCACTTATTAAAGTATGACACTATGTTGGGTGTTTTGGACGCAGACATTAGTCATGACAGTAACTCTCTAATCGTCAACGGTAAGACAATCAAATGTGTCTCCGATCGCAACCCGCTAAACTTGCCCTGGAAAGAGTGGGATGTTGATATCGTTATTGAAGCTACTGGCGTTTTCCGCGATGCCGAAGGTGCAGGAAAGCATCTTCAAGCTGGGGCGAAAAAAGTAGTGATCACTGCTCCTGGAAGTGGCCCTAACATTGGTACTTATGTGATGGGCGTAAACGACGAAAAATATACTCCTGGTGAATTTGATATTGTCAGTAATGCTAGTTGTACTACTAACTGTTTAGCTCCTATTGTTAAAGTTATTAACGAAAACTTCGGCATCATCAAAGGTGCAATGACTACTACCCATAGTTATACTGGTGACCAACGTATTTTAGATGCTAGTCACCGTGATTTAAGACGAGCTAGAGCAGCAGCAGCCAACATTGTGCCGACTTCTACTGGTGCAGCTCAAGCGGTGGCTTTGGTCTATCCTGAAGTTAAAGGTAAGCTGAACGGTATTGCCCTAAGAGTTCCCACTCCTAACGTTTCGGTAGTAGATTTGGTTGCTCAAGTTGAGAAGAAAACCATTGCTGAAGAAGTTAACGAAGTCCTCAAGAAGGCTGCTGAAACGTCACTAAAAGGCATTTTAGGCTATACCGATCTACCTCTTGTTTCTTCTGACTTCAAAGGTACAGATGTATCTTCCACCGTTGATGGACAGTTAACTTTAGTGCTAGATGGTGACATGGTTAAAATCATTGCTTGGTATGACAACGAATGGGGTTATTCTCAGCGCGTTGTTGATTTGGCTGAATTGGTAGCTAAAGGAATGTAAGTAATCTTGTGAATGAACTCTAATTAATTAGATTTTTAGCTGGACACCTCCCGATGAAAGTTAGGGAAGGTGTTTTTTTAATGGTTTGCTTAAAATAGTTTTCAAACATTTTATAGTCATTCTAAATAATTTCCGTATGATTTATTCTTAACTCAACCTTTCTACTGCAAAATTGCCAAGAATTGTTTAATTAACTGAGGTTTGATCCTAACTAATGTCGATTGAAAGCTATCATATATAACTGATGTATCGGCTGCATAACGAACAACCAGTACACACTTATAGATATACTTTTATGACCAACCAAAAAATAGATACAAAAGCTTTCAAACGTACTTTGCAACAGTCAGAAAACTATCATCGTCGCGGTTTTGGACACGATGAGGAAGTAGCTGGAACAATGAATTCTGAATATCAAAGTGATTTAATTCAGACAATCCGCGATCGCCATTATCATCTTGAACAGGGAGATGTTACTATCCTTTTGGCGGAGTCTTTTGGTTTTTGTTGGGGAGTAGAAAGAGCGATCGCCATGGCCTATGAAGCCAGGGAGCATTTTCCCACAGAAAAGATTTGGATTACTAACGAAATTATTCATAATCCTACGGTAAATCAGCGTTTACAGGAGATGAACGTTGGTTTTATTGAAGTGGTAAATAATGAGAAAGATTTTAGCGTCGTCACATCAGGAGATGTGGTGATTTTACCTGCTTTTGGCGCTAGCGTTCAAGAAATGCAGTTGCTTAACGATAAAGGCTGCAAAATCGTAGACACTACCTGTCCTTGGGTATCAAAAGTCTGGAATTCGGTCGAAAAGCACAAAAAAAGAGACTATACTTCCATTATTCACGGAAAATATGCTCATGAAGAAACTGTAGCTACCAGTTCCTTTGCCGATCGCTATTTAGTAGTCTTAAATCTAGCTCAGGCGGAATATGTAACCAACTATATTCTCCATGGGGGAGATCGAGGAGAGTTTCTGGATAAGTTTAAAAATGCCTATTCAGAAGGTTTCGATCCCGATCGCGATTTAGAGAAAGTGGGTATTGCCAATCAAACCACTATGCTTAAAAGTGAAACCGAACAAATTGGTAAACTGCTAGAACAGACGATGCTGAAAAAGTATGGCCCAACAGAGTTAAACGAGCATTTCATGAGCTTTAATACCATTTGCGATGCGACTCAAGAACGTCAAGATGCTATGTTCAACCTAGTAGAAAAAGATTTATCATTGATGATTGTCATTGGTGGCTTTAACTCTTCCAACACTACTCACCTGCAAGAAATTGCTGTAGAACATAATATCCCTTCCTACCATATCGATAGTGTAGAACGGATCATCAGTCGCGATCGCCTTGAACACAAACCTTTAGATCGAGATCTTGTTATCGCTGAAAATTGGCTTCCCGCAGGAAAAATTAACGTTGGCATTACTTCTGGTGCTTCGACTCCTGATAAAGTGGTAGCGGATGTGATCGAAAAAATATTTGATTTAAAAGCGGTGGCGAGCGTCAACTAGCTGTAAGCTATAAACCACAAGCTCTTAATTAAGAAATTTTGGTCTGACAGCCGACGTTATCTGTAGCGTCTGTTCTAATCCTTGCCAGTTTTCTTGTTGAATTAAAGCAATGATCTCGTCTAGATTTTGACGATATTGCAAGAGCGATCGCAATAATTCTTGCTGGTTATATTTTGCCATCATTACTCCCAATTCTGCATTACCTCCGCCCACTCGACTAGTATCCCGAAACCCAGAACTAGCAAGAATTTGCGCTAATTTTAAAGTATCAGGTTCTTCTGTTAGGCAGGCTTTAATTAGGCTAGCACTTACCATCACAGGTAGATGAGAGATCCAGCTGACGGCGCGATCGTGAATTTGAGCATCGCAGACATGAGGAACAGCCTGTAATTCTAGGGCGATCGCTGTCAACTTGGCAATATTTTCAGGTTTAGTAGCTGCTGTTGGCGTAAATACATAGGCTGCACCAGCAAACAAATTGGCTACGGCTGCATCAATTCCGCTTTCTGTCGTTCCCGCCATAGGATGTCCGCCAATGAAGTTTGACCATAGTTGACTACATTCGGCAACTATCGGCTGCTTGACTGAACCAACATCGGTAATGATTGTTTCTGGACTGATATAAGGAATTAGCTGTTTGATGGTTGAGGCGATCGCTCCTAAAGGAGTACAAACAATGACAATTTCTGCCTCAGCCAGAGCCTTAAATTCAGTGCTAGCTTCGGTAACAACACCTTTAGTCAAAGCTATCTTACAAACATTCTCCTGGCGAGATATTCCCATGATCTGGTGTCCCTGCAATCGCAAATCTAACCCCAAAGAACCACCAATTAAACCCAACCCAATAATCCCAATCTTCATGTTCTAAATTTCTGATTGAATACTTTTAGTCTTTTTATCTGAATAATGTAGTTTCTGACCATAAACTGTAACAAAATGTTCGGCGATCGCTGAAGTTTGAGTTTGCATCAGAATTTTTCTTTGAGTATGAGTATTAGAGTTTTTTTATTTGACTTGTGCTTCCATACGTATTTTTAATTAGCATAAATACTTAACAAAAGTTTTTGTTAAGCAAACTTGTGCAAATTGGCGATTTGACTTTAAAGTCAGTATTTTATCAGGCGTTTTGGAGTTATCTTACTCCATATTTTTCTTGAAAAATATTCAATAATTACTAAGACAAGTTAAAGAATATTGGAAGGTCACTGGGGATCGATTTAGGATGACGTTTGGTGCTAAAAATAATAGGGAGGCTTGTGTACTTTATAATCTCTGATTAACAAAAAGATTTATTTATCACAAATAGCCAATTAACATCGTTTTCTGTGGGTAAAGTTTTAACTATTATCAAGACATTTTTTTTAGTTATCTCTCTTCAGTACTGGGTTGAGCAATAATTTTGCTCGGTCTTACATTACCCCTGCAAGAGATTTTGAGTTTATTCTGTCGTTCGCCATACATTATTTAGGAGAATCTATGACCGCAACCGTCGATAGACAAGTAGAGAAAAGCCAACCAGAAAATCAAGCAAGCCCTCGTAAAATCGGCATTCCCAGAGAAATATATGCTAACGAATGCCGCGTAGCTGCTACACCCGATACAGTTAAGAAGCTACAGAAATTGGGCTTTGAGGTCTTGGTAGAAACCAACGCAGGGGCAGCAGCTAGTTTTACAGATCAGGCTTATGAACAGCCGACTGCAAAATTATGGCTGATGCAACTTCTCTTTGGTCAGAAGCCGATATCATTCTTAAGGTTCGCGCCCCTGAAAATTCAGAAATTACTGAAATGCCCCAGGGTAAAACTATTATTAGCTTTATTTGGCCCGCGCAGAATGAAGAATTATTAAACAAGCTAGCAGATCGAGAAGCCACAGTCATTGCGATGGATGCTGTCCCCAGAATTAGTCGCGCTCAGAAGATGGATGCTCTATCTTCCATGGCTAATATTGCTGGTTATCGGGCAGTAATTGAGGCAGCCAATAACTTTGGGCGTTTCTTTACAGGGCAAATTACCGCTGCGGGGAAAGTTCCTCCAGCTAAGGTAATGGTGATTGGTGCTGGGGTTGCGGGTTTAGCAGCGATTGGTGCAGCCAGAAGCCTTGGGGCAGTAGTACGCGCTTTTGATACTCGCCCTGCGGTAAAAGAACAGGTAGAAAGTCTGGGGGCAGAATTTCTTGAACTAGAGTTTGAAGAAGACGGTACGGGTTCTGGTGGCTATGCCAAGACCATGAGTAAAGAATTTATTGATGCAGAGATGGCCCTCTTTAGAGAGCAAGCAAAAGAAATCGATATTATTATTACCACGGCGTTAATTCCAGGTAGACCAGCACCTAAACTGATTCTTACCGACATGGTAGAGATGATGAAAGAAGGTTCTGTAGTAGTAGATTTAGCTGCCGAACAGGGTGGTAACTGCGAAGTTACTCGACCCAACGAAATTTATAAATACGACGGCGTAACCATCATTGGTTTGACCGATTTACCTAGTCGCATGGCTGCCCAGTCTAGTCAGCTTTATGGTACAAACCTTTGGCACTTGCTCAAAGACATGGGTGGTGCAGAAGACTATAAAGTAGACTATGAAGACCAAGTGGTCAGGGGTGCGCTGATTGTTCACGAAGGCAAAGTTACTTGGCCTCCACCAAAAATTGATAATCCTTCTCCTACTCCGACCCCCAAGCCAAAAGCAGTAGTAAATACCGTTGCCAAAGAAGAGAAAAAATCTAATGGCATGCTCTGGGTAATTGTGGCTGGGTTAGCCCTACTAGGAATTGGTATCGGTGCGCCCACTTCTTTCCTGTCTCACTTTACCGTTTTTGTTCTAGCCTGTTTTATTGGTTATCAAGTAATTTGGAACGTTTCCCCCGCCCTCCATACTCCTTTAATGAGTGTTACCAACGCCATTAGCGGAATTATTATTCTGGGTGGTATGTTGCAAATTTCTGGAGAATTAACTTCACCCTCGGTAATTCTAGGGGCGATCGCCATTTTAGTAGGAACAATTAACATCTCTGGGGGCTTTCTCGTTACCCAACGGATGTTGAAAATGTTCCAGAAATAATCGATACATATCATACACACTCTGTAAGGGCGAACCGCGACGCGAAGCTAATCCTTTAGGGCGTTCGCCCCTACGATTTATCCCTTCACAAAACATACATACATGACAAATAATCTTGTGGCGGTTGCTTATATTGCAGCCAGTGCCTTATTTATCCTCAGCTTGGGAGGACTATCAAACCAGGAAACAGCCCGTCAGGGTAACTTGTTTGGAATCATTGGGATGGCGATCGCTTTTATCGCTACTGCCCTTAGCGCCCAGGTAAATGGTTACGGAGTTTTAATTGGTGCGATCGTTCCTGGGGCTATTATCGGCTCGATTCTTGCTGCTAGAGTGGCGATGACTTCCATGCCCGAACTGGTAGCAATTTTACACAGTTTCGTCGGTTTAGCTGCGGTATTGGTTGGCTTGGCTACCTATCTACAGCCAGAAAATACTTTAACTGGCGTTGAAGCTACTATCCACGAACTAGAAATCTACATCGGCATTTTTATTGGTGCTGTTACTTTTGCTGGTTCAGTGGTAGCGTTTGGTAAGTTAAATGGTTCTTTTGGTAGCAAGCCTCTCATGTTACCTGCCCGTCATTTAATCAACATTGCTTTATTAGTTGGTTCAATAGTTTTAGGTGTACAGTTCATGGGAACAGAGAACGGTTTACAACCACTGTTAATCATGACTGTCTTAGCCTGTATCCTAGGTTTCCTGCTGGTAATGGGGATCGGTGGCGCAGATATGCCTGTGGTAATCTCTATGCTCAATAGCTATTCTGGTTGGGCTGCTGCTGCTGCTGGCTTCATGCTTTCCAACGATGTTTTAATCGTAACTGGGGCATTAGTTGGTAGTAGTGGGGCAATTCTTAGCTATATCATGTGCGAAGCCATGAATCGCTCTTTTATTAGCGTTATCTTAGGTGGTTTTGGTGAAGGTGCTGCTGCTACATCCACTGGGGAAGCCAAACCCATGGGGGAAGCTACTGCAACTAACGTCGAAGAAGTGGCAGAATTGCTTAACGATGCTAAAAGCGTGGTTATCGTACCTGGTTACGGTATGGCGGTTGCTCAAGCACAACATTCTGTTTCCGACATTACTAAAATTCTCCGCAAGCGGGGTAAAGAAGTCCGCTTTGGTATTCACCCCGTAGCAGGTAGAATGCCTGGACACATGAACGTATTGTTAGCAGAGGCTAACGTACCCTATGACATCGTGTTAGAGATGGACGAAATCAACGAAGATTTCTCTAATACTGATGTGGTGTTGGTAATTGGTGCAAATGACACTGTTAATCCTAGTGCTTTAGACGATCCTACCAGCCCCATTGCAGGTATGCCCGTTATGGAAGTCTGGCACGCGCAAAATACCATCGTGATGAAGCGTAGTTTAGGTATTGGTTATGCAGGGGTGGATAATCCTTTGTTCTATATGGATAATAATCAGATGCTTTACGGTGATGCGAAAGCTAATGTCAGTGCTTTGTTGAGTGAGTTATCTAAGACTGAGAAGGAATTGATTGCTGCTTAGTTTTTATTTGAGTTATTGTTTATTCCTCCTGCTTAGTCGGGAGGATTTTTTTCTTCGCGCAAAGACACAAAGACGCTAAGGGTTTGTTTGCCTCTTTATATTGAATTTAAATGCTTGAGAAGAAATTATGACTTGTGACCATTATCCAGATTGGAAAGCGTTTCAACATCAAAACTGGAAAAAGATCCAACCGAAAACAATTACGCCAGAAGAGTTAATAGTTCGTTATGACAATGGAGAACGTGACTTTTCTGGAATTGATTTAGTTTTATCATCCGAAGCCTTTTTTGTTTACACTTCTGCGGGAGATTAAATCAAATATCTCCTTGACTTAAAAAATGCGATCGCACTGTCACATAGACATAATCCAATCCAGAAATGGCTTTGTCCTTAATTTCATCTATTTTAAGAAGATTAAAATAAAATCGAGAGCAACGATACCAAAAATTTTGTTCTAACATAGAATGTAAAATTGAGTAAAACAATTACCTAACATGACCAATTCAACTAATCTAGATGAAATCAGAATCAAAAGTTTATTTAAAGAAGCTCTTATTGAAGTAATTGAAGAAAATCAAGAATTAGTAAGTTCTATATTGATAGAATCTTTAGAAGATATTGGCTTATCTCGTGCTATTCAAGAAGGGGAGCAAAGTAAAGCCGTAAGCAGAGATGAAATATTTAAAGTGTTGACTGGGGAATAGTGGAAACAGAATTTAAAGATAGTTTTCTCAAAGATATTCGCTCTATTAAAAATAAAAAAATACTTTCGCGTCTCGAACAATTTGTACTTATAGTGGAAAGGGTTGACAATTTAAGTCAGCTTCCTAATCTTAAAAAGCTTAAGGGACAAAAGAATAAAGTTTATTATCGTTCAAGAATTGGCAACTATCGTGTGGGTTTAATCATTAAACAAGATATTGTGGTTTTTGTCCGTTTCCTTAATCGCAAGGAAATTTATCGCTATTTTCCGTAATTTTTGCATCATTTATTTTTTTATTTAACTTGCGATCGCCTATCTACTCGCAGCGCGATCGCTAATACTCAATCGATATTGAAAACTACTGACACTAGAGGTTTTAAATCAGGTTCTACCCATTGCAATCTTGACGTTTCGACATTGATTTATCTCGACTGTATTAATTCAACGGAA
>JAAUOU010000043.1 GCA_012034765.1 Pleurocapsaceae cyanobacterium CSU_1_1 | reverse complement strand
TCAAGAATAGTTTTACATGATCTGCTGGGGTTTCAACTCTTTTAAGTGTGATTTAAATTTAATCCTCATCAACTAAAAAAATTAGATGAAAACAACTGCAAATGTAGTAGAAGCAGATTCACTCAAACGAATATTTGGATTACCAACCTTGGTAATTTATGGAGTTGGTGATATTCTCGGTGCTGGAATCTATGCGGTGATCGGCAAAATAGCTGGGCTTTCTGGCACTTTGGTTTGGGCTTCATTCTCAGTTGCCATGATTGTTGCAGCATTCACAGCTCTAAGTTATGCCGAGCTTGGCAGTCGATTTCCCCAAAGTGGAGGAGTTGCCTGCTTTGTCCATAGAGCGTTTCGCATTAATTGGCTCTCAGTTTTGGTTGGCTGGTTAATGTTTTGTACCTGCTTGGTTTCGATGGCGACACTCTCAAAATCATTTGCTGGTTATCTTAATGCTTTTGCTCCAGCTATTCCAGCATGGCTGATTGTCTTGGTACTTTTTTCAATACTCGCATTAATTAACTTTAGAGGCATGAAAGAGTCTTCGGCTCTAAATATTGTCTGCACATTCATTGAGGTTACGGGTCTTTTGATTGTAATTTTGGTTGCAGTCTTATTTTTGGGCGGTGATGGCGCAGCCAATCCTGCTGCTATCCCTAACGAACAAGCAATAGGTTGGACTGCGGTGGTTCAGGGAGCAGCACTAGCTTTTTATGCTTTCATTGGCTTCGAGGACATTGTCAATGTGGCGGAGGAAGTTAAAAATCCTGAACGTAATGTACCAAGAGCTATTTTGATGGCACTAGCGATCGCTGGTGTAATTTATATAATTGTTGCCTGGTTGGCACTTCAGGTACTTAATCCCTCAGAGCTTGCTGGTTCAGAAGCTCCACTACTAGATGTAGTTCAATGTTTTGTCTAGTTAACCTTTCCCTGCTGCTGATCAAACGTCGAGATCCTGATACGAATGGGTTTAAAGTTCCTTATGTAATTCCAGCGATCGCCTTAGTATTTGATGTGGTTTTAGTTGCCTTTGCTTCTGTAGAAAGCCACATTTTAGCATTGGTCTTTACAGGCATTGGCGTACTCTTGATTTTCTTACAAAGGACAATGAAAAGAAAGCAATTGCCAAATACTTAGTGTAAAAAACCTAATCTGATTCAGTTTTATAGCTACGTCGCAATTTAATCTATTTTAAAGCGATCGCCAGAATTTCTAGCTGAAGAAAAAAGATTCAGATATTGAACCGTGATTTATTTCTTTTAGCCTAAAACAGCTTCGGAGCATTACTTTTGACTTTTAACTTTTGACTTTTGACTTGTAAAAATACTGTACAACTACTTATATACCAATAGGGTAAATCGAAAACAGCTACCCGATTCTGGCGCGCTGTCTACCCAAATCTGACCATAATGAGCAGAGACAATCTGATGACAAGTTGCTAGTCCGAGTCCATAACCTTGGGCAGCGCGATCGCGCTGAAGACGAAAATTATTTTCAAAGATCTGCTCTCTTTTGGCAGTTGGAATTCCTGGCCCAGTATCGCAAATACTCACCTGTACCTTTTGATTGGTGCGATGGAGAACGGATAAAGAGATACTCCCTTTTTCTGGAGTGTATTTAATCGCATTATCCAGCAAATTACTAATCAGTTGACGGATTAATTCAGCATCAGCATAAATTAGGGGCAGATCTTGAGGAACGTCCATGACAAAATTCATCGATTTTCGTCCTAATTTGGCATCAAACTGGTTGGCAATATCTTGGCAAAGTGAACACAGATTGAGTGGCTTTGGTTTAACTGCTAGTTTGGCATGGTTGTTTTGAGAATTTTGCAGTAGTTCGCCGATCATGTTATCCATGATGTTAAACTGATTTCTTGCTTGGCGAAATAACTTTCGTTTTAAAGCCAAAAGCTTATTTGCCGACAAATCCTCATTTTTCTCCGACAGCTCAATTGTTTCCACTGCCATCGAGGCTGCCGTCAAGGGTGTCCGCAGATCGTGAGCCAACATTGCTAAAATTTTATCTTTAAACCTTAGCTGTGCTTCTAATTCTGCCTTTTCTTGCCTAAGACTAAATATTTCATCCGATAACATTATGCCTTGAGCATCATAACCGCCAGTCGGTATAACTGTAGCAGGATAATTATCTTTGGTCTTGGAGCTGTTTTCTGAAGAAGTTTTTGCTCCTTTCCACTGAGGCCACCACTTCTCTAACTGCTGAATTAAATTACTTCCCGCTAGAGTTTGTCTTGGTGCTGGAGACATTTTTACTAGAGCAGGAGTAGCAACTAATCTAAAAAACTCTACTAAATGAGGCTGTTTCTCGATCTCCACTACATCTAACTTGAAAGCATAATCAGAGCGCAAGCCGTGTAGGTAAGCCTTAATTTCTTGAACCTGCTCTTCTGAAGAAGAACGTTGATCGACAAATAATAATAGTTGAAGCAATAGTTCCTCCGCGTTACCTTGATCGGAATCGGGACATTGCTTATGAAAATGCAACACTAAATCTAACTCAGCACTTCAATATTCATTTATTAGAAGACGATTTAGGCGATCGTCCTCTGTTATTTGCATCGTGTTAACAGAAGTAACTAAAATAATTCAATTAAGTTTTTAATTGAAAATAGCTATCAGTTAACCATTAGCTTAATTAAAGAGAGTTTACCCGCAACTAAAACTTTATCAGAAGACACTATTAAGATATCATAAAATTTACCTAGATTGCCCCAGTTCCATAATTCAAATTCACCCCTAGCTTTTAAAACCTCGTCTTCACTGCCCTCAAAAAATATTTAAAGATACTACATACTACATCATGGCTCTTGGTTATCTTGCACTCGTCTTACACGCCCACTTACCTTTTGTCCGACATCCAGAAAGCGATTTTGTTTTAGAAGAAGAATGGCTGTTCGAAGCCATTACCGAAACTTATGTCCCTCTGCTGCAAGTTTTTGAAGGCTTAAAGCGGGATGGAGTAGACTTTAAAATGACGATGAGTATGACACCGCCATTGGTGTCAATGCTACGGGATGAACTGTTACAGGATCGTTACGATGCTCATTTAGCCCAACTAGAAGAATTAATTGCCAAAGAGATTGACCGACATCAACACAACGGTCATATGCTTTATTTGGCTGAATACTATGCCAACTCATTTAGTCAGATTCGCCAGACTTGGGTAGGTTACAATCGCGATTTGGTAGGCGCTTTTAAGCAATTTTTAGATAGTGGCAACCTTGATATTATTACCTGTGGGGCAACTCATGGCTATCTGCCATTAATGAAGATGTATCCACAAGCAGTATGGTCGCAAATTAAAGTCGCTTGTGAACACTATGAAGAAAATTTTGGTCGCGCTCCCAAGGGAATTTGGTTGCCAGAATGTGCCTATTATGAAGGTCTAGAAAGAATGCTGGCGGATGCTGGCTTGCGTTATTTCCTCACTGATGGACATGGTATTCTTTATGCTCGTCCTCGTCCTCGTCATGGCTCTTATGCTCCCATCTTTACTGAAACAGGAGTAGCAGCTTTTGGTCGCGACCATGAATCTTCTCAGCAAGTTTGGTCTTCTAAAGTGGGCTATCCTGGCGCAGTAGAATATCGTGAATTTTATAAAGATTTAGGTTGGGAAGCTGAATATGAGTACATTAAGCCTTATATTATGCCCAATGGACAACGTAAAAACACAGGTATTAAATACCATAAAATTACTAGTCGTGATGGCGGATTGACCGAAAAAGGTTTATACGATCCTTATTGGGCAAGAGAAAAAGCGGCCGAACATGCTGGTAACTTCATGTATAATCGCGAACGCCAAATTCAGAATCTTAGTGGCATGTTGCAGCGTCCACCAATTGTGGTTTCGCCTTACGATGCTGAACTATTTGGTCATTGGTGGTATGAAGGGCCTCAATTTATCAACTTTTTGTTCCGTAAAAGCTGGTATGACCAAGGTACATATGACATGACACACCTGTCGGAATATCTTCAGCAGCAGCCGACTCAACAAGTCTGTCGTCCATCTCAATCTAGCTGGGGGTATAAAGGGTTTCATGAATATTGGCTGAACGACACTAATGCTTGGGTTTATCCCCATCTACACAAAGCAGCGGAAAGAATGATCGACCTAGCTAATCGTGAACCTGCGGATGAACTAGAATGGCGAGCTTTAAATCAGGCTGCCAGAGAAGTCTTATTAGCACAATCCTCTGACTGGGCATTTATTATGCGTACTGGGACAATGGTACCCTATGCAATTCGCAGAACGCGATCGCATTTACTCCGTTTTAACAAAATTTACGATGATATTTTAGTCGGTAAAATCGATTCTGGATGGTTAGAAAAAGTAGAGCTAATTGATAATATTTTCCCTAATATTAACTATCGTACCTATCGCACTATTTAGCCACTGGTGATTAATCTAAAGCTTTAAATATTACTTTAATTAACAAGATTTAGAGCATTTATTAAGAGAAAAAATTTAGTTATCAGTTATCTCCGATCTCCTATCCTTAGTCAAACTATCGGTAGGAGATAGTTTAATTACTGATTTTTTCGCTCTGATTTAGATGAAGCCGTAAAACTACAGATTAATAGTATGATCACACCAAGATTGATCGCAACATCAGCAACATTAAATACAGGAAAGTTAATCAGACGAAAATCCAGAAAATCAACCACATAACCAAATAAAAAGCGATCTATTCCATTCCCCACCGCCCCAGATAAAATAAACCCATAACCTAACTGCTCAAGTAAAGTCATTTTTGGTGAGTGCCAAACAAACACAACCAAGAAAATACTCACTAATAGAGAAATCCAGCGTAAAATATCAACCTGTCCGCGAAAAAAACTAAAAGCTGCTCCCGTATTAATTACATAGGTAAAATGAAACACATTTTGCCACAGAGGCAAGGTATCACCAACTTCGGCAAAATTTTGCACCACAATATATTTAGTTAGCTGATCGAAGATAATCCCCAAAATAGCCACTAGCAAAAAGCTTCTTTTTCGTCGCATCATTTTTTTACCCATAACTCAAGATAAATAAAAAACAAATTCAAGCTATAATTATTAAGAATCTTTGAGAAAAAGATACAAAAGTCTAATAGACCAATCATATGTCTCTTCCTATTCGCAACATTGCCATTATTGCTCACGTCGATCACGGTAAAACCACTCTCGTAGATGCACTCCTCAAACAATCGGGTATTTTCCGCGAAGGCGAAGATGTACCAGATTGTGTCATGGACTCTAACGATCTTGAACGAGAACGGGGAATTACAATTCTGTCCAAGAATACCGCAGTTAGCTATCAAGATACTCTAATTAATATTGTTGATACCCCTGGTCATGCTGACTTCGGTGGTGAAGTCGAACGAGTCTTGGGAATGGTTGACGGTTGTGTCCTCATTGTTGATGCCAACGAAGGACCAATGCCACAAACTCGCTTTGTCTTGAAAAAAGCTTTAGAGCAAGGCTTACGTCCGATTGTAGTAGTTAATAAAATTGACCGTCCTCGCGCTCATCCAGATGGTGCGGTAGATAAAGTATTTGATTTGTTTGTTGAACTGGGTGCAGATGATGACCAGTGCGACTTTACTACCCTTTATGCTTCTGGGTTAGAAGGGTATGTCAAAGAAACCCTCGATGAAGAAGGGGTAGACATGAAGCCCTTGTTTGAAGCCATCCTTCACCATGTTCCACCCCCAGCAGGAGATGTGAACAAGCCATTGCAGCTACAGGTAACAACCCTGGATTATTCTGATTATCTGGGTCGGATTGTAATTGGCAGAATTCATAATGGGGTGTTGAAATCGGGTCAACAGGCCGCCTTGATTAAAGAAGATGGCAAGGTTGTTAAAGCCAAAATATCCAAGCTGATGGGTTTTAAAGGTCTAGCGCGAGTCGAAATGGATGAGGCTAGTGCAGGGAATATTGTGGCGGTATCGGGGTTTGCTGATGCTAATATTGGCGAGACAATCACCTGTCCTAATGAGCCTCAAGCGCTACCGCTGATTAAGGTAGATGAGCCTACTTTGCAAATGACCTTCTCTGTGAATAATTCGCCTTTTGCGGGACTGGAAGGAAGTTTCGTCACTTCACGTCAAATTCGCGATCGCCTTATGCGAGAATTAGAAACTAACGTGGCTCTGCGGGTAGAAGATGGTGATTCAGCAGAGCAATTTCTGGTTTCTGGTCGTGGGGAACTACATTTAGGTATTTTAATTGAAACCATGCGACGGGAAGGATATGAATTCCAAGTATCCCAACCCCAGGTAATCTACCGCGAAATTAAAGGTAAGCCCTGTGAACCTTTTGAATATCTGGTTTTAGATGTTCCTGAAGCTGCCGTTGGTAGCTGTATTGAACGTCTTGGACAGCGTAAGGGCGAAATGAAGGATATGCAAACTGGCGGTGGACGGACTCAACTAGAGTTTGTGATCCCCGCCCGAGGTTTAATTGGTTTTCGTGGTGACTTTGTGCGCATTACTCGCGGTGAAGGTATTATGAACCACAGTTTCCTAGAGTATCGTGACTTTTCTGGTGAACTAGAAACTCGCTACAACGGAGTGATTATCGCTTTTGAAGAAGGTGTAGCCACTTTTTATGCGCTGAAAAATGCCGAAGATCGCGGAACATTCTTTATTACTCCTGGTACTAAAGTTTATAAAGGCATGATTGTTGGTGAACATAATCGTCCCCAGGACCTTGATTTAAATGTTTGTAAAGCCAAGCAGTTGACTAACCACCGTGCGGCTAGTGGAGATGAATTGGTTCAACTCCAAGCCCCGACTGAAATGAGCTTAGAACGCGCTCTTGAATATATTGGTTCTGATGAGCTAGTCGAAGTCACCCCAGAATCAATTCGTCTGCGTAAACTTAAAACTAAGAAGCTGGTTAAAAGTTAGGCTTAGTGATGACTAAATCAGTCTAATTAACCTTTTGATTGGGTAGCAATCGCTGCCCTTTTTTTTGGTGTTTTTTCACCTTCACATCAATCTTGCGACTCTTTGCTATGAACATACCCGTTAATTTAATTTTGCTCTGCTCAATTATTGGAGCAGTTGTCTTAACTTATGCGCCATTTTTAGTTGTTGCCTGGGGACGATTTAAGGCTGGCTACGATCAATCCGCACCCCGCGCTATATTCGAGCAACTTCCTGATTATGCCAAACGTGCTACCTGGGCGCACCAAAATAGCTTTGAGGCTCTAACTATTTATGGTTTAGCTGCGCTTATGGCTTATGCTACAGGAGTAGAATCTGCTTGGGCAAAAATTGCTGCGATCGCTTTTCTCGTAGCACGCTTACTCTATTCTGTTTTTTATATTGTCAACATTCCTGTAGGGCGATCGCTAATGTTTGCGATCGGGTCTTTGTGTGGCTGGACTTTGTTTGCTTTAAGTATTTTGAAAGTAATGACTTAACTACTTAACTGTAAGTTTAAACGTGGTTGAATTATCCCTCTCCTACTTTCTCTATTTGATAGCTTCGCTACTACCAAAGCTAATATTTTCTTCTTCATATTCTGGTGGTTCGACGTGAATTATAACCCGCAGCGTACCAAAACTCTGTTCTAATCTATCTTCAATCTGTTCGGTAATCTGATGCGCAACGACTAAATCATCAGTATTAACAATCAGGTGCATTTCAATAAATACCTGTCTACCCAACATTCCCCGCGAGGCAATATCATGACAGTTAATAACTCCTGGAACTTTCATCACCAGATCATAAATTGCTTCTGGGGCGATCGCCATTTCATCAACTAGCCAGGGTAGATTTTCGCTAATTACTTGCCACCCACTATAAAAGACTAAAAGCGCCACTGGAAAAGCCAAAATTACATCCAGCCAGAGTAATTGAGGGAAGTTTAACTTTTCTGCTTGCCAGACTCCAATCAAACCAGCAATTACAATGATTGTCACCCAAATATCGCTCATTGTATGTTTGGCATCGGCAATCAAAATTGGACTGTTGACTTTTCTGCCGACATTACGTTCATAAAACGCGACAAAAATATTAATTCCGAGAATTACTAGTAATAACCATAGTTCAGTTGGCGCTACTTTCACAGCAGCACTTTCAGAAGTAAAAAAAATTTTTTCTACTGCACCGCGCAGAATTTCAAAACAGGCAATGCCCAAAAATGCAGCGATGCCCAATGCGCCGATCGCCTCAAACTTTTGGTGTCCATAAGGATGTTCGCGATCTGGCTGGGGAGAGGAAAACCGATTGGTTACTAAACCTAAAATATTATTGACGCTGTCTGTAACGCTATGGAGAGCATCTGCTTGCAGACTCAATGAGCCAGTAGCTATCCCCAAAGCAAACTTAAGACTCATGACAAACAAATTTAAAAGTAAAGTAAACCAAAGAACACGACGAACCTGTGAGCGATTATCCTGCACCATATTAAGAAGGGAAACTCTGTCCAGATGCTTTGTCTTATAATCATAGTCTGAAAACTAGCGGTAGTCTCTATTGGACTGTGCTTGTTGCAATGTTGAGTTATTTAGAAAAAGGTAACTTATTGAGATATTTTCTGACAAATAAATTTTTAAATCTCTGAAATCTGATAGATTCAAACTAAGAATTTATCAAGATTAATTAGCATTAATTCTTACTTATTAAATTAAATTAAGTTTTTTAAGATGGCTCAGTTAACCCTCAATTTAGTTCAAGGGGCAGTTAGTTTTAGTTTTTCAGAAGACGCTGCCAAACAGTTACAGACAGAAATAGCTGCACTAATGCAAAGTCTTAAGGCGATCGCCACAGCTAATACGGGAGCGGGTAATCGTCCCGTTAAGCAAGAATCAATGGAATATCGCTATACAGGAGATGTATTTTTAGAAATCTTTTGTAATCCCAATATTTACCCCAGTCCTTTTGCTGCCAAAATTCTCCTGACGCTACGAGATGATCGCATCCGCTTAACTAGTGAAGCAGAACTGACTCAACTAATTGAAGATTTAAACATATTTCTCGAAAGTTGAGAGCGAAAAATATTGATAGTGATTCAGGTTCATGGAATAGAGAAAATTTAGTATGATGAGCAATAATTAGCTAAATAAATCCAGCTTGAATAAACGTTAAATATTTTCGAATTAGTTTCATGAACAAAGTCGTTGTCGGCTTATCAGGTGGCGTAGACAGCTCGGTTGCTGCTGCAACTCTCCATCATCAAGGTTATCAAGTTATTGGTCTTACTCTCTGGTTGATGAAGGGGAAAGGACAGTGCTGCTCGGAAGGCATGGTAGATGCTGCACGGCTCTGCGAAGAATTAGCAATTCCCCATCATATTGTCGATAGTCGAGATGTTTTCCAAGAACACATTATTGATTATCTCGTAAACGGTTACGAAGCAGGAGTTACGCCTCTGCCTTGTTCTCAGTGCAACCGTACCGTGAAGTTTGCGCCGATGTTAACTTATGCTCAACAAGAGCTAGGGACAGACAAAATTGCTACAGGACATTATGCCAGAATACAATACGACGAAAATAGCGATCGCTATCAGCTCTTAAAAGCAGTAGATTCCAATAAAGATCAGTCCTATTTTTTATACGATTTAACTCAAGAATTATTAGCTGCTTCGGTTTTTCCCCTCGGAAATCAAACTAAAGAGGAAACCCGACGCATTGCTGCTGAATTTGGGTTGGCTACGGCAGAAAAGCCAGAAAGCCAGGATTTATGTTTGGTGGAAGCTCATGGTTCAATGCAGACGTTTTTAGACCGCTATATTAACCAGAAAGAGGGAGAAATTGTCGACATGGCGGGGAATGTTCTGGGCAAACACACAGGTATTCACCACTACACCATCGGACAACGTAGAGGTTTGGGTATTGCTGCGCCAGAACCTTTATATGTAGTTAAATTAGATGCGATCATGAACCGAGTTGTGGTAGGCGATCGCCATGCAGGAGGAAGACTTGAATGTACTGCTGCTAAAATGAACTGGGTATCAATTGTTGAACCTACTACACCGATTCACGCCGAAGTCAAAATTCGCTATCGCTCTGCCTCTGTTCCCGCACAGATAATTCCTTTGGGTAACGCTCGAATCAAAATCATGTTTGAGTCACATCAGTTTGGTATTACCCCAGGACAAGCAGCAGTTTTATACCATGATGACATGGTTTTGGGTGGGGGAATTATTGAGCTAGCGGAAGATTAGAATTGGGTTAGGCGATTGGCTTGAAGGTAATAGGGTAGGGGCGAACGGCAGTTCGCCCGTACAGTAGAGTAGTAGGTAGTAGTTAGATGGAACGAGGATTATTATGGCTACCATTACTGGTGGCGTTTATCTGGTTAGCCTGGAGTGGCTGGAATGAATATAACAAGCTAGAAGCCTACAAAATTTGGGCAACAGATTTTGATAATGCCAAGTTTGACATCTACGCCGTATTAGGTAGAAAAGAAGGTCAAATTACCTGGGGAAAGCCTACCCGCCAGGGTATGGTCGAGCTAGAAACTTTCTCTTTAGATGAGGTCAATCAGATCAATCTCCTGGTGAGCGATCGCCTTGTTGACGTAAATCTAGAAAATCTACCAAACAAAGGAAAACCCAGCCTAGAATTTGACTTGAAAAACCAAAAATCGATCCTGATTCCCTTTACCGATATTTTATTGGCAGCAAAATGGTGTAATTATTTGCGACAAACCAAGCAAAATATGGCTACTTAATCCTGATTGGTAACTAATTTAAAAACTGACGACCTAAACCTTGGAACATAATCCAAGAAAGAAAAAAGTTAGTAATAAAAATCGCAATTAACGCCATAACTACTGCGGTGGTGGTAGATTCCCCAACTCCTTTGGCTCCGCCAGTAGTAGTCAAACCCCAGCTACAGCCAATAATGGCAATAATGCCACCAAACATAACTGCTTTAATTAGTGCGCTAATTAAATCCCAAATCTGTAAAAAAGTCTTGATGGAGTCAATAAATAGTACTTGAGAAATACCATAAAAAAAATCAGCTACAAAAATTCCCCCAATCAAACCCATAATTAGAGAGAAGATTGTCAAAATCGGCAGCATTGAACAACAGGCAATCAAACGAGGAATGACTAAATAATCAATAGGATCGCTTTTTAAGACGTAAAGAGCATCAATTTGCTCGGTAACTTTCATTGTGCCAATTTCCGCAGCAAATGCCGAACCGACTCTGGCAGCCAGCACCACGGCGGTCAAAACGGGGGCTAATTCCCGACACAAAGCCAAAGCCAAAACTCCCCCAATCGCTTGAACTGCACCAAAATTGAGAAATTCACGGGCAACCTGAATCGTAAATACCATTCCCACAAAAGTTGCTGTTACCAGAGCAATCATCAGAGAATCTGGTCCTACAATCTTCATTTGTTCTGTCGTATTTTGACGATGTATTTTACCCTTTAATAAGTGAACCACAACTTGCCCTGCTAGAAATAAAGCCTCTATAGAACGTTCTAGCCAAACTTGAATCCCCTTATTAGAGGTTGTACTACTCATGAATTAATTGATCTCGCGACTGAAAATATTGCTTAAAAAAATATTGCTTAAAAAATAATATTCCCAAACAACAGAAATTCTAAAATAGCATTTATTCTTAAGTCGCTTAAAATTCGATACCTGGTTGAGCCTTAACTCCTTGTTCTCGAAAGGGATGTTTGACCAAAGACATTTCTGTGACCAAATCGGCGATCGCGATTAACTGCTCTGGAGCGCCTCTTCCTGTCAATATTACGTGGGAATCTTCGGGTTTACGAGCTAAACCTTCAATTACCGTTTCCACGTCTAAATACCCTAACTTGAGAGCGATATTAACCTCATCAAGCAAGACTAAGCGATATTCAGGATTAATAATATACTCTAAACTGGTTGTCCAAGCAGCGTTTGCTTTTTCAATATCCCGTTCCCGATCTTGGGTATCCCAAGTAAATCCTTCTCCCATCGCGTGAAACTCTAGCTGATCTGACCATTTACTCAGTACGGCTTTTTCCGCAGGTTCCCAAGCACCCTTAATAAATTGGACAATTGCCACTTTATATCCATGTCCCAGAGATCGCATAACCATTCCCAAGGCTGCGGTAGTTTTCCCTTTCCCATTACCCGTATTGACAATAATTAAACCCTTCTCCTGGGTTTTCTGGGCCAGACGCTTTTGTTGCACCTCTTGGCGACGCTGCATTTTTTGCTTGTGCTGTTCGTTGCTAATTGTTGATTGGCTCATGGTTTTGATTACTAATTACTAGACTTTCGTACGAATAAGACTAAGACATTGCCTTGCCCTTATCTTGACTCAATTAATTCTCCTGTGATGCTAAAGGCACGAATTTCCTGAATTTTCACCTTGACTGTTTTGCCTTTTAATTGTTCGATTTTGCCAGGAAAGAAGGTTAAACGATTAGTTCTGGTTCTTCCTAATAGCTGAGTAGGAACTTTGGTGTTTTGCGCTTCCACTAACACCTCTACTTCTCGCCCCAAGTAACGCTGAGAACGAGCCTCTGCCGTAACAGAGACTAGACGGTTTAAACGCTGAAGGCGATCGCTTTTCTCTTCTTCACTTAATTGATTATCCCACAGAGCAGCAGGTGTTCCTGGACGAGGTGAATAAGCAGCGGTATTAACTAGATCGAATTCGAGATCTTCAACTAACTTCAAAGTATTTTGGAACTGTGCTTCTGTTTCACCAGGAAAACCAACAATAGCATCAGCAGTAATCGCAGCATCAGGCATATATTCCCTAATCGTTTTGATAATGCGACGATATTTTTCCTGGGTGTAACCCCGCTTCATCGCCTGAAGAATATCGTTATCTCCCGACTGGAAGGGAATATGAAAGTGTTCACAAACATTGGGCAATTCTTGACAAGCTTTAATTAATCTTTCGGTAAAATAACGGGGATGACTGGTGGAAAATCTCAGACGCTCAATCCCAGGAATATCATGGATATAGTAAAGAAGATCGGTTAACGTATGTTGATGTCTGCCTTCTGGGGTGCTGCCTGGTAGATCTCGACCATAGGCATCAATGTTTTGTCCTAACAGAGTAATTTCTTTGTATCCTTGTCTGCTCAAGCCTTCTATTTCAGCTTTAATCGCTTGAGGAATTCGAGATTGTTCTACTCCTCGTACAGTCGGCACAACACAGTAACTACAGCGCTCATTGCAACCATAGATGATATTAACCCAGGCAGTCACATCACTATCGCGACGGGGTTTGGTAATATCCTCAAAAATTTGAATTGGATCAGTAGCCACCACCTGATTGCCATCAAAAACCTGTTGTAACAAGTCTTCTAAGCGGTTAGCATGTTGAGGTCCCATCACTAAATCTAATTCAGGGACACGACGCAAGAGCTGTTCTCCTTCTTGTTGGGCAACGCATCCAGCCACGACTAGAGTTAAATCTGGCTGCTGATGTTTACGTTTTGCTTGTTTACCCAGATAAGAATAGACTTTTTGTTCGGCATTATCACGAATAGTACAGGTATTGTAAAGAACCAAATCGGCTATATTAGGATCGTCAGTAGCTTTAAAACCCATGTGTTCTAGCACGCCAGCCATACGCTCAGAATCAGCTTTATTCATCTGGCAACCGAAGGTAACAATGTTATATTTTTTCTCGTATCTTTTGCTGGCGTTATTCATATCAAATCAACAGTAGCGAGAAGATGAAACAGGACTACTATACAAGTTTAAAACGTTCCACTACAAACTTGACACTTACACAGGCTTTTAGCCTGTATGATTCTTAAAAGATAAGAATCCTTTTAAGCAGCTAGATTTGAGCAACCAAATTTTGTTCCACTACCTGCACCAGCTTATCTGTCCAATAGTTAGTTAACTGCTGATCGGCAGCTTCCACCATAACGCGGATCAAAGGTTCAGTTCCTGAAGCCCGAACTAAAATTCGTCCCTGTTCACCCATTGCTGCTTCTGCTTGAGCGATCGCCAATTGGATAGGTTCGCATTCTTGCCATTTGCTGCGACGTTCGCGATCTTCAACGATGACATTACGCAGAATTTGGGGATAGGTTTGGAAACTATTATCCACTAATTCAGTTAAAGAAGTTTCGGACTGTTTAACTAAAGAAGTCAGGTGTAGGGCGGTTTGAATGCCATCCCCTGATACTCCATGGTGGTGACAGAGAATATGTCCTGACTGTTCTCCTCCCAACATTGCTCCCGTAAGCCACATGGCTTCTTGAACATGGCGATCGCCCACAGCAGTACGCTCCATTTTGCCTCCCTTGGCTTGCCAAGCTCGTTCAAAACCCAAGTTGGCCATTACCGTCGCCACAATTAAATCATTGGGTAGCTGTTGTCGCTGACGTAGTAAATCACCCCAAAGATAGAGGATGTAATCACCATCAATTACTCTTCCCTGGCTGTCTACTGCCATAACTCGATCTGCATCACCATCAAAGGCAAATCCAAGATCGGCATGATAGTCTTGTACTCCCTGCTTTAATAATTCTAGATGGGTAGAGCCACAATTAACGTTAATCAGGTCGCCATTGGCTAAATCATGAAGACTAATTACTTCTGCACCTAACTGCTGAAAGATTGCTGGAGCAACCCCCACCGATGCACCCCAAGCTAAATCTAGGACAATACGCATTCCTTGAAAATTAGTGTTTTGCGGCAGAGATTTTTGTAAAGACTGGACATATTGTTGGACTAATTCGGGGCGCTGATAAGATTTACCCCAAGCTAAATTAGTACTCTGGAGCATGTCATCAGTTCTCAGATGAGTCTCGATTTTTTGGGTTAAGGAATCAGATAACTTAGTTCCCTTGTTGCTAAAAAACTTAATGCCGTTATCTGGTGGCGGATTATGACTAGCAGAAATCATAATCCCACCAATTGCTTCACTGTCGCTGGCTAAATTAGCCACACAGGGAGTGGGGCATAAGCCTAGGTTCCAAACTTCTAGCCCTGCGGTCGTCAATCCTGCTGCGATCGCCGCAGCCAACATATCGCTAGAATTGCGTGAATCTTGCCCAACAATAATTGAACCTTTACGGTTCGCTGCCTGTTCTAAAACTTTTCCAGCCCAATATCCTAGCTGTAGGGTGAAAGGTGCATTTAAAATATCTCCCGCCTTCCCCCTAATTCCATCTGTGCCAAACAAGGGGGTTTGTGGCAATTGACCTGTATTAAATAAAGTCTTGGCTAAATTATTCACACCTATACACTCCTACGGCTGATGCTGATGATTAATTAAATTTATTGAGTATTTTTGCTGAGAAAATATGTTTTATAATTAGCAAAAATTGTACTACAAAATTTAATATATACTCAATCTTAATATTCCCTATATTCACCCAATAAGTTAAACGATATTTTGCTATTTTGGGTAAAATAACACTGTTACTGAGTATATCTGCTTAAGGTCAACGGATAGTTAAGATTGTTTAATAGTTACTTAATCTCAGTTGAAATATGCATTGCATTATAGATTCATTGTTTCTAGAATCTTAATCATCTCTGGCAAACTCAACCCCGACTCAAGATATTGAGGGTTGCTAGGATTATAAGGGCTGGCAAGGCGATCGATTGAATGAATCTTGGAATCCGCTGCAATTACTGGGATATCAGGATCAAAAGCCGTCGGCATGACTAGAGAACTAGAAAATCCTGCAAAGATCACTACCGTATCAGGTTCGCCCGCAGCAGTCTCCAGGTGAACCATCAAGACCTCTTGTTTTCGCTGGAGAGTGTATTGTTCTAGACGTAGGCTAATGGGTTTTAGCATCATTTTTCTAGCTTTCAGCTTAATTAATTCTTGTATGGGCGATCGCCCCTATCTCAACTTTTGATTCTCGATCATAATTACTGTTCCAATGCTGATCGCCCTTGTTTGCCAAGACGAATCAGGACAAAGTATGCTAGATAAATAATGTAAATAACCAAACCAACTGAACCCATAAAGCCTAAAAATCCTTCATTGCCTGGCTTGTTGTGGAAAAAGTTACGATAGGCTGTAGGCGCTTCTAACCATACCTGACAAAAAGCAGTTTTGGCGGTACTGCTAGATATACCACAGGGAAGAAAAAATGATTTAGCGATCGCACCCAAAGTACAATAGGCAGTCATCGCCCAACGCCAAGAGGTAAATACTAGCTTAAGAAAATTTTGAGGTATGTCGCGAATTTCTTCATTGAGATCGACCCAAAACCAAAGAGAAATGGCAATTAAAATGCGGGCTGCAAAACCACTAAGAAATCCGACTTTCCACCCAGGGATTAAGAGATAAACCGTAATCATTAATAAGCTAGCAACTCGCCAATAAATGATCAGTAATCTTTGCATGGCTTCTTGTCTCTGAAATAAAGCCCAAATTAATAATCCTAAAGGCAGAATTACCGCTAGCAATACTCCCAAACGATAGTCCATCCATACCAAAGGTCTAAACCAAATATCCATTATTTATCTTGTTGAAATTGTGTCTACTATTTTGGTGTTTACAGTTAAACAGCTTGAAATCGTCTTTTAAGAGTGCATCAACAATTGCTCTAAGTCAACGCTAGTCCATGGGAAGAATTATAGACTGGGATTGACCGTCAGAGGAGGCTTCTATCACGGACGACGCATTCGGGTCAGGTTTCTTCGCCCTCTCTAATCGAGATGTTGACTAGACAAAGGAGTTAAACCTCCCCAAAAAATAAAGATGAGAGCTTGATTTACTCTCATCTTCCTGGTCAACAATTATTTAATTGAACATTTAAATTAAACATTTACGCCAATAGGCTTTGGGATAAATGTTAGTCTTCGTAGACGCGACATTCTAAAGCATCAGGATTTTCATCGCAGTAGACTTCTAAAGAATTTTTTGTTGGAGTCTTTTGCTTTTGATGAGATGCTTCGGAAGATAATTCTTCTACTGTATCCCAAGCAACTGCACATTCGGCAGAAGTTGCTCCGTCCCCGCCACAAGCTTGTCTTGCTTCTTCTCTGGCTTTTTGTAATTGCTCTTGTAAATCGCTCATATTAGTCCTCTTTTATTTAAGATTCAGGGATATGTTATACCACAGACAGCTTTTTGGCTGTGATAAATGCTGACATTTTCTCAACTTTGGGAATAAACCGTTATTTATTACAACTTAATTATAAGACCTACTATTAACCAGTTATTTTTTTTGAATTACGGTTTCCCCTAAGTAAGTATTTATACTCTACAATTTAACATGGTTCAAATTGTACTAACCTCATATCTATCTATAGATTTAACCCTATTCCTGAGCTTTAGTTAAATACTTCAAACAACTATAATGACAAGGTTTGCAGTTGAGGCATAACACACTCGATCAGCTTAAAATACTTAAGCGCTATTTGATAAAAATTTTGAATATTTTAATTATTTAGACCCTGGCTCAACCAAAATTACGATTAGGCTTGCGCCTAGCCTCGGATCGCCAATCAATAACAATCAAGCAATAATTTATGGCTGAGGTATTGAATTTTAGTTTCAAGGTGTGGATTTTGGCAGCAGGCAGACTGTTATCAGAAATTGGTACTGGTTTTACATTGTTTTACGCGCCAATTTTTTTCGTCAACGAAGTGGGACTTTCATCGACGCTAGTGGGGATCGCTTTGGGGAGTGGCTCAATTTCTGGTGTTGTGGGCAGATTTTTGGCAGGACAGGGAGTAGATTCACCTCGTTGGGGACGCAGGAAAGTTTTATTAGCCTCCGCTGCTATCTCAATTTTGGCAGACGTGGTGTTATCTTTATCGTTTAATTTTACGACCCTGGTATTAGGCAATTTATTGATGGGTTTTGGGGTAGGGATGTATTGGCCAGCTACCGAAGCAGCAATTATCGATTTAACTACTCCCCAGCAGCGTAATGAGGCGTTTGCGGTAACTCGACTGGCAGATAGTTTGGGCTTGAGTTTAGGGGTGGTGTTAGGTGGTGTTTTAATTGCTAACTCTGGCAACTATCGAACTTTGTTTGTAATTGACGGTATTTCCTTTGCTGTCTTTTTTGCCGTAATTTATTTTGCGATCGCCGAAACTTATCAATTTAAATCACTATCGGCGGATCATCAGCAGAATGGCTGGTCTTTTGCTTTTCGCGATCGCGCTTTGATGGTGTTTGTGGCGGTTAATATTTTATTTACCATTTATTTATCCCAGGTACAAAGCACTATGCCTTTGTATTTAAAAAACTTTGTCCAGCTAGCTGACTCCACCACAGGTTTCTCCGAAAAAGTTATCAGTGCTTTATTTACTTGGCACATTGCCTTGGCGGCGATTTGCCAGCTTCCTGTTGCTTGGATACTCAATCGCTTTACTCGTATTGCAGGATTAAGCTTGTCTTTTTTAATTTGGGGAATAGCCTTTATTTTAGTCTGGGTAACGGGCAATATGCCCAATCATACTTTGATTTGGGCAGGCTTAACATTAGGCGTAATGTCTTTAGGCATGGTGACATATACCCCTGTTGCTTCTGGCTTAGTGGCAGAACTAGCACCTGAATCCTTGCGTGGAGTGTATTTTTCGATCAATTCTCAATGCTGGGCGATCGGCTATTTTATCGGTCCTCCATTAGGCGGCTGGGCTTTGGATCATCCGCAATTCACTAACTATTTTTGGCTTATCTGTGCAGCCTCAATATTATTAGGTTTAGCAATTTTACAGTATCTTCAACGGTTGATTAAAGCTAGATAGTTCAAGGGAACTAATTCACATCAAGCATTAATTATCATTCATTTATTTAGTAGTTCAACTCTGATTAAACAATGCCTAAAAATGAGATGAATATGATAAATAAAAAAACAGATAAAGAACTATACTAGGCAATAGTTTAAAATATTTAGTAATGCTAAATTTATAGTTAATGAACTTTTTATCAACAACTTTTTTAGCTTTAGGGTTAGCTGCTGATGCATTTAGCGTTTCTCTTTCCTGCGGCTTACTAATACAAAGAATCAAAATTAATAAAGCTTTAAAAATCGCTTTGTTTTTTGGTGTTTTTCAATTTCTAATGTCTTTAATTGGTTGGGCAGTAGGAATTAATTTTAGTGATCTGATCGCCAACTTAGATCATTGGATTGCCTTTGGTTTATTAAGCTTGATTGGCATAAAGATGATCTATGAATCGCTTCAACCAGAGCATGAGCAAAAAAAATTAATCCTTTAGATTCATCGACTCTTTTGGTATTAGCGATCGCCACTAGTATTGATGCTTTAGCTGCTGGATTAGGATTGTCTTTATTAAAAATCTCTATTACTTTAACAGCAACTTTAATTGGAGTAATTACTTTCGGTTTATCTTTTATCGGCGTTTTTATTGGTCACAGAATTGGCAATAAATTTAGTCATAAAATAGAACTTGTAGGCGGATTAATTTTGATATTTATTGGCAGCAAAATTTTATTTCAACACTTAACTGCCTAAATTGCGTGGCTCTTAGGAATCTTTGAAGATTTGCTGGTTATTTTATAGCTAATTTTTCTCTGAACTTTTTTGCTTATTTTGCATCACAGATTCGGTACTGCTCAACAAGATTCAAATTAAATTGAAATTTATGTTACTCGTGGTCATTCTAGCTTTACTGTTAATCGGCAATTGGTTTTTTACAGAAACTTTAATATTTACTCCTGTAAATTTGGCTATTCATTTTACTTCTCTTGGCTGGTGGGTTTTAGCCCTGTTATTAATCGCCTTTGTCGCTTGGTGTATTAGTGACGATTAATTGAGTCCAGATAGGTGCAAGCCATTGCCTTAGCGAGCTAACTGCTGCAAAGATTCTAGCAAACTTAAGGGTAATTTTAGCTGATTCAATTGCCAGCGTTCGTTTTCAGGATGCTCTAGATCGTAACCGTGGTAATCTGTTCCTCCTGTCATCAAGAGATTATGCTCTTGGCACAATTGTTTGAGACGATTCACCTTATTATTCCCATGATGAGGATGATACACTTCAAGTCCCATCAATCCTGCTGCTAGAAGCTCTGGTAAAACATCCTCTACCTTGCCACCACGGAATAAATAAGGATGCGCCCAAACAGGAATCCCCCCGCAATCGCGAATTAAACTAATACCTTCTTGGATGGAAAACTTTTCATAATGAACATAAGCTGGCCGATCTTCGCCTAAAAATCGTTCAAAAGCTTCCTGACTAGAACTTACATAGCCTGCACGAATCATAGCGTTAGCGATATGCGGACGACCCAGGGCTAAATTGCCGTCTAACTGGTCTAATTCTAGAGGATAGCCCATCTGAGACAGATTTTCTACCATTGCCTTGCTCGGCGCTTTCTACCTGCCAAACGCTCTTGCAGGGGCGCTTCTAACGATGCTCTTTGAGGATAATAACCGAGAATATGAAGCGATCGCCCGTTGTGAACCGTACTTAATTCTACCCCTGGCACAATTTCCAGCTGGTATTGTTTGGCTGCCGCGATCGCCTCATCCCAACCATGTAGAGTATCGTGGTCAGTAATCGCCAGCGCCTGCACCCCAGCAATAGCAGCCCTATCTACAAGCTGTTGTGGGGTCAAAATACCGTCAGAATACGTAGTATGTGTATGTAGTTCGATCATTTTTTTGTTGTAGTGAACTTAATTTAGTGCAGTTTTCTTCTCACTACATTTAGTTGCTCACTATATTGTACATACATCGATTCGATTCTATGATTGATTGAATCTTTTGCTTGTCGATAATATAAAGAGTCTTGAGTAATCAATAAAGCAGCTTCAATTGCTTGCTGAAAGTTGCCCTGATCTGCCCGTTGTTTGGCAATCAGATATATTTGCTTATTCCAGCGCTCAATCAAATTTCGAGATTCTGGATATTCCTCTGCTCCTGGAACTATTTGCTGTAAAATTTCTATTGCCTGATTGTAAGCAGAAGCTTGATTGGGATTGAGGGAGATTTGCGCTTTGGCTTCTGCTAGATAATTGCGATTAAGATTTTGGGTTTGCGCTTGTAAATGCCAATCTTCCATGGCTACCGTTGCTTCTTGAGCAATTAATTGTGTAGAGGAATAATTTTGCGGAATTAACTCAGCAGCAGCGATCGCCCCAGCCAAGTCTCCTTCACCCGCTCTTCCTTTAGCAATATCGAGAATTACTTCACTCCAGCGAGTAATGTCTTGTTTCGCTTCTGGATAATAGGGAGAGTTAACTTCAATTTCCCTTGCTGCCTCAATTGCTCGATTCAAAGGTGAGGCTTGGCTATTCTTTAACAAAGCCACACTGCTAGCAGGAATAGTTGCTGCTTTTTGTGAATCTAGATCGATATAAATTTTCGCTTTTTCCAGCAGGTTGCTCACCTGAGAAGATGATTGAAATAAAATCAGCAAAACTAAAATTGAAATTTTGGTAGTAGTTGACAACAGCCACTGCCACCAAAACCTTTTATTTGCCGTTAAATTCCCCTGGAGTGTAGCCGAAATAAAATTAGGAGTTTGGTTGAGGATTTGCTGACGCTTAAAATCTAGCGCATAAGACTGTAAATCTACAAAGTTAGGGAGCTTGACTTTTTGGTGCAAATTCTTGACAGCAACACAATTAGAGGAATCTTGATTTTTAATTTCAAATGATTTGATTTTTACCCCAATGGGTAAAAGAGCTAGTTGTTCAATTTTTTTATGACACAGTAAATCAGCTAAGGGAAGAACTGGCTGTCGATTGCTACTAGACATTGCTCCGCAGTTGCTCATAAGAAATTATTACTCTCTTTTTAGTATCTTTAATAGCCGAGAAAAATTGTCTTGTCAACTGTCAATTTTTATTTTTTCGCTCTGATCTATCTATTGTCTAGCTACAAGCTGCAATTAATTCCTCACTCATCTCAAAATTAGCGGTGACCTTTTGGACATCATCTAAAGATTCGAGAGTGTCGATAAGTTGGATTAGTGATCGCCCTTGCTCTGGATCGGTTATTTCGATCATATTATTAGGTATCCAGCGCAGTTGTATTTCTTCAATCGCACAATTATACTGTTGCAAAGTTTGGTTAAGATTTTCCAGGTTAGTAACTTCTGTCAGTACTTCTGCATTTCGCTCGTCGTACATTTGATAACTGTCTGCCTCGCCTTCGAGAGAAGCTTCTAGCAATTTTTCTTCATTTACGTCAGCGACGATCGCCACACCCTTCTGCTCAAACATCCAGCTAACACAGCCTGTCTCGCCTAAGTTCCCGCCATTTTTAGTAAATGCTGTCCGCAGATAGGCAACGGTACGATTACGATTATCCGTCAAAGCTTCTACTAAAACCGCCACACCTCCTGCACCATAACCTTCGTAGCGTATTTCTTCTAGGCTTGCTTCCCCATCTTGATAAGTTCCTGCTCCTTTAGCTAGCGATCGCTCAATACTATCATTCGCCACCCCTGCTGCTTTGGCTTGGTTGATTGCTGTCCGTAGTTGAAAGTTCCCCTCAGGATCAGCAATACCGTTCCGTGCTGCTACGATAATTGCCCTCGATAGTTGAGTAAAAGTTTTGCCTTTTTTGGCATCGACTCTCGCTTTTTGTCGCTTAATATTTGCCCACTTGCTATGTCCAGCCATCTTTGGTTTAGCTAAAATACTTATTTGACTTATTTGACTTATTTGTACTTATCTGGAGAATTTTTGCGCTTTGGAGCATCAGGACAAGGAGGCGCAGCCAGTGAGCCGTCGAGCCATCCTGCTGCTTGATTGAGGTGCTGCAAAGCTAATTCGGGTTGGTCTTTTAACAGCAATACTAGTGCTGAGGCTAGCTGTTGTTTGGCTTGAGCTGTTCTATTGCCTTTGAGGCGATGCCAGTTTTGATGGGCAATGACGCTGCGTTCAACCAGAGCCTGGGCTAACTCTAAATCTGTTAAATCAGCAGGAACTTTATTTTGATTGCTGGATATCGGCGTTACGTTAAACATAGGTTAAGATCGTGTCGTTCTAAATTGCTTTTCTAATTAATTTTACTAATTTTAGCGATGTCATCTCCTAAATCTGGCGATCCTAAAGAAAATGAGTTGGCACAGATCTTGATTGAAGTAGAGCAATCTTTGGCGCAGCTTCAGTCACGACACGATCAGGTTAAACAAGACTGGGAAAAGCGATCGCAAATTAAAGCGCGTCAGCAAGAATTAAAACAGCAACAAGATCGATCTCTCAATCAACCCCTGAAAACTGAACTACGCAGTCTGCAACAAGAGCTAGACAGTCTGGAATTGAGTCTTGAAAGCGTTTTGTTACCCGATATTTTTTGGCAGGTGGTACGCTTTGTTTTTTTGGGAATTGCGATCGGCTGGTTTTTGCATATCTATGCTACCTAAGCAGTTTTTTTAAGTTTTCTCAAGATTTATCTTAATCAAACTTAATATTTATGCTGTTTCAGCCAAAAACTCTGGCAATTTGAAAGTTCTATTTTAGAATAATAGTGGGCGGAGACAAAAGTTTCCGTTCACTCCTCACACCACACTCCGCTCGGCAATTTATCGGGCGGTTTTCTCTTTTTTGATCTTTGTTTCACTTTGCAGCTATTAGATAATAATGCGATCGGGTAGCTCTTTAATTTTTACGTCTTCAGTAAAGCCATCATAAACTATTTCGATATAGTCAAAAAAGTTAGAGCCAAGGGTGTTCCCGTGCATAAAGCTCAACACAGTTTCACCATTATTCATAATATTCATAAAATAGATAAAATAAATAATTTTAGCTAACAGTAAAAAACTGATGATTTCACGTCTAAATATTTTTAAGTTATGTTCAATTATAAAATAATAAAATAATCCACCAAAGGGGAAAAAGATAAAGGCAAAACGATTAGAAAATAAGAAAATGTTTCGCCCCATAAACATAACTGCTAGAAAAATAGGATATAAAAATTTAAGTACTTTTTCTTGAGGATGCTTAACTACTTTATTATTAACCAATAAGATAATAATCATAAAGACTATAAACTGCTCGACAAAGGCAATACCCAAGTCTGAAGAAGCAACCTGCTCTCTACCATAACGATAGGTTTTGATTAAGATAATTGAAGAATAGGGAGATGGCAGAAATTTGGCGACAAAAGAAGCTAAATCGAAAACAATAGAGGCACTGAAAGCGGCAGTGATGCCAAATATAACTACGAAAAAGACAGTTATTTTAGATTCTAATATTTTTACTTTATTATATAGTAATAAAATTGGTAAATACAGTAAGTTGCCAATATGAGTAAGCACACTTAGCAAATATATAGTCCACAGCCAGATTTTTTTATCAAGGTATATTAAAGCAACAAAAAAGATGATTATAGCGATATATTGTCGGAGCAAAAACGCCTGATAGCCAATAAAGTTTGGTGTGGCAACAATAAATAAAGCTAGTAACGCATATTTTCTGGGAGAAAAAGCTTTAACGATTACCAAGAAGGTAACTAAATTGATTACTAATGACCAAAAGAAGATAAAAGCATATCTAGAACCTCCAGAAAGCACATAAACTGGATAACTTACCAACCACATGACAAACTCGAATCCTCCTCCTCCAGCAACTTCAAAAGGAGTTTCTTTACCTAAAAGTTCATAGTTATCAACATAAACAGCTAAATCAGAGATAATATCAACAGAAGAGACAAAAACTGTAATAGTTATCACTACTAATAAGAGAATTAGGAGATTAATACGACTATTTTCCTTTTTATTTAAATAAACAAAATAAAGCAGCGCAAAAATACCTAAGATTGGTGAAACAAACCACAGGGCAAAACCGATAAATAAGAAGATTACCTTGTCATTTTTACCACTGGTAAAGCTGTTAATACTGTTATTAATTAAGTTTTTTTGCATTTAATTTTTTCTATAATCATATTTACATACTTATCTAATAATTTTTAGACTGACTGCATCTTGAACCTCTTAAATACAACAGTATGTTGTTATCTACTGCTAATTAACTTAGCCTTTTGAAATAAAACTTTTAAAGCTAGCTGAAATTTTCGAGGAATAGCCTGTTTAATCAATAGAAACAAAACATGGTTTAAGGGAATAAGTTGTTCCCGCAATCCCTCGATCAGTATTTTAATTGCTTGCGGTTTTTTTTTGATAATCTAAGAGCATTTTTGGGGCTACTTCTTTCAAAATAAATCCTTTAATTGCTCTATCAGTAATAGATCCTCGATAAGTATCAATCCAACTCAAAGAAAATTGATAGTCGTTTAATTTTGAAGTGCGATCGCTCCTAGATTCATTGTGCCAAATTGTCAAAACTTGAGGGACAAAAATAAATGTAGCCCCCTGTTGTTCCAACCTCATCACAAAGTCTAAATCTTGATGTTTGACTAACCCAGGTTTAAATAAAGTTTTCAAGGCTAACTCACGAGCAATTAATAGAGTACTTGTCAGCATTTCTCCTCTAGATACCCACAAATAATGGGGAATTGTTTCCTGAGTTTGTTTACCCTGAGAGGGAAAAATTGATTGAGCGTAAAATACCTGGGGAGATAATTGAAACTTGCTGTAACAAACCAGATTATGCAGATTATGCTGTGGTACTGCTTGAGCAACCGCATCCAACTGGGTTTGTAGCTTATTAGGCAACCAGACATCATCAGAATCTAAAAAAGCGATCAACTCTCCTTGAGCATGTTTGATTCCTGTATTTCTAGATTCAGAGCCACCCAAATTATGAGGATGGCGAATGTATTGAATCCGACAATCATCTATTTGTTTGATAACTCCAGCAATATCTTCTTGAGAAGCATCATCCACGATGATTATTTCTAGGTGAGAGTATGACTGAGCAATTACAGAAGCGATCGCTCTTAGAATTAGATCACTACGGTTATAAGTTGGGATAATAACGCTGATTAAAAACTTCCCATCATGTCCTAACATTAAAAATTATCAATTAAATAAATGTAATGTTCCGCAACATTAACATATTCTTCAGTCAATAACTCGATAATTAGAGTACGTACAAGCTGTTAAGCTTACCCAGCTACCTACAGTATTGCCTCAAGTTTTGTCAATCAAGCAACATCAACATTAATTTTAGTTAAAAATTTCTCTGGTTCTTCCCGAATTGGTTTCATGATCTCAACTGAGAAGAGTGCAGTCGAGAAATGCGATCTGATGCGAAGCTAACCCTTTAGGGCTAATATTATGAGAATTTTAGTAGTTGACGATGACGACATTTTAGTAGAAGTACTTAAACGCTCTCTATCCAGCCAACGCCATATAGTGGAAATAGCAGCAGATGGACAGATGGGTTGGGAGTATGTCCAAACTGGAGAGTATGATTTAGTTTTGCTCGATGTTAATTTGCCAGGATTGGATGGAGTAAGCCTGTGCGAAAAAATGCGTTCTGAAGGTTACACAACCCCAATTTTGTTAATGACGGCTAAAAATGCTAGTCAGGATCGGATTTTGGGCTTAGATGCTGGGGCGGATGATTATTTAACCAAACCCTTAGACTTAGGAGAATTAAACGCCAGAGTGAGGGCATTATCCCGTAGAAAAGAAGTTGCTCCTACTAGTGTTTTAGATATTAATGGACTGATTTTGAATCCTAGTAGTTGTGAGGTTAGCTATCAACAACAGCTAATTAAACTGACAGCCAAAGAATATAGTTTATTAGAAATATTTTTGCGCAATCCTGCCAGGGTATTTAGTCGATCGCAAATCTTAGATAAGATCTGGACATTCGACGATCTGCCATTGGAGGAAAGCGTCAAGGCGCACATCAAAGGATTACGCAAAAAACTCAAACAAGCGGGGGTAGTAGATTGGATTGAAAATGTTTACGGTATTGGCTACCGTCTTCATCCGAAAGTTGCTGAATCTGAGCAAGCTGATCATAATATTTCTACTATTTCTGCTTCTATCGAGCAAAAATTTAATCGGGAGATGGAACAAACATGGCTCAAGTATCAAAACAAGATGTCTGAGCGCCTGAAGGTACTTCAACAAGCTGTAGCTAAAGTCAAACAAGCTAATTTATCCTCCCAATTGCAACAGGATGCTCAACAGGCAGCCCATAAGCTAGCAGGGGTTTTGGGCATGTTCTCCAGGGATGCTGGAACAGATATTGCTCGTGAGATCGAAACTTTGCTGCAAGATAATTTAATTTTAGATACTCAACAACGAGAACAATTTATTTCTTTAGTCACAGATTTAGATAGTTTATTAGCGCTGGATGAAACCTCAACTAGCGAAACTATTACTGAGACAAAATTTTTATTGATTTCTGCTGATAATCAGTTAAGCCAAAAGTTACAGCAGCTAGGTATGACTCAAGGATTTGGTTGGCATCAGGTAAATAATCTTACCCAAGCTGAGATTTGGTTAGAAGATAACTCGTCTTATGCAGTAGTAATAGATACCGAAATAACTACTAATCAACAAGAATATTTATCTTTAATCAGTAAATTAAAGTCTCGTACTCCTTCAATACCAACAATAGTTTTATCTGATACTAATAGTTTAAATAATCGCCTGACAACCATTCATATGGGTGCAAGTAGCTTTCTAGCCAAACCCGTTACTCCTGGGAAAATTTGGCAAACTGCTAGTAAGTTAATCCCACAAAATCAATCGGCAACTGCATCTATTTTAATCGTCGATGATGATGTTGTCTTTCTGTCTGTCTTGCGCTCAATCTTAGAACCTTGGGGAATCAAAGTCAGCACTTTGGCAGAACCTTTACACTTTTGGGAGGTATTACAAGCAACTCAACCCGATCTAGTAATTCTTGATGTAGAAATGCCTAAAATCAACGGTATTGAGCTATGTCAGGCAATCCGTAGCGATCCAGACTGGCAAGAATTACCCGTGTTGTTTCTCACTGCACGACAGGATGCAAAAACTATCCAACAAATATTTGAAATCGGCGGAGATGACTATATTGCTAAACCCGTAGTTGGTGCAGAATTAATTGCGAGGATCAATAACCGACTAGATCGCAGCCGTTTGTTACATAAACTTGCTACTCAAGATCCCCTAACCAGACTAAGCAATCGTACTCAAAGCAGTCGGCAAATCGAAAGTTTATTACAGCAAGCTCAAAAACTGAATCAACCATTTTGTTTAGCAGTACTGAAGATAACTGACTTAGCGCAAATCAACTTTAAATATGGTCATGGAATAGGCGATCGCATTTTGGCGCAATGGGGTAAACTCATTCAAGCCACTTGTCGTAACGATGAAGTTGCAGGCTATTGGGACAACGGAGATTTTATTATGGGGATGCCTAATTTAGACAAAACCCAAGGTAAAGAACATTTAAGCGAACTGCTGACTAGCTTAAGAAAACAAGTATTTACTGCACCAGAAGGCATAGAGGTTGCTGAACAAGTCCGAACTACTCAGCCAGAACGTTTTCAAGTTGCTTTTGATTGTGCCGTAGCTGAATTTAGCAAAGATGGTACAACCTTACATTCTTTATACCAGACTTGCGTTCAAAGTTAAGTAGGGGCGAACGGCCGTTCGCCCCTACTCAAAATCTGAGATATTTGTTCTGGTAACTCCAAAGGACGAAATGGTTTGGTGATTACGCCAGCTAAATCTAATTCAGTCAATTCAGGTGCGATCGCTGATTGGGTTTTAGCAGTCATCAGAATTACAGGAATAGTGGCTGTACTTTGATCGGCTTTGAGGTGTCTGAGGGTTTCTTTCCCATCCCATTCAGGCATCATTAAATCTAAGAGAATCACATTTGGTTGGCTACTTTTGGCTAAATCTAATCCTTCTTTGCCTGTACTGGCTGTAATCACCTGCCAATCTGTTGCCATTTCCAATCCCATCTGAGCAATATCTTTGACATCTTCTTCATCATCAATAATTAAAATGCTTTTACTCATGTTGTTTAGCTGTCATAATTAAATGGAATTTAATTAATTTAAACTGCGATCGGGAATATTTAGAGAATTTATCTCTCCAGCTATTTTTAAGAATTGGTATCATCATCCATCTCATCAGAAATTCCGCGATCGCCAACCGCAAATTCAACATCAGCAGCAGCACTATAAAGATCTAGTAAATTTGAAGATGATGTATTTTCTATAGGCAAATTAATGTAAAAGGAGCTTCCTTTGCCCAACACACTCTCTACCCAAATCTTGCCTTTATGTTCCTCAATAATATGACGACAGATCGCTAGTCCCAAACCTGTTCCTCCTTTGGTACGAGAATCAGAAGCATCTACCTGTTGAAAACGTTCAAATATCGACTCTAGTTTATCTTCAGGGATACCTCTACCAGTATCTCGAATAATTATCTGACAGAAATCTTGTTGAACAATAGCCTTTAAGCTAACTCTACCTCCAAGTTCGGTAAATTTAATCGCATTACTAAGTAAGTTAGTTAATGTTTGCAACATGCGATCTGAATCTAGGTGGAGAGAAATATCACAAGGTTCTTCTAGGATCAATTGAACTTGAGCTTTTTCTGCCATTGCTTGCATAATTTCCGTAGCTTGAATTAGCAATGGTTGTAGATTGCAAGTTGTTGGTTTGATGGCAATTTTGCCTGATTTCATTCGTTCTAGATCGAGGATATCGTTCACCAAACGGATCAAACGTTCGCTATTGCGTATGGCTACCTGGAGAATTTGTTTTCCGCGATCGCTCAAGGTACCTAGTTGACCAGAATTTAATAAATCTAAAGCGCCAATTGTTGAAGTCATGGGAGTTCGTAGTTCATGACTGACTAAGGAGATAAATTCATTTTCTAAGCGTTTGCGTTCGGTAATATCGTTCAAAATTTGCAGGGTGCATTTATGACCATCTAGTTTAATTAACTCCATTGAAAGCAATACTGTTTTAACTTGACCCGATTTTGTCGGAAATTCTAATTCTAAGTTGTGAACAAACCCTTGGGAATCACACTTTTTTACTGCTTGCTGGTACACTGCTAAAGCTGAACTGGAGTAAATCTGTGGGATATTTCTATTAATTACTTCTGCTGCGTTATAACCACTCATTTGCAAGAAACTTCGATTGATTTCTAATACTTGTCCTGAGTCGTAAGTAGCGATCGCGATGGGATTAGGACAAGCACGAAAGGCTTTAGCAAACTTGTCTTCGGCTGCGGTTTTTTCGGCTATTTGCTGCTGTAGCTGGCTATTTTGAACTTCCAGCCTAATTTGAAGATGGCGAATGGTTAAATGAGTATCTAACCTCGCCAAGACTTCTTCAATTTGAAATGGTTTGGTAATATAGTCTACGCCACCAACCTGAAACGCTTTGACCTTATCAAAGATATCTCCTAATGCACTAATAAAAATAATCGGAATATCACGAGTGCGATCGTTTGCCTTGAGTTGCTGACATACTTCATAGCCATTCATTTCGGGCATTTTCACATCTAGCAAAATTAGGTCTGGCGGGGCAAAAACCGCTCCCCTAATAGCAGTAGATCCCTTGGTGACGCTACGAACCTTATAACCTTTTTCCGTCAGCATTTGAGACAACAAAGCCAAATTTTCGGGAGTGTCATCGATGGCTAAGATGTCAGCTTTGGGTTGATGGTTGCGTTCTCTCGGCATTGAATTGGGAATCAAAAATAAAGAACTACACTGCGTTAATTTTACTACTATTAATGGTGGCTAATTGTTTTTCTAACCAGCGATCGCACAATTCATTTAACAACCGTTCGCCCATGGCTTTGTCTAGTCTAGCTGGGAGATATTTTTCTAGACGCACAATTACCCAATGATCTTCAATTTGTCTGGGGGGTAATAGTTGTCCTGGTTGGCTGCGATGGAGCATTTGAGCCAGAATATGATGAAGATCGATCAGCTTTACCAAACCGACCAAACCATTATTATTAGCTTCTTCACCCAGAGAATATAATTTAGCTAATTCAGCAAAAGAGTTTTCTCCTTCTTGAAGACGATGATATAGTTCTCTTGCCATTCCTACCGATTTAACTCTAATTAGCGAAAAAACCGCTTGCTCAAAAGCCAATTTACGCTCTAGAAAATAAGATTCTAGTTGGTGTCCCCATTGCTCTTGTTTAAATTTATCTAACTTAATATTCCTAATCATTCGAGCTTCTAACTGAGCTTTAGTTATACTCCTCTTGTTCATCCAAGTCTCTAGTTTACTTGCTGATTCTAACTGATATTGTTGAAGAAAATCTTGATAGACATTAGCAAATTCTGCTGCGGTATATTCAATATTAACAATAGCGCGATCGATAATTACTTCCCGTAAAAACTGTGGTAGCATTCGATAATTATCTAACAAAGGAATGATCTCTGCTGCGGTAATTGTATGGTCTTTTATTTGTAAAGCAGTATTCATAATTTTAATTCCATAAGCTTTAATAACTTAAAAATATACAGCGATCGGGAATATCTAGAGAAATCTTGCTTGAAAAACAATTATATATGCAACAAAAAGCTTTTAGCTTTCAGCTAATTGGGTTAAATACCCCTATTATAATTTTTGATTTGATGGTCTTTAATTACTAATATTGAAAGCACAATTGTTAACCAAAGCTAATAGCTTATTAAAATAAAAAGCCAAGGTAAAGACTACCCTGGCTCATTCTTAGTATGTAATTATTGCCTACAGTTTATAGCTTTAAACAACTAAAGATTAAGATTAAGCTGCTACATAAACAAAACTATCTTTAGCAGCAGTAATTTCATTAGCACTGTAGCCCTCAAAAACAGCTACCATATCATCTCCTTTAGAATAAGAACCGTTTTTGTCTTGATCCCAGTAAATAGATGCTGCTTTATCGCCCATAGCTCCATCTTTTTCTAAGGATGAGCTTTCTCCCACTACATAATTTTCTGAAGCACCATGTAACATGACAGCATCTTTTCCTGCTGTATAGTCGGTAATTACTGCATAGTCTTTTTCTCCATTAGTTGCGTAGTGAGCATATTTTTCAGTGCCAAGGGCATAAATATCTTTACCCTTACCGCCAGTCATCCAATCTACCTCCTTATAATCGTCTTGAGCATATTTTTTATCGTCAGCATTATGCTCTTTATTAATACCCCAAAGCCAATCATCACCTTTACCAGCATCAATTTTATCGCTGCCGTAACCAGCTTCTATAACATCATTTTTGGCGTAAGTTTCCAGAACATTGTTATATTCATTAGCGATTAAATAGTCTGCTTTTCCTGTGCCGTAACCTTCTTCAGTTTTCTCAGGCACATACTGTTTTTCGGGATACTTTTCCTCAGAATATTTGTCTTGTATATATTCATAGGTAGGTGTCCAATAAGAATCTACATATACATCTTTTTTGGCAGGAGGTTCGTAGTATTCTTGGCTAGGCTGATATTCTTCATATTCGTATTCTTTTTTGGGAGCTTCATATTTTGGAGCTTCGTAGGCTTTCTTTGGTTCGTTGTAATTAGTAGACATATTTTGTTTTCTCCGTAGTAAGTATTAGTCAGATGTTTGACTGTTTATACTTTATGAAGCAATCGAGAAGAGCTAGAGATTAAATCGGGAAATAAAAGAGAAAAAAACTGATTACTGATTACTGATTACTGATTACTGATTACTGATTACTCACTGTTCATTGCTCATTGCTCATTGTTCACTGTTCACTGTTCATTGTTCACTGTTCATTGCTCATTGCTCATTGTTCATTGCTCATCCCATTCAGCAAAAATATCTTTGATTCTGGCGATCGCTTTTTTTGCTGCTTGTTCGGGTTTAACTTTCCCAGCAGTTACTTGAGTAAGAGCTTGACCCCAAACGTTTTCAGCTAAAACTTGGCTATAGGCAGGATGCTCGACTTCATAAGAAAGACGTGTTTGTTCCTGGGTAAGAATCTTGGTAACAGTAGCAAGATAAGGATCTTTGGTGTTTTGCCAAAAAGGATCTGACCAGACAGACTTGCGGACTGGTTGACCTCTGCCATGAGTGGCTTTGAGATAGTCAATTGTGACTTGAGGCTGGATAAAATAACGAATAAAGTTTTTGGCTAAAGATTTATGAGGGGAATTTTTAAAGATTACCGCCTGTCTAATGGATAATAGGTAGCGCATGGATTCACCATTAGGTTTATGAGGAAATCCCGTAATACCTAGCTGATTGTAATAAGTATCTGCATCTTGATGTACAGTTGCTGGAATCGAAAGGGTGGCATTAGGAGTCATTAAAACCAGGCGATTGAGTAAATTACGATTATTATCAGTATTCGACCAGTTAACTGCATCGGGTGGAATGTACCCCTGTCGATACAATTGAGCATACCAGTTTAAACATTTAATAATGCCCTGTCGTATCTTCGGGCGATCGATCTCTAATTCACCTTGATCGTTTAGTAGATTGATATTATTTGCTTCGAGAATTTGTTCAAATAGATAATGAGTATCATCTGCTCTTTTATCTCCAGCCAGAGGCAATCCTAAACTATAAATGTCTAAATTCTGTTTTTTGAGTTTAACTTGCGCTTGTTGCCAAAACTGCCAGAAATCATCCCAATTTTGCGGAATATCACTTGGATTCAAGCCTATTGAAGCTAATAGTTGTTGCCAGTAAAAAATAAAGATAGTAGTTTGATGAACAGGTACTCCATAATAGCTGTGTTTCCTTTGGTGATTATTGCTGTAAGTAATTGCTTGAAGAATTTCCTCTGAATAATCATTTTGAATTGGTTCAATCATATCCGAAACGTCCTCTAGCCGATCTTGCCAAGCTAAACGAGGATAAAGTACTTGATTGCCTTTGCCACTCATCATCAAGTCTGGAAGCTGATTTGCTGCAACTGCTCGTTCAACCTTGGGGATCAACTCATCATTGGTAAAAAAAGATAATTTGGCTTTGTAACCAGTTTGATTTTGCCAGTTGTTAACCACAGTCTGAAGCGCCCGATCTTCTTCGAGATTGAAACCCTGTTCCCACCAAATATTAACTTCGTTTGATTTGATGACCGACTCGTTAGTTATTTGAGGATCGGGTGGGAAAATATTTGAGCAGGCTGCCGAGATCAAGATAATTGCGATCGCTAATACAATCTCGATCAAGTTAGCTTTAAGACAATTTCTCCTGCTTTTCCTCATACCAAGAACCTAGTAAAGTCAACAGCGATCAAAAATAAATCGCCCTTCAGCTTATGCTTAAATCGGGAAGAACTAGAGATTAAATTCAGAAATAAACGAAAAAAAACTGATTATTGCTCATCCCATTCGGCAAAAATTTCTTTGATTCTAGCGATTGCTTCATCCGCTGCTTGTTCAGGAGTAATATTATTCAAGACAATTTTTTTCAAACTCTGACCCCAAATATTCTCTTGAAGTACAATGCTGTAAGCAGGACTATTAGCAGGATAAATAGGACGAATTTTACTTTTAGTTAAGGTTTTAGTGACTGTGGAAGTATGAGGATCTTCAGGGTTAGTCCAATAAGGATCATCGTAAAGTGATATATATGCTGGAGAGTGTCTGCCTGATTCTTTAAGAAAAGTGTTAATCACTTTTGGTTGTATTAAATATCTTAAAAAATCTTTTGCCAACTCGGGATCTTTTGCTCCGTCGAAAATAACCGCTTGCTCTACAAAAAATATATGGCGCATTGGTTCACCATTGGGTTTGTTGGGTAATTCTACAATACCCAATTGATTACGATAAGCGTTACTGTCTTGACGTAAGGCAGCAGGAATTGAAAGAGTAGCGTTAGTAGTAGTCAGTATTTCGCGATTTAGCAGTTGATGGTTATTGGCAGCATTGTTCCAATCTACTGCATCTTTGGGGATATATCCTTGCAAATAGAACTGTGTATACCAATCTAGGCATTGAATAATACCCTGACGTACTTGGGGATCGTCTACTAATAAATTTCCCTCTTCGTCTACTAATTTGACATTATAAGCTTCTAAAATAGACTCAAAAGCCTGATAGGTATCCCCTGCTTCTACAGACATCGGCAAACCAATCGGAAAAATATCTTGTTGATGTTGATTTTTTAAATCTTTTGCCACATCTAACCAAAATTGCCAAAAACCATCCCAATCTTGAGGAATATCTGTTGCGGTACGACCAGTTTTTTCTACTAAGTCTTTCCAATAATAAATGTGAAGTGCTGCTCTATGAATAGGAACTGCATAGTAACTATACTTTTGCTCGACATTATTATAGTAATAGCCTGTTGCTAAAGCTCTAGGCTCATATAGTTTTTTAACTGGCTCAATCACACTAGATACATCAATTAATTTACCCTCCCACGCCAGTTTGGGATTAAGAGTGCTTTCTGCTTTGAAACTCATAAAGATATCGGGGGTTTCACCACCTTGAAGGTATCTTTGTGGCTTTGCTGAACGTTGATCTAAGGTATAAAAATCAATTTCTACCTTATGACCAGTCTTTTGTGACCACTTTTGACTAGCCTTTGTAAGGCTGCATCTTCTTCGGGACTATATCCCTTATCCCACCAGATTTGGAGAACTTTGTTTGACCTTGGCGATGAGGCAAAGTCTCCGCTATATGCGGAGCGGTATCCTTTAGGGACATGCGACTGTTCAATCTGAGTATTATTTAAT